>NZ_CP048397.1:5112006-5424013 GCF_010384365.1 Streptomyces sp. S4.7 | reverse complement strand
GAAGCCCCCGGTCCGCATGGTGGACCATACGGACGGGGGGCCGTGCGTCTGCACGTGGTGCGGGCGGGCTACTCCTTGGTGAGCCCCTTGGGCGACTCGGAGGTCTCCCCGGAACCCTCCGCGGGGGCTTCCCCCGAGGTCTTCTCCGAGGTCCCCGGCGCGGAAGCCCCGGAAGGCTCGGCGGCGGCGGCCCCGGAAGCGACCGCCTCCCCCACGAGCGCGATCGCCTCGCGCGCCGAGGCGAGCACCCTCGTATCGTCCGGAATCTGGTCCGGCGCGTTCTCCGGGTGGTGGCAGGCGGCCTCGTGCCCCGGCTCCAGCCGGACCAGCGGCGGCTCCACCGTCCGGCACACCTCGGTCGCCTTCCAGCAGCGGGTGTGGAACCGGCAGCCGCTGGGCGGCGAGAGCGGCGACGGCACGTCGCCCTTGAGCAGGATCCGCTCGCTCTTGACCCCGCGCCGCCTCGGGTCCGGCACGGGCACCGCGGACAGCAGCGCCTTCGTGTACGGGTGCATCGGCCGCTCGTAGAGCGACTTGCGGTCCGACAGCTCGACGATCTTGCCGAGATACATCACGGCGATCCGGTCCGATACATGGCGGATGACCGAGAGGTCGTGCGCGATGATCACGTACGTGAGCCCCAGCTCGTCCTGGAGGTCGTCCAGCAGGTTCACCACCTGCGCCTGGATCGACACGTCCAGCGCCGAGACCGGCTCGTCGGCGACGACCAGCTTCGGGCTGAGCGCCAGGGCCCGCGCGACACCGATGCGCTGGCGCTGGCCGCCGGAGAACTCGTGCGGATAGCGGTTGTAGTGCTCGGGGCTCAGTCCCACCAGACCCAGCAGCCGCTGGACCTCCTTCTTGACCCCGCCCTCGGGCTCCACCTTCTGGAGCTTGAACGGCGCCCCGACGATCGTGCCGATCGTATGGCGCGGGTTCAGCGAGGAGTACGGGTCCTGGAAGATCATCTGCACGTCACGGCGGAGCGGACGGATCCTGCCCGCCGACATGTGCGTGATGTCGTGGCCCTGGAACTCGATGCGCCCGCCGGTCGGTTCGTCCAGCCGCGTGATCAGCCGGCCCATGGTCGACTTCCCGCAGCCGGACTCACCGACGATGCCGAGCGTCTCACCGGCGTGGACGTCGAAGGACAGCCCGTCGACCGCCTTGACGGCGCCGACCTGGCGCTGCAACAGCCCCTTCTTGACGGGGAAGTGCTTGACCAGCCCCTCCACCCTCAGCAGGGGCTCACCCGCCTTGTCCTTTACCGCTTCTACCGGCCTGTCCGCCACAGCGGGATCCTTTGCGTTGCTCACGGCGTCGGCGCTCACAGCTTCGGCGCAATCTCTTCGGTCCAGATCTTGGTCCGCTCCTCCTGCGTCATGTGACAGGCGGAGTGGTGCCCGCTGCCGACCTGCTTCAGCTCGGGACGCTCCGTGCGCGTGATGCCGCCCTTGGGCACATCCGCGTACGGGCAGCGCGGGTTGAAGGCGCAGCCCTCCGGCACGTTGATGAGCGACGGCGGCTGGCCCTTGACGGGGATGAGCCGTTCGGTCTGCTCACGGTCGATCCGGGGCATCGAGCCGAGCAGACCCCAGGTGTAGGGGTGCTGCGGCTCGTAGAACACCTTCTCGGCCGGTCCGCGCTCCACGCACCGGCCGCCGTACATGACCAGCAGGTCGTCGGCCATCTCGGCGACGACCCCGAGGTCATGGGTGATCATGATGACGGCGGAGCCGAACTCCTTCTGCAGATCCCTGATGAGGTCGAGGATCTGCGCCTGGACGGTCACGTCCAGGGCGGTCGTCGGCTCGTCGGCGATGAGCAGTTCGGGGTTGTTGACCAGGGCCATCGCGATCATCGCGCGCTGGCGCATACCGCCGGAGAACTCGTGCGGATAGCTGTCGACACGCTTGTGCGGCTCGGGGATGCCGACCCGGTCGAGCATCTCGACCGCCCGCGCGCGGGCCACCTTCTTGGTGACCTTGTGGTGGACGCGGTACGCCTCCACGATCTGCGCGCCGATGCGGTAGTACGGGTGCATCGCGGACAGCGGGTCCTGGAAGATCATGGCCATCTTCCGGCCGCGCAGCCGGCGTACGTGGTCGGGGTCGGCCCCGACCAGTTCCTCGCCGTCCAGCCAGACCTCGCCGGATATCGCGGCGTTGGCGGAGCGGTGCAGGCCCATCACGCCGAGCGAGGTGACCGACTTGCCGGAGCCGGACTCACCGACGATGCCGAGGGTCCTGCCGGCGTGGACGTCGAAGCTGACGCCGTCGACCGACTTCACCAGACCGTCGTCGGTGTTGAAGTGGATACGCAGGTCGCGTACGGAGAGGAAGGGCTCGCCGGTACCGCCGGACCCGGGGCCCCCGGCGGCCTCGGAGACCACCGGCTCGCCCGGCGCGGAGGCGGGAGACGGAACCCGTACGGCGGACTGCTCCTTGGAAACCTCGCTCACGAGTACCTCACCCTGGGGTCGATGGCGGCGTACACCAGGTCCACCAGCAGATTGCAGATGACGATGAAGAATGCGGCGAACAGGGTCACGCCCATCACGATCGGCAGGTCGGCCTCCTTCACCGACTGGATCGCGTACGCGCCCATGCCCTGGAAGGAGAAGACCTGTTCGGTGATGACGGCGCCGCCGAGCAGCAGGCCGAAGTCCATACCGAAGATCGTGACGATGGGCGTCAGCGCGGACCGCAGCCCGTGCTTGCCGACGACCGTGCTCTCCCGCAGGCCCTTGGCCCGCGCCGTACGGATGTAGTCCTCCCCCATCACTTCCAGCATGCCGGCCCGGGTGAGCCTGGCGTACAGGGCGGAGTAGAGGAAGGCGAGGCTGCACCAGGGAATGATCAGGTTCCACGCCCAGTCCGCGGGATTGTCGGTGAACGGGACGTAGTTGACACCGTCCGACCACAGGGGCCACTGGACGGTGAACACGGCGAGACCGAGCATGCCGGTGAAGAAGATCGGCAGCGAGACGCCGGTGAGGGCCAGCGTCATGGCGAGGCGGTCGAAGATCGAGCCCCGCTTGAGCGCCGAGAGGACACCGATGGCCACACCGGAGATCAGCCAGATCACCGCGGCACCGATGGCCAGGGAGAACGTGACCGGCACCCGGTCCATCAGCTCGGGCCACACCTCGACGTGCGTCTTGAAGGAGTAGCCGAAGCAGGGCGCGTTGCACATGGACGGGTCGGGGCCGAAGTTGTACTCGGCGCCGACGAAGATGCCCTTGATGAAGTCGAAGTACTGCGTGTAGAGGGGCTGGTCGAGCCCCAGGTTCGCCTTGACGGCGGCGACCGATTCGGGGTTGGCGTCCTTACCGACGTACTGGACTGCCAGCTGGTCGATCGTCTGCCCACCGAGCCGTGGAACAAGGAAGAAGATCGCGAAGGTGACTGCGCTGACCACCAGCAACAGCATTACCGCGGCGATCACGCGTCGGATGATGTACGCAGTCACAGCCGATCGGCGCCGGGTCCGCCGGCCGGGGGTGACCCGGCCGGCGGACCCGATGCCTTCACCTGCCTTTCAGGCATTTCGGGGGGTTGGGAAGGCTCTACCGCTGAATCAGGTGGTGGAGCCGATCAGCAGGTAGTCGTACATGCCGAGGTACGCCTGGGTCACGGTGACGTTGGTCGCCGAGTCCGGGCGGTACAGCAGGTTCTTGCGGTAGATCAGCGGCACGGCCGAGGCGTTCTCCAGGACGAGCTTGTCGACCTCGCCCCACGCCTTGGTGCGGGCGGCGTCGTCGGTCTGCGCGATACCGTCCGACAGCGCCTTGTTGATCTTCGGGTCGTCCAGCTCCATCAGGTTGTTGCCGCCCGAGGGCTTGATGGCGGAGCCGTTGACGATCTGGTCGAGGAAGCCGAAGCCGGTCGGCCAGTCGGCGCCCCACGCCATCATCATCATGCCGAGGTCGTGTTCCTTGACGTAGCTCGGAACACCGGCGAAGTTGCTGAAGTACTTGCCCGCCGGGTACTGCTTGATCTCGGCCTGGATGCCGACCTTCTTGAGCGAGGCCTGGATGGCGGTCGCCATCTGCACCTCGTCGGGGCGGTCGGAGCGGGCCGTCAGGTTGGTCTTGAAGCCGCCCGGCTGACCGCAGTCCGCGAGCGCGGCCTTGGCCTTGGCGATGTCGCCCTTGTTGCCCTCGGTCTGGTACAGGTCGAACTTCTGGTAGCCGTTGACCGTCGGCGGGAGCAGCGTGCTCGCCACGTCGCCCTTGGTGGGGCCACCGAGCGCGCCCTGGACGGACGCCTTGTCGATCGCGTAGTGCACGGCCTTGCGGCAGTCCGCGTTGTCGAAGGGCTTCACCTTCGTCGACAGCGCGAGGTACGAGGTGGCGCCGGCGTACGAGTTGTCCGTCTTCGCCAACTCGGCCTTCTTGGTGAGGACCTTGGGCTGGGTCTTCGTCTGAAGACCGGTGCCCGCGGCGTCCACCGTGAGGTTGTCGCTCATCAGGTGCTGGTCGACCGTGGTCGGGTTGACCTTGAACTTGATGGTGATCTTGTCGGCGAGCGCCGGGCGGATCGGGTCGGTGGCCTTGTCCCAGTGCGGATTGCGCACGAGGGTCGCGCTGCGGCCCTCGTTGTACGACTCGAACTTGTACGGGCCCGACGACGAGATCTGCTTGACGTACTCGGCGCCCTTGTCCTTCGCCTGCGGCACGGGGGCCGTCTGCGAGAAGGTCGCCAGGTAGTCGAAGTCGGCGAACGGCTTGTTGAGCTTGAAGACGATCGTCTGGTCGTCCGGGGTCTCGATGGACTTCAGGCCCTCGGCGGACTTGTCCTTGTACGGGCCCTTGTACTTCTCGCCGCCGTCAAGATACGCCTTGAAGTAGGTGGGGCCGTTCGACAGGGCCTCGGGCGCGAAGTTGCTGCGCTCGATCGCGTACTTGACGTCCTTGGACGTGACCGGGCTGCCGTCGTCGAACTTGACGCCCTTGCGGAGCTTGTACGTCCACGTCTTGGCGTCCGCGCTCGCCTCGCCCAGCGACTCGGCGAGGTCGGGGACGACCTCCAGGCCCTCCTTGCCGGCGGCCGGCTTGAAGGAGGTGAGCGTACGGCCGTACAGCCGGGAGAAGTTCTGCACCCAGCCGTAGTAGGTGTTGCCCGGGTCGAGGGAGTCCGGCACGTCCGAGTGCTCGTAGGTGACGGTGCCCCCCTTCTTGTCGGACTTGTTGACGACCGAGGTCAGACCGGCGTCCTTGCCGGCACCGCCCTTGCTGTCGTTGTCCTTGCTGTCCGAGCCGCCGCAAGCCGACGCGCTCAGCGCCAGCACGATGGCTGTCGCCAGGACAGCTGTCGCTTTCTTGGTCTTCATCCTGAGGAAAGCCCCTCTATCAATGGAGTACGGCACGGAGCTGAAGGTCGGCCGCTGTGGATGGTGCTGGTGGAACCGGGGGGTCACTTGCTGCGGGGGTCGAGTGCGTCACGCAGCCCGTCACCCAGCAGATTGAATGCCAGCACGGTGATGAAGATCGCCATGCCCGGCACGAACATGTAGTGCAGATCGACCTCGTACAGGTCCACCGCGGTGGTGAGCATGCCGCCCCATGAGGCTTGCGGCGGGGCGATGCCCACTCCGAGGAAGCTCAGACCGGCCTCGAAGAGGATGTTGGTGGGGATCAGGAGCGTCGAGTAGACGAGGATCGGCGCGACGAGGTTCGGCAGCAGTTCCCGGAAGAGGATGAACGGCCCTCTGGCGCCCAGACTCCGGGACGCGTCGACGAACTCGCGCCGCCGCAGGCTCATGGTCTGCGCGCGCACGATCCGGCCCATGTAGGGCCAGTTGAAGAAGCCGATCACGAAGATCAGCACACCGATCCGCAGGGGCAGTCCGCTGAGCCCGAACGCGCCGTCCTGGAGGGCGGCCGAGATCGAGATCGCGAAGAGCAGCAGCGGGAAGGCGAGGAAGGTGTCCATCAGCCGGCTGACGACGGCGTCGACCCAGCCGCCGTAGTAACCGGCGACGACGCCGAGGAGGGTGCCGATGGCCACGGAGAGCAGGGTGGCTCCGGCGGCGACGAGGAGCGAGACCCAGGAGCCCTCGATGATGCGGGCGAGGAGGTCACGGCCGAGACCGGGCTCCACACCGAGCGGGTGGTCCCAGCTCGTGCCGCCCCAGGCGCCCTTGGGGGCGAGGAGTGAGGGATCCACCAGGTCCTGGTTGAGCGCGTTGGGGTCGAGACCGAACACGGCCTGGATGGGCTTGGCCAGTATCGCGAGGAGGATCAGGAGGATGACAACGATGCCGCCGGCCACGGCGGCCTTGTCGCGCTTGAAGCGCGTCCAGGCTATTCGCCCGAGCGAACGACCCTCGATCTGGCTCTGCTTGGCGCCCGTGAGCACTGCCTCCGGCTGCACTTCGGCAGCCGACTTGGTGGTCTCGATCGGTGCGGTCACAACGTCTTCGACCCCTCCTGGCCGGCGCTCGCCGGCCCCGTACCCGCCGTTGTAACGGCCTGTCTCGCATCAGTTGGCGCACGCTTCGGCGCTGGTGTCGCGGAAGATCCTCTCAGAGGGCTTCCCGTGGAGCGATGCTGGGCTGCTCGCACAGAGGACCGACGGTCCCCGCTGCCGGGGAGTCTTCATTGCGGTAGTGATCACCCGCCATAGTCCAAAGGGAATGTTTGCCCAAACGTGATGGAGTCAGACACCTACCGTTATCCGGACGTTGTGATCGCGTGAGCGGAGCGGAAGGGACGTTTTCGCCACGTTTCGTTACGGCTCGCGCTGTCCGGAAGGCGTACCTCGGCGAGGTGACCGTACTGGTCAGTACCGGGCGGCGGCGGATCAGTAGGCGCGCGGCGCGGCGGGCGGATAGCCGTAACCGGAAGCGGCCTGCGGCGGCCCGTGGGCCTCCCGGTCGTAGAACGGCCGGGAGTTGGCGCGCAGCCACATCGTGACCGGGTCGTACTCGTCGGACATCGCGACCGTGGACACCGGCAGCCCTTCGGGGACCGCGCCGATGGACTGCTGCATCATCGCGCGTACGGCGTCGACGGACGCCGGGCTCGTGTCGTACAGATCCAGACCGATGGTGAGATACGGCGCGCCGAGCGCGGGGTGGACCCACGCGCGGCGCAACGACCGTACGGCGGGGGTGCGGTGGGCGTTCTGGGTGAGCAGCGCGTAGAACTGCGGGATCTCCACGGCCGGTTCGGACAGCCGCAGCGGTCCGGCCGGCATCCGGTCGAGACCCGTGGCGATCCGGCGCAGATCGAGCCAGGGGATGCCGACGCCGCCGCCCGGCGCGTGCGGGTTGAGCCAGATCCCCCAGCGCTCGGGGTAGAGGGCACGGGCGATGTCGCGGCCCGTGACGACCTCGTGCGCGCGGTTCCAGCCACTGACGGAGAGCTCCTGGGCGGAGGTGACGCAGGGCGCGTAGCCCAGTCCGTCGACCTCCATGTTCCCGTACTGCGCGTCGGGCGAGCCCGCGCGGCCGTGCCACAGCAGCATCCACACCTGGCCGGCGGCGCTGTCGGCGAGCGCCTGGAGCAGCGCCTCGTAGGCGTCGTAGCGTCCTGGCGTCACCTGGCGCAGCATGTGCTCGACCTGCCCCGTCGCCGCGGTGCCTGACGCGCTCACTCTTGGTCCCGCCCCTCGTCGATCCACCATCCGGACCGGCCTCCCCCCGCTCGGGGCCCTTGCCGGCCAGGCCATCAAACCAGCTTAGTCCGGCGGGTCATTGCCGGTTCCGGGGCTGACGTGCCACGGCGTGTTACGCGGGCGGCGCGGCCGTCCTTTGGTAGAAGGGGCGCACCCGCTCCAGCATCCAGGTGCCGACCGGATCCTGAGTGGCGTCCAGCAGCACGAGATTGACCGGCCAGCCGACCTGGACCCGGCCGAGCGCCCGGCCGAGCGCGTCCATGGGCGCGTTGCGTTCGGCGGCCTCCCAGGAGGAGAGCTGGACGCCGACGAAGAGGACGGGGGGCTCGCCCTCGATGCTCGCGAGGCCGCGGCGCGCGGTGAGGACGACGCCCGACGCCTCGAACTCCTCGGCCGCCGCGGTGAGGAAGTCGACGGGGTCCTCCTGCCAGTCGGGCTCGAAGAGCCGCACCCGGCCTCCGCTGGCGGGGCCGTCCAGCGGCGTACGGCCCACCCGGCACAGCTCCGCGACGGCGAGCGGCGGCAGCGGGGCCCCGACCATGCCGCCGGGGTTCACGGCCATACCGAGGCGAGGGGGCAGGCCGCGGGCGAACTCACGGGCCGGGGCGACGGTGTAGGGCATATGGGCCCCGACGCACTGGAGGAACTGCTGCTCGGAGCTGAAGACGGGGACGTACGGCACGCCCTCGATCTCCATGGTCGGCAGATCGAGTCCGGGGCTGTCGGGTCCGCCGCCGTTGGGCAGCGGCACCCAGAGCCGGCTCCGGCCGAGTACCTCGACCAGCCGCCCGCCCGCCGAGGCGTTCCCGAGCGAGGCGGCGAGCACCTCTTCCAGCTCGTTGCCCGGCCATGCTGTGTTCACTGACTCTCCCGTGTCCGCCCGTGCGTACTGCGCGCCGCGGAAACCCTAACGCCGGTGGGACGCGGCCGGCAGCGCAACCGACGGCGGCGCTGCGGTCCGCCGCCTGCCGCCTGCCGCCTGCCGCAACCAGGACGGCCGGGGCGGTGCGACCCGCTCCGGTGGGCGGCGGTTCGTCCTCGAACGCCCCGCCAGGGTGCTCACCGGTTCGGGAAGTCGATCCCCGTCAGCGCGCCCGCCGCCCCGCGGTCCAGGAGGACCGCCGACGCGCAGCCCGCCGGGAGCCGCCCCGCCTCCGCGTCCGCGACGAGGCGGGACACCGCGCGCCGGTGGCGCGCGAAGGCGTACCCGGACACCCCGCGCCCGCGCTCGCGCTGGCCCGCGCGGGCGGTCTTCGGGGTCACGTCCAGCAGGACGAGATGGAGCCGTCTGCCGCGTCTGCGTGCCTCGCGGGCCAGCCAGCGCCGTACCCAGGCCTGGGTGCCGCAGTCGTGCACGACGACGCTCTCGCCTGAGCGCAGCGCACGCCGCAGCCCGGCGTAGTGCGCGAGGCGCACGAGCGGCCGGTAGACGGCGTACGGCAGCCTCCCCGGCAGCCGTCGCGCCCAGCGGTCGCGGGTGTCCTGCGAGTCGATCCCCCGGCCGACGGCCGTCCGGGCGATCAGCGTGGACTTCCCGCTGCCCGGCAGACCCGAGACGACGACCACGTCACCGTCGCCGAACACCAGGCTCCGGGGCCCCCGGCGCCCCCGCTCCCGCAGGTCGCGGACGACCGGCGGGACGGCCGCCAGGGCCTTGCGGCGGACCGCTTCCGGCTGGGCGGGCACCCCCGCGGTCGTCGCGTAGGCACTTGCACGGGACCGCTGCAACGTCATCGCCCTCCCCCTGTCGGGTCCATCGTCATCGCCGATGACCCTTGCCCATGAAGTTTAAAGAACTGGTAATGCGGCACAAGCGTTTCGCTGTTCACGGCCCCGTCGGTCCCGGCCGCCGGATCGGAGGGACCCCACCGGCGGTGGCTCCGCCGATGTCCCCGCCGCCCTCCCTCCCTATGGAGGCCGACGCGTGCGATGATGTGCGCGCCAACTCCATACCGGCCGTTCGAATCCGCGCGGGAGAGTCCTGGTCACCGTGGGTGCCGGGCGCCGAAGGAGCAAGTTCCTCCCTTGAATCTCTCAGGCCCAGTACCGCGCGGACGAGGCAGATCTGAAAAGCGAATCGCCGCCAGGCGGTTCCACCCAAGGTGCAAGTCGTGACTCCGTGCGCGTATGTGTACGTGCGGTCGTGATGAACCTCTCAGGTTCCGATGACAGATGGGGAGGATTGTCCTCTCTGTCATGCCCTGGGAGCCACACCTATGAGCAATACGTCTCACACCCCCGCCCCCGAAGCGGCCGGTCCCGACGCCCCGCGCCTCACCGCGCTGGACGCCGTGCACCGCTCACTGGGCGCCACGATGACCGACTTCGCCGGCTGGGACATGCCGCTGCGCTACGCCAGCGAGCGTGAGGAGCACCTCGCCGTCCGTACGAAGGCCGGTCTCTTCGACCTCTCCCACATGGGCGAGATCACCGTCACCGGCTCGCAGGCGGCCGAGGCACTGGACTACGCGCTGGTCGGCAACATCGGCTCCCTCGCCGTGGGCCGCGCCCGCTACACCATGATCTGCCAGGAGGACGGCGGAATCCTGGACGACCTGATCGTGTACCGCCTCGACAGCCACGGCGAGCCCGAGTTCATGGTCGTCGCGAACGCCTCCAACGCGCAGGTGGTGCTCGACGAGCTGACCGGCCGCGCCGCGGACTTCGACGTAGAGGTGCGGGACGACCGCGACGCGTACGCGCTGCTCGCCGTCCAGGGCCCCCTCTCGCCCGGCATCCTCGCCCAGCTCACGGACGCCGATCTGGCCGGGCTCAAGTACTACGCGGGCCTGCCCGGCACCGTCGCCGGGGTGCCCGCGCTGATCGCCCGTACCGGCTACACGGGTGAGGACGGCTTCGAGCTGTTCGTGGAGCCCCGGTACGCGGAAGGGCTGTGGCAGGCGCTGATGGCCGCGGGCGCGTCCGCCGGGCTCGTACCGGCCGGCCTCTCGTGCCGTGACACCCTCCGTATGGAGGCCGGTATGCCGCTGTACGGGCAGGAGCTCAACACCGGCCTCACGCCCTTCGACGCGGGCCTCGGCCGGGTCGTCAAGTTCGAGAAGGAGGGCTACTTCGTGGGCCGTACGGCGCTGGAGGCCGCCGCCGAGCGCGCCGAGAGCGCGCCGCCGCGCAAACTGACGGGTCTGGTCGCCGAGGGCCGCAGGGTGCCGCGCGCCGGATACCCGGTCGTGGCCGGCGGTCAGGTGGTGGGCCATGTCACCTCCGGCGCGCCGTCGCCGACGCTCGGCCGGCCGATCGCGATGGCCTACGTGGACGCGTCGCACGCCGCGGCGGGCACGGCGGGCGTCGGGGTCGACATCCGGGGCTCGATCGAGCCGTACGAGGTCGTCGCGCTGCCCTTCTACAAGCGCCGGAAGTGACCGCCGGGTACCGCACCGCATCTCAGTCCGCAAGACACGTGTTCACCACCACTCCCCCGCGTACAGGAGAATTCACGACATGAGCAACCCCCAGCAGCTGCGCTACAGCAAGGAGCACGAGTGGCTGTCGACCGCCGATGACGGCGTGTCGACGGTCGGTATCACGGAGTTCGCGGCGAACGCCCTCGGCGACGTCGTGTACGCCCAGCTCCCCGCGGTCGGTGACACGGTGACCGCGGGTGAGACCTGCGGTGAGCTGGAGTCGACCAAGTCGGTCAGCGACCTGTACTCCCCCGTGACGGGCGAGGTCACCGAGGCGAACCAGGACGTCGTGGACGACCCCTCGCTGGTGAACTCCGCACCCTTCGAGGGCGGCTGGCTGTTCAAGGTACGCGTCGCGGAGGAGCCGAAGGACCTGCTCTCCGCCGACGAGTACACGGAATTCTCCGGCAACTGAGACCCCAGGGACTGTGATGTCTTCGAAGTCGCTTCTCAACTCCTCTCTCCACGAGCTCGACCCCGACGTCGCCGCCGCCGTCGACGCCGAACTCGACCGCCAGCAGTCGACGCTCGAAATGATCGCGTCGGAGAACTTCGCTCCGGTCGCCGTCATGGAGGCGCAGGGCTCCGTCCTGACCAACAAGTACGCCGAGGGGTACCCGGGCCGCCGCTACTACGGCGGCTGTGAGCACGTCGACGTGATCGAGAACATCGCGATCGACCGCGTCAAGGCGCTGTTCGGCGCCGAGCACGCCAACGTGCAGCCGCACTCCGGCGCGCAGGCCAACGCCGCGGCGATGTTCGCGCTGCTGAAGCCCGGCGACACGATCATGGGTCTGAACCTCGCCCACGGCGGTCACCTGACGCACGGCATGAAGATCAACTTCTCCGGCAAGCTCTACAACGTCGTCGCCTACCACGTCGACGACGAGAGCGGCCAGGTCGACATGGCCGAGGTCGAGCGCCTGGCCAAGGAGTCGCGCCCGAAGCTCATCGTGGCCGGCTGGTCCGCGTACCCGCGTCAGCTCGACTTCGCCGCGTTCCGCCGGGTCGCCGACGAGGTCGGCGCCTATCTGATGGTCGACATGGCGCACTTCGCCGGTCTGGTGGCCGCGGGTCTGCACCCCAACCCGGTGCCGCACGCCCACGTCGTCACCACCACCACGCACAAGACCCTCGGCGGTCCGCGCGGCGGCGTGATCCTCTCCACCCAGGAGCTGGCCAAGAAGATCAACTCCGCGGTCTTCCCGGGCCAGCAGGGCGGTCCGCTGGAGCATGTGATCGCGGCGAAGGCGGTGTCCTTCAAGGTCGCCGCGACCGACGAGTTCAAGGAGCGCCAGCAGCTCACGCTGGACGGCGCCCGGATCCTCGCCGAGCGCCTGGTCCAGGACGACGTCACCGAGGCCGGCGTCTCCGTCCTCTCCGGCGGCACGGACGTCCACCTGGTCCTGGTCGACCTGCGGAACTCGGAGCTGGACGGCCGGCAGGCCGAGGACCGGCTCCACGAGATCGGCATCACGGTCAACCGCAACGCCGTCCCGAACGACCCGCGCCCGCCGATGGTCACCTCCGGCCTGCGGATCGGCACCCCGGCGCTCGCCACCCGCGGTTTCACGGTCGAGGACTTCACCGAGGTCGCGGACGTCATCGCGGCTGCGCTGAAGCCGGAGTTCGACCGCGACGCCCTGGCGGCTCGCGTGAAGGCGCTGGCGGCGAAGCACCCGCTGTACCCCGGTCTGTAGTCGCACCGGTCCAGGGAACACCGCGCGCACCCGACCGGTGCGCGCGGTGCCCCGCACCGTTCCACCTTCGTACGTACGTTCTCCGCACCACCCCGGCAGACAACGGCGTCTACCACCAGCAAGGAGTTCCACCGTGGCCATCTCGGTCTTCGACCTGTTCTCGATCGGCATCGGCCCCTCCAGCTCCCATACCGTCGGCCCCATGCGGGCGGCGGGCCTCTTCGCCCGGCGGCTGAAGAACGAGGGCCTGCTGGTCCACACCGCCTCCGTACGCGCCGAGCTGTTCGGCTCGCTCGGCGCCACCGGGCACGGTCACGGCACACCCAAGGCGGTGCTGCTCGGTCTGGAGGGCGAGTCCCCCCGTACGGTGGACATCGAGTCCGCCGACGCCCGCGTCGAGGCCATCCGCGCCAACGGCCGGATCAGTCTGCTCGGGATGCACGAGGTCCCCTTCGACTTCGACGCGGACCTGATCCTGCACCGGCGCAAGGCGCTGCCGTACCACGCGAACGGTATGACGGTCCTCGCGTACGACTCCGACGGCGGCACCCTCCTGGAGAAGACGTACTACTCGGTCGGCGGCGGCTTCGTCGTGGACGAGGACGCGGTGGGCGAGGACCGCATCAAGCTGGACGACACGGTGCTGACGTACCGCTTCCGCAGCGGCGACGAACTGCTGCGGCTGGCCCGTGAGACCGGACTCTCGATCTCCGCGCTGATGATGGAGAACGAGAAGGCGTGGCGCACGGAGACCGAGATCCGCGAGGGTCTGCTGGAGATCTGGGGGGCCATGCGGGCGTGCGTGTCGCGCGGCATGGCCCGCGAGGGCATCCTCCCCGGCGGCCTCAAGGTCCGCCGCCGCGCGGCGAATTCGGCCCGGCAGCTGCGCGCCGAGGGTGACCCGGCGGCGCGCGCGATGGAGTGGATCACCCTCTACGCGATGGCGGTCAACGAGGAGAACGCGGCGGGCGGCCGGGTCGTCACCGCCCCCACCAACGGCGCGGCGGGCATCATCCCGGCGGTGCTGCACTACTACCTGAACTTCGCCGCGGCCGGCCACACGGACGCCGAGAAGGACGACGACATCGTCCGCTTCCTGCTCGCGGCAGGCGCGATCGGCATGCTCTTCAAGGAGAACGCCTCCATCTCGGGCGCCGAGGTCGGCTGCCAGGGCGAGGTCGGCTCGGCCTGCTCGATGGCGGCGGGCGCGCTCGCCGAGGTCCTGGGCGGCAGCCCCGAACAGGTCGAGAACGCGGCCGAGATCGGCATGGAACACAACCTCGGCCTGACCTGCGACCCGGTCGGCGGCCTCGTACAGATCCCGTGCATCGAGCGCAACGGCATGGCGGCGGTCAAGGCGGTGACGGCGGCGAAGATGTCACTGCGCGGCGACGGCAGCCACAAGGTGTCCCTGGACAAGGTCATCAAGACGATGAAGGACACGGGCGCCGACATGTCGGTCAAGTACAAGGAGACCGCGCGGGGCGGGCTCGCGGTGAACATCATCGAGTGCTGAGGAGCGGACGGGTCCAGGACACGGCGGATCCGGATGGGCGTCCCGGAGCCGCGACTTATACCCTAGGGGGGTACATAGTCGAGTCGTGTCGGGCCACGACGGGGCCTCCCGATGGAACCGGAATGAGGTCGAGACCCATGGACCACGGCGATCACAGCGAGCACGCGGGACACGTGGCGGCCGGAACGGGCGGCGTCGGTGGCGCGTCCTGGGGCATGGCGGCCAAGGCGACAGTGCACTGTCTGACCGGGTGCGCCATCGGCGAGATCCTCGGCATGGTCATCGGTACCGCCCTGCTGTGGGGCAATGTGCCCACCATGGTCCTGGCGATCTCCCTGGCCTTCGTCTTCGGCTACTCCTTCACCCTGTTCGCGGTCCGCAGGGCGGGCCTCGACTGGAAGTCGGCGGTCAAGATCGCGCTCGCCGCCGACACCGTGTCCATCGCCGTCATGGAACTCGTCGACAACAGCATCATCGCGCTCACTCCCGGAGCGATGGACGCGCATCTGTCCGACGGGCTGTTCTGGTACGCGCTCCTCGGCGGCTTCGCCGTCGCCTTCCTGATCACCACTCCGGTCAACAAGTGGATGATCGGCCGGGGCAGGGGCCACGCCGTGGTCCACTCACTGCACTGACCACGGGCCCGCCCCGTCCGCCGGGGCGAACCGGCCGGACCCTCAGCGCGGGAAGTGCCACAGGAACACGCACCCGAGGCCCATCACAACGATGAGGTAGGCGCACAGCAGCCGGCGCTTGAGCAGTTCGTAGCGCGCCGTGTACTCCGTCCTCAGCTCACCCGCGCGTGCCACCACCGCCTCCAGCGCCCGGCGGGACATCGCGATGTGGTCCTGGGTGTAGAGGCTGACGACCTCCTCGTGCTGCGCGCTGGTCAGCCAGGGCATGCGGTCGGCGAAGATCACGGCGTGCGTACGGGCCTCCCGCACCCGGCTCTGCGCCAGCAGATAGCCCTCCAGCTGCTGGATGCCGGAAGACGCCTCGCCGGGCGACGGCGCCGACTCGCCGGTCACGACCCGCCCTTGTCGTCCCCCAGTGGAGCGGCGACGCCCTGGCCGGGTTCCACGACGTCCCGCCGGCCCTCGTTGTGCGCGTCCTCGATGGCGGACACCTCCGGGTGGTGCAGGTCGAACGCCGGGGACTCGGAGCGGATCCGGGGCAGCGTGATGAAGTTGTGCCGCGGGGGCGGACACGAAGTCGCCCATTCGAGCGAACGGCCGTAGCCCCACGGGTCGTCCACCTTGATCATCTTCCCGTACTTGGCGGTCTTCCAGACGTTGTAGAAAAACGGCAGCAATGACAGGCCCAGCACGAAGGCGCTGATGGAGGAGATGGTGTTCAGCGTGGTGAAGCCGTCGGCGTGGAGGTAGTCGGCGTAGCGCCGCGGCATACCCTCCGCGCCCAGCCAGTGCTGCACCAGGAACGTGCCGTGGAAGCCGATGAACAGCGTCCAGAAGGTGATCTTCCCGAGCCGTTCGTCGAGCATCTTGCCGGTCATCTTCGGCCACCAGAAATGGAATCCGGCGAACATCGCGAACACCACTGTGCCGAAGACGACGTAGTGGAAATGGGCGACCACGAAGTACGAGTCGGAGACATGGAAGTCCATCGGCGGTGACGCCAGGATGACGCCCGTCAGACCACCGAAGAGGAAGGTGACGAGGAATCCGATCGACCACAGCATCGGTGTCTCGAAGGACAGCGAGCCTTTCCACATCGTGCCGATCCAGTTGAAGAACTTCACCCCGGTCGGTACCGCGATCAAGAATGTCATGAAGGAGAAGAACGGCAACAGCACAGCGCCGGTGACGAACATATGGTGGGCCCAGACGGTCGCGGAGAGACCCGCGATGGCGATCGTGGCGCCCACCAGACCGATGTAGCCGAAGACCGGCTTCCGGCTGAACACCGGAATGATCTCGGTGACGATCCCGAAGAACGGCAGGGCGATGATGTACACCTCCGGATGCCCGAAGAACCAGAAGAGGTGCTGCCAGAGCAACGGGCCACCGTTGGCGGCGTCGAAGATGTGTGCACCGAACTTCCGGTCGGCCTCCAATGCGAGGAGCGCACCGGCGAGGACGGGGAAGGCGAGCAGCACCAGCACCGACGTCAGCAGTACGTTCCAGCAGAAGATCGGCATCCGGAACATCGTCATGCCGGGCGCGCGCATACAGACAATCGTGGTGATGAAGTTGACCGCCCCGAGAATCGTGCCGAACCCGTTGAAGGTCAGACCCATGATCCACAGGTCCCCGCCCAAACCCGGCGAGCGCACCGAGTCCGACAATGGCGTATAGGCGGTCCAGCCGAAGTCGGGGGTGCCCTGCGGGGTGATGAAGCCCGACACCGCGATGGCCGAGCCGAACAGATAGAGCCAGTAGGCGAACATGTTCAGCCGCGGGAAGGCCACATCGGGAGCGCCGAGCTGGAGCGGCATGATCCAGTTGGTGAATCCGGCGAACAGCGGTGTCGCGAACAACAGCAACATGATCGTGCCGTGCATCGTGAACGCCTGATTGTACTGCTCGGGCGACACGATCTGAATGCCGGGACGGGCCAGCTCGGCGCGCATGACCAGCGCCATCACTCCGCCGATCACGAAGAAGCCGAACGACGTGATCAGGTAGAGCGAGCCGATCGTCTTGTGGTCGGTGGTGGTCAGCCACTTGACGATGACAGTGCCGGGTTTCTTGCGCCGTACCGGCAGTTCGTTCGCGTACGAGTCGTCGTCACTCTCCTGCGGGGCGTCGACCTCAAATCCGGGCTGTGCGGCCACACCAACTCCAGTTCAGTCACCGACCGCCAAAGCGAACTCGCCTGTGCCGGCAGGGCAAACCACGACAAACAAAGATGATTACGCCCGCAATGTATTGCATGCCGGTTGCGCGGAGTGACACGGAAGCGGGCATCAGGCCCGGTTTCACACGTTCGTGGGGCGCGGGGGTGCGCACCTCGACCGCGTACTCATGATGATCTGCATTACGGCTTTCGGTCGGCCGACCTGGTCCTGGCCGCCAGGACCAGGGGGGTCGCACCACCGGCTTCGGCGAACCGTTCCGGCGCCAGGCCCGCGTCCAGGAAGGCGTGCAGCAGCTCCGGGAGTGGACGGTGCGTGGCGCCGACCTTGTCGCGCAGGCCCTGGTCCGTCCAGGACTCCGTCGTCCAGTGGCCGTCGAGACAGCCGGGCCGGACGACGACCCTGTCCGGGTCGCCGCGGTCGGCGAAGCCTCCGCAGAAGCAGGGGTGGACGCCGATGTGCACGAACACCCCGCCGGGGCGCAGCACCCGCGCCACCTCTTCGAGCACCGCCGGATAGCCGGGCATGTCGGTGTGCACCATCACCGCGAGTACCGCCGGCATCGATCCGTCGCGGAACGGCAGCCTCTCGGCGTCGGCACGCGCCACCGGCAGCCGGCCGCGGGCGTGGCCCGGCATCCCGGCCGCGAGGTCCACGCCGACGGGGTCCGGCCGAGCGCCCGGACGCGGGCGGCGTGGATGCCGGTGCCGCAGCCGATCTCCAGGCAGGGGCCGGTGCCCTCGCCGAGCAGGTCGTCGATGAGGTCGACGAGCCCCAGCGGGTCGGCGTGCCCTTCCTCGGTGGCCCCGAGGAATTCGTGCTCGTACCAGTCCGCGATCTCGTCGTACGCCGCCGTGCTCGCCATGGGTCCGCCCTCTCGTTCCGCCGTCCCTGTCCACCGTGGGGCTCCGGCCGGACGGGCCGGCGCCGGGCGTGCGGGTCAGGCTTCCAGACGTACCGGCAGTGTGGCCGAGCTGTTGGAGAACAGCGAGGGCACGGGGATCAGTTCGGCCGGGTCGACGGCCAGCGCCAGTTGCGGGTACCGCTCGAACACCGCGGGGATCGCCAGCGCCGCTTCGAGCCTGGCCAGCGGGGCGCCGAGGCAGAAGTGCGGACCGTGGCTGAACGCCAGGTGCTTGCGCTGCTCCCGGGTGATGTCGAACTCGTCGGCGGATTCGCCGTGTTGGGCCCTGTCGCGGCCGACCGCGCTGTACGGGGCCATGATCGCCTCCCCCTTGGGGATGCGTACGCCCGCGATCTCCACGTCCTCCAGGGGGTAGCGGAAGGGGAAGTTGCCGATCGGGGCGTCCCAGCGCAGGGTCTCCTCGACCACGTCCGCCCACACCGCCTCGTCACCCCGCTCGGCGAGGGCGCGCTGGTCGGGGTGGGTGAGCAGCGCGCGTACGGCGTTGGTGATCAGGCTGAGCGTGGTCTCCTGACCGGCGGAGAGCATCAGCAGCAGTGTGCCGACCAGCTCCTCCTCGCTGAGCGAGTCGGGGTCCGCGTCGCGGGCGGCGATGAGCGCGCTGGTCAGGTCGGCGCCGGGATTCCTTCGGCAGTTGTCGACCACCCGTGCGAGGAGCTGATACTGCTCGATCTGACTGGCCGTCACTTCTTCCGGTCCCAGGTCGGAGCGGAAGATGTTGTCCATCAGCTCCTTGAGCCGGGGCCGCTCGTGCTCGGGGACGCCGAACAGTTCGCAGATCACCCGCATGGGCACCGGGTGGGCGAAATGACGGCGGAGGTCGACGCTGCCGTCGGCGTTCGCGTGCGTGGGCAGCGCGTCCAGCAGCTCGCCCACGATCTGCTCGATGCGCGGGCGCAGCTCCTGGACCCGGCGGGGCGTGAACGTCTGGGTGACCAACTTCCGCAGCCTGCGGTGCTCCTGGCCGTCCGAGGTGACCATGTTGGTGACCTTGACCATGCCGATGAGCGGCCAGCCGTCGGATATCTCGCCGCGCAGGACGGCGTTCCAGTTGCGCCAGTCCTTGCTGAAGCGCGGGTCGGCGATCATGTCGTTCAGCAGGGCGTGGTCGGTCACGGACCACGCCATGACGTCGCCGGGCAGCTCGACACGGACCACGGGGCCGAGTTCGCGGAGCCTGGCCGCCTCGCCGTGGTGGTCGCTGCCGTGCGGGTCGAGGGTGACGACCGGTATGCCGGCCTCGGACGAGGCCGCCGCTTGCGTGGTCATGTCGCTTCTCCAGAACTCGGGCTGGTGGGTGTGATCTGGGGGAAGTCCCGCCGGTGCCGGGCCACTTCGGCCGTTCGGGCCGCTCAGGCCGTTCGGCGGGACAGCCCCTAGCCCCGGCCGGTGCGGACCGGGATCCGGGCCGCGGAGAACCGTGCCGGGAGCGCGAGGGGGACCCGCGTCCAGGGTGACGGGCGCCAGGTCACCTCCTCGGCGGGGATGGCGAGCTTCATGTCCGGCAGCAGGTTCAGCGCCGTGTTCACCGCCGTGCGGGTGATCAGCCGCGCCGGTACCTGCGCCGGGCAGACGTGCGGTCCGGCCGAGAAGGCGAGATGGGCGCGGTTGCCGGGCTCCTCGTCGCCTTCGTCGGGGCGGATCGCGGGGTCGTCGTTGGCGGCGGCGTGGCCGAGGATCAGGCAGTCGCCGCGCTGGATGAACCGGCCGCCCAGCTCCGTGTCGTGCAGGGCGTACCGGGCCGGCATGTTGTTCATCGGCGGGTCGCGCCACAGCGCCTGGTCGAGCGCGTCGTCGACACC
This sequence comes from Streptomyces sp. S4.7, assembly GCF_010384365.1. NCBI lineage: Bacteria > Bacillati > Actinomycetota > Actinomycetes > Kitasatosporales > Streptomycetaceae > Streptomyces > Streptomyces sp. S4.7. The sequence continues at coordinate 5,404,211 of NZ_CP048397.1, read as the reverse complement.
GAGCCGGCCGCCGTGCAGCCGGGCGGCGAACCTCGGGTCCGTGAGCATCAGGCGCAGCGTGTGCGAGATCCAGGCGGTGACGGTCTCGTTGCCGGCGGAGATCATCACCACGATGGACTGGAGGCGCTCGGCCTCGTTGCGGAGGTTCGGGTGGTTGATGAAGACCGTCGTCATGTCGTCGGTCGGGTTGCGCCGCCGCTCGCGCACCGTGTCGAGCAGGATCTCCTCGAAGTGCCGGTTGCCGGCCTGTGAGTCGTCGGCGCTGCCGAACAGCGCGATGAGCGCGTCCAGCAACTCCCGTCCCTCGGCGGCGTCGAGGCCGAACAGCGAGGCGAGCGAGAGCATCGGGACGATCGTGGCGTACTCGTTCACCAGGTCCGCGCTGCCGCGCTCGGAGAACTCCGCGATCAGGTCGGTGCAGATCTTCTCGACATGGCGGCGGACCTTGCGCTGGTCGATCCGCGCGATGCCGTCGTCGAGCGGTTTGCGCAGCCGACGGTGCTCGGCGCCGTCGGCGCCGATGACGTTGGCGCGCCAGCCCATCATCGGCAGGAGACCCGAGTCGGGCGAGACGACGCCGTCGTGCATATGGCGCCACTTGCGGCCGTCGCGGGAGTAGATCTGCTCCTGGCGGGTGATGGTCAGCAGTTCCCGGTAGCCCATCACGAGCCAGGCGGGGACGCCCGGTTCGAGCTCCACCTTGGCCACGTTGCCCCACTCGGCGCGGAGTTCGCGGTAGACGGCGCGCGGGTCGGGGGCGCCCACCGCGGCGGACAGCGGGAGCAGTCCCGTACCGCCGCCGTGCGAGTGGTGCGCCGGGCACCGCGGCGGGGGCGCCGGCTCGGACACTGCTCCTGATCCTGACGAGGGACCGGATCCCGGTACGGAGGCGGGCTGCGGTGCCGAACTCATGAGGCGGTCTCCGGGGTGCGTGCCGAGCCGACCGAGACGTACTCGACCAGGCTGATCAGGGCGTCGACGGACGAGGCGTGGTCACGCGCGTCGCACACCGTCACCGGGGTCTCGGGCAACAGGTCCAGCGCGTCGCGCAGTTCCTCCGCGCCGAACCGCTCGCTGTCGGGGAACTCGTTGACCGCGACCGCGAACGGCAGTCCGCGCAGCTCCAGTTGTTCGAGTACGTCGAAGCTGTCCTCCAGTCTGCGGGTGTCGACGATGACGAGCACGCCGAGCGCGCCCTCCGCCAGCCCCTCCCACAGATCCCAGAAGCGGCGCTGTCCCGGCGTCCCGAACAGATAGAGCACGAGGCGGGAGTTGAGGGTGATCCGGCCGAAGTCCATCGCGACGGTGGTCGTGGTCTTCGTACTCATTCCGGCCAGGACGTCCACACCGACGCTCGCCTGCGTCATGACCTCCTCGGTGCGCAGGGGCTCGATCTCGCTGACCGAGCCGACCAGGGTGGTCTTGCCGACGCCGAACGCGCCCACGACGAGAATCTTGACGGCCTGCTGGACAGTGTCGGGCAAGTAACGGTCAGCGGAGCCGACGGAGACCATCCAGTACCTCCTGGAGGAGTTGCGAGTCGGGCAGGGCGGCTTTGGGGACACCCGAACGGGCGGAGAGATGACCGCTGTCGACCAGATCGGACGCCAGTACCTTCACCAGGCTGACCGGCAGACCGAGATGGGCGGCCGCCTCCACGAGGGACAGCAGCCGCTCGCACATCCGCACCAGGGCGCGTTCTTCCCTGGTCGCCGAGACCGGCAGGGCGCGTGGAGGACTGATCGCCACGAGGAGTGTCTCGATGCTTATGGTGTTGCGGCTCGGCCGGGAGCGCCCTTTGGTGATGACGTACGGACGTAACGCGCCGGCGCTGTCGTCGTACTCCCCTCCCGGCCCGTTCATACGGGGTCCTGCCTCGGCGGGCTGCTCAGGTTGCCCGCGCCGATCTTCATCACCTGCGCCTGCATCTGCCGGGCGACGAGCTTCGGGTCCACCACGGGGCCCGTCACCACCGCGAGATGGGCGCCGTTGGCGCTGCGCATGAAGAGGAAACCGCCGTTGAACTCCACCATCTGCTGGTGCACGGCTCCGCCGTCCGTGCCGAACTCCCGGCCCAGACTGCGGCCGAGGGACTGGAGCCCGGAGCAGCTGGCCGAGAGACGCTCGGCGGCGTCCCGGTCCATTCCGTCCGAACTGGCCAGCAGGAGTCCGTCGGCGCTGAACACGATGACTCGCTCGACACCCGGTACGACGGCGACGTCGGCGATCATCCAACCGCGCCGCTCCGGGTTCTCCACGTAGCTCATACTCACATCTGTCCTTCTGGGGGGTGGGGGACGGCGGAGGAAGACGGGCCGTGCAGGCCCTCGTTGGGGGCGGAGTCCACGGCCGGGTCCGGGGCGCCGGACGCGGTGGACGCGGTGGACGCGGTGGACGCGGTGGACGCTTCCGCGGGCTCGTCGGGGGACGGCAGGGAGCGGCAGCCCTCGAAGAACTGCTCCATCCAGTCGCCGGCCTCTTCCGGTGAGCCGGGCGGGGTGACGGCGGAGGGGGCGGGCGTCACCGCCCCGGCGCGGGGCGCGTAGTCCTCGCGCCGCGAACGCCGCTGCGGGAGCCGTCGCCCGGTGCGCGGCGGGCCTGCGTCGGAAGCGGGAGCGGGGACGACGGGCGCGGCGGCGGGCGCCGGTGTCCCGGCCGGTGCGGGCGCGGCCCCGGGCTCCGTTCGCGGCGTGGGGGCCGGCGCGGGCGCGGGGACCTCCGGGACCGGGTGCGTCGCGGGCAGGACCCGCCCCGCCGGCGTACCGGCGGGCGCGAGCGTTTCCAGTACGTCCACCGGCACCAGGACCACGGCGCGGACACCGCCGTACGGCGAGGGCCCGAGGTCGACCTGGAAGCCGTGCCGTTCGGCGAAGCGGCCCACGACGGCGAGGCCGGTCTGCGGGATCTCGCCGACGTCGCCGACGCCGAGGAGCCGGCGGCCCGACACGATCTCGCGCGCCTCGGCGAGCCGGTACTCGTCCAGGCCGAGACCGCCGTCGTCGACCTCGATGACCGCGCCGCGCTGCACCGTACGCACCGTGACGGGCACGCCGGTCTTCGGCGGCGAGTACTCCGTGGCGTTGGCGAGCAGTTCGGCCATGAGGTGGATCAGCGGTTCGACCACGGACGGGGTGACGCCCACGTCGGGGTCACCGCTGACCTCGACGCGCTTGAAGGCGACGATGCGGCCGGACGCCGCGCGGACGACGTCCACCAGCGCGAGCGGCCGCTGCCACTGCTGGCCGGGCCACTCGCCGCACAGCACCTTGAGGCTCTGCGCGTGCCTGGCCTGCTGGGTGGCGGCGTGGTCCACCAGCATGGTGGTCTCCAGCAGGTCCGTGTCGCCGGGGTAGCGGTCGGCCAGACCGGTCACGGTCGCCTGGATCCGGTGGGCCGACGTCTGCACCCGGCTCGCCAGCTCGACCAGCGACAGGCGCTGCGACTCCTCGCGGTCGTCGGCCTCCTCGGTGACGGCGGTCAGCAGCCGGTCGAACCACTCGGCGACGCCCGCGCCCAACTCGTCGTCGCTGTACTGCGGTCGCGGGATCTCGGTCCGGGAGAAGGCCGCGGGCAGCCGCTTCGTGACGAGGAACTCGACTTCCGCGCGCACCAGTTCGGCGCGTTCCCGGGTCCGCCGGTGCCAGTGGGCGTCACGGCCCGCCGCCTCGGCCCGTACGCGATCGGCCTCGGCCCGCCGCTCGGCGGCGTCCGACACGGCGTCACGGTGCCGTCTGCGCAGGGTTTCCATGACGACCGGTAACAGCAGGGCGAGCGCGCCGTACGCCACCGCCGCCCCGATGTGTACGCCGGCCAGGGCCACCGCGCCGACGGCGACGGCGCACAGGGCCAGAAGCTGCGCCACCGGCCACAGGAGCCGCGCCCCGCGGTCACGTGACGGGGATGCGGGCGTGGGGGATCGGACCATGGGAAACCTTCGAGTTGGCTGAAGTCGATGTCCGGCGGTGAGTCGTCCGCCGCGGTCCATGGGTGGTTCTGGATGGGCGCGACTCGTCAACTACCCCCGTGCCGGACATTGTTGAGTGATCGTATATCCGATCGGCATATGAGGCGGTCACTTCACGAACACGGGCGGTGACCTGCCCGATTCACTCCGCGACCGCCCATGCCCGAGCCCGAACGGGCCTCCGTTCCGGGGCAGTTGGCTACCTCGCGAAACGCGGCAGCCATCTCGCCTGGTAGTCGCTGTGCCCGGCGTGCTCCGCCGCCATCTGGCGGACGACGAAGCCCAGCCCCACCGCGCGGCCGGAGGGGAAGTCGTGCTCCGGGCGGTCGACGTCCAGGTGCGCGACCTCGGCGTACTCGCCCAGGAGCACTCTGCTCGTCTCGATCCGGCGCAGCGTGCGCGCCGGGTCCTGGAGGGCGATGTGGCGGTCGTACCCTTGCGTCCGCACGCTGAAGGAGATCCCGCCGGACCGGTCGTGGACCTCACCCGGCGCCTCGGGCGGACACCGCCAGCTCTCCCCGCCGGCCGCCCGTGCGACCTGCTCCTCCTCGTCCAGGCGTGCCCGAACAAAAGCCAGCATGTCCGTGTTCTCTGCTCTCACGATCCGTGATCCTTCGCCGTGCCGCTCATCTCGTACTCGTCCACGTCGTTCAACAGAGTTTGCCGCACGGAGGTAGCGGCGGACACCTCCGCCGTCCGCGACGGCGGGATGTGTCTCCGCGCGCCCCTCGACGACTCTCCTCTCCCGCTCCACCCTGCCCGGCCGGGTCCGGAGTATTGCCGCGCGGCAGCCCGACACGCATCGCTACGATCATCGCCCCGGAAACTCCGGTACCCGCCGATCACGTACGCGATGTCCCGGGAGCGGGGCGGCCGAGTTGTTCAGCGCGTGCTGAGCCAGTGCGGGTCCGGGACGACCGTGAGAACGGCGGAGAGCAGCACCACGGCCGCCAGGACGACGAGTTCGACGCGGGCCGCCCGGTGCGCGTCGTGGCTCAGCAGCAGGCGCCGGCGCGCCAGCAGGGCCAACGCGCTCGCCACCGCGACGAGTACGAGCTTGGCGATCAGGACGCGGCCGTACGCCGACGTGACGACCACGTCGGCGGGCAGCCGGCGCAGCGTGGACAGCGTTCCGGTGGCGGCCAGCACGACCAGCAGCCAGACGGCGCCGCGCGCGTAGCGGGTCAGCACGGCCCGGCCGTCCGCGGGATCGGCGTGCCGCAGCCACATGGTGCGCAGGACATGGCAGAGGCCGCCGGCCCACAGGGACGCGGCGGTCAGGTGGACGACCGTGAGCGCCGTGCCCAGTTCCGGGGTGTACGGCTCCGGGTGGGCGCGCAGCGCCTCCGCGAGGACGACGCCCGCGAGCGGGACGAGCGCCCGGCGGGGCCGGCCCGTACCGGCGCAAGCGGCGGCGAGCAGGAAGCCGTTGGCCATGACGAGCAGCAGGCCGCCCTCGCGGGTGCCGTACGTCGCGGGGATGTCGAGGTCGCTCACCACCGCGAGGACCGCGATCTGTCCGGCCGAGGCGGCGGCTCCGGCCAGCGCGGCGGGCAGCGCCAGGGAGCGGGGCAGCGGACCGGTGCGGGCGAGGGCGGCGCCGGCCAGTTCGCCCAGGTGCAGCGCGAGCGCGGTGAAGACCGCGGCGCGCAGGAGGGAGGTGGTGCCGGCGGCGGGTATGCGCAGCTCGCCGGTGCCGCGCGAGGCGACGGCGGCGCCGTACAGCACGACGAGCAGCGCCAGCACGGCGCCGCCGGCGCCGACTGCCCCGGCCCGTGTCGGCATCCTCGCCCCCTCCCGCGCGGTGGCCGGTCGGTCCCCCGGTCGCCGGACGGGCCCGGGAGCCCGTCCGGCGACCGAGGACGAGCGCGACGCGCGGCGGCTACAGGGCCTAACCCTTGGCGCGGGACGCCAGGAATTCCTCGAAGGTGAGGAGGCCGTCGTTGTTGGAGTCGTGGGCGTTGATCACGGCCTGGGCCACGGTCTCCGTCACATGGAAGTCGCCGAGCTGCGCCATCGCGCTCTTGTACTCCGCCGCCGTGATCAGCCCGTCGCTGTTCCCGTCGAAACGGTCGAACGCCTTGCGCGCCTCTTCGATGTCCGCCACTGCTTCCGCCCCTTCTTGATCCCTACTGACAGGGGTCAGATTATCGGCACATCCCCGCTGCCTCGGCGGCAGGCGCCGAGGCTCCCGGCGACACCGCTTTCCAGGGACACGCCCCTCAGGGACGGCGGTCCGAGACCCGCATCTCGAACCAGGTCGTCTTGCCGCGCGGCAGCAGATCCACGCCCCACCGGTCGGAGAGCTTGTCCACCAGGAACAACCCCCGTCCGCTGGTGTCCATCTCGCGCACCGGCAGCAGGCAGGGCAGTCCGCGGGAGGGGTCGCGCACCTCGACGCGGATCCAGCCGCGGCGGCGCAGCATCCGCAGGCCGAAGACGCGTGCCCCGGTGTGCCGTACGGCGTTGCCGACGAGTTCGGAGACGAGCAGCACCGCGTGCTCGGCCATCTGCGGGGACAGCGCCCACTGGCGCAGCACGACGACATGGGTGAGTCTGCGCGCCGCCAGGGCGGACTCGGGGCGTGACGGCAGCCGGACTTCCGCTTCCGTCGGATTGCCGAAAAGTTCGAGCACTCCGCGCGCCTGTTCGTCCTCGACGGCCGGCGTCAATCGCGTAGCGGCCGCGTCGCCGCCATGCCGCGGTTGTTCCACACCCTCAAGGCCCGCCATGCGTCCATCATGGCTGCCCAGACGGGCCGCCGGGGGCGTTCCGAGGGATTCGGCACCCCCGAACAGGCCACCCGCACAAGGGAGTTTGGCATATGACCGTGGCAGAAAGCCGCCCTCGCTACCCATCCTGATCTGCGATAACACGTCACACACAGGTGATCACCGGATGTGATCAACCGCTCCGCCTTAAGGTTGCCTTAAGGCGGAGCTGAGCCGGGCACCAGGTTGACGCACCCGCTCCGGTGTCCAACCACGGTGCGGTCAGAGGAACTTGGCCTTGCCCGGCCCCTCCTCCACGAAGCTGCGCATGCCGCGCTCGCGGTCCTCGGTGGCGAACAGGCCCGCGAACCAGTTGCGTTCGATCGCGAGGCCCGTCTCCAGATCGGTCTCCAGACCCGCGTCCACGGTCTCCTTGGCGGCCCGCAGCGCGAGGGCCGGCCCCTGGGCCAGCCTCGCGGCCCACGCGTGCGCCTGCTCGTAGACCTCCTCCGGCGGTACGACGCGGTCCACCAGCCCCATGGCGAGCGCCTCGGGCGCCTTGACCTGACGGCCGGTGAAGATGAGGTCCTTGGCCTTCGAGGGGCCGATCAGCCGGGCCAGGCGCTGGGTGCCGCCCGCGCCCGGGATCAGGCCGAGCAGGATCTCGGGCTGGCCGAGCTTCGCGTTGTCGGCGGCGATCCGGAAGTCGGCGCACAGGGCCAACTCGCAGCCCCCGCCCAGCGCGTAGCCGGTGACGGCGGCGACCACGGGCTTGGGGATCCGCGCCACGGCCGTGAACGACTCCTGGAGGGCCCGGGACCGTACGACCATCGCCGCGTGGTCCATGTCGCGCATCTCCTTGATGTCCGCGCCGGCGGCGAACACCTTCTCGCCGCCGTACAGGATCACCGCCCTGACGTCGTCGCGGCGCCCGGCCTCCGCAGCGAGTTCGAGGAGGCGGTCCTGGATCGCGATGTTCAGCGCGTTCATGGGCGGGCGGTCCAGCCGGATGGTGCCGACGCCGCCGGAGACTTCGAGATTCACAGATGACATACCAGGCAGATTAGGGGGTGCTGTGCGCGAGGACGCCGGTACGCGGAAGGGCCCGGCGCATCCCGGTCGGGGTGCGCCGGGCCCTCGGGGGACCGCGTGGGGACTGCCGGCGGGCTACTTCGGGACTACTTCGTCCACTGCGCCCAGGGCATGTTCCAGCCGTTGAGGCCGTTGTCCGGGGCGATCTTCTTGTCGTCGGAGTTCTTCACGATCACCACGTCACCGATGATCGACTGGTCGTAGAACCACGCGGACGGCATTTTCTTGTCGTAGCCGCCCCGTACGTCGCGCAGTCCGACGCACCCGTGGCTGACGTTGGCGGAGCCGAACGTACCGGCGGACGCCCAGTAGTTGCCGTGGATGAAGGTGCCCGACGTGGACAGCCGCATCGCGTGCGGCACGTCCTTGATGTCGTACTCGCCGCCGAAGCCCACCGTGGCGCCGTTCATCCGCGTCACCTTGTGCTTCTCGCTGATGACCATCTCGCCGTTGTACGTGGTGGTCGACGGCGCGCCCGCGGTGATCGCGATCTTCTTGATCTGCTTGCCGTCCTTGACGATCTTCATCGTCTTGGCCTTCGCGTCCACCGTGGAGACCATGGAGCGGCCGATGGTGAACTTCACCGTCTTGGCCTGCTCGCCGTAGACCCCGGGACGTCCCTCGACGCCGTCGAGGTTGAGCTCCACGGTCACCTTCGTGCCCGCGGCCCAGTACTTCTCGGGCCGGAAGTCGAGCCGGTCGTTGCCGAACCAGTGCCCCTCGACGGGTACCGACGGCTCCGCGGTCACCTTGATCGCCCGCTCGACCGCCTCGGGATCGGTGATGCCACGGGTGAAGTTGAGCGAGACCGGCATGCCGACGCCGACCGTCGATCCGCCCTCCGGCGTGTAGTGGCCGATGAAGGTGTTCTTCGGTACGAGGGTGGTGAAGGTGGTGTCCTTCGCCGACACCCGGCCCTCGGAGTCCTTGGCGATGGCGTGCACCGTGTACTTGGTGGCTCCGGCCAGGTGCCGGGCCGGCTCCCAGGCGGTGCCGCCAGCGGCGATCTTGCCGTCGACCGCGTTGCCCTTGCCGTCCTTGACGTCGACGGTCGTCAACTTGCCCTTGCTCGCGGTGATCTTGAGCGCTCCGCTCGTCGCGACCGACTTCGCGCCGTCCTTGGGCGCGATCGTCACGACGGCCTGGGAGGCGGCGTTCTCGACCTTCCCGCCGTCCTTCTCGCCCTTGCCGTCACCGCTGTCGCCGCCCTCGCCGCCCCCACCGCCGCACGCCGTCACGAACAGGAGCAGGCCCCCAAGCGCGAACGCCGCGAGCCCTCTGCCCCGTCCCGCCCGCCGTGCCCGGCCGGCTTCCGCCGATGCCCCCGATATCGGCTGCCCGTTCAATGGTCGTCTCCCCTCACACGGCCGGGCCCCGCCTCGGCCTCGGAGCCGGGTGCGAACGACGCACGACCGGGCTCCACACCCCCACGCGCTTTGCTCGCGCGCACGGCGCTAGATAATCACACCGCGAGCCGTCCCGGACTCCCCGGGATTGTCACTGTTCCGTTCCAACGTCTCCCGGAATCAGGGACGGTCACGCAGGTGAGGGTGGGTACGGGGCCGGGTCCTGGGAGCCGTACGGCTCCGTGCCGTCAGCCGGCGACCGCGGAACCCGCCTTCCACTTGGGCCAGTCGAGGTTCCAGCCGCCCAGCCCGTTGTCCGGAGCGACGGTCCTGTCGCGGGAGTTGACCACTTCCACGACATCACCGACGAGCGTCCTGTCGAAGAACCAGCCCGCCGGGGTGTCCGCGCTGCCGCCCTTGACATCACGCAGTCCGACGCACCCGTGGCTGACGTTGGTCGAGCCGAACGTGTCCGGCGTGGCCCAGTAGTTGCCGTGCAGGAACGTCCCCGATGTCGTCAGGCGCAGGGCGTGCGGCACGTCCTTGATGTCGTACTCACCGCCGAAGCCGACCGTCGCGCCGTTCATCCGCGTCACGTCGTACAGCTCGGTGACGACCATCTTCCCGTTGTACGTCGTGGTCTTGGGCGCCCCGGCCGTGATCGGCACCGTCGAGACCAGCGCGCCGTCGCGCCGTACCTCCATGGTGTGTTTCTCGGCGTCGACAAGGGACACCTGGGAGCGGCCGACCGTGAACCCGACGGTCTTCTCCTGGATGCCGAAGACCCCCGGCGCGGCCTGGACGTCCCGCAGCCGCAGATCGACCGTGACCTCGGTGCCCGGCTTCCAGTACTCCCGGGGCCGGAAGTCCAGCCGGCGGTCGCCGAACCAGTGGCCGACGACCTCGACCGGCGGGTTCGAGGTGACGCGGACGGCGCGCTGGACGGCGGCGCGGTTCTCGATCTTCCGGTTGAAGTCGAAGGAGACGATCATGCCGGTGCCGACGGTCGAGCGGTTCTCGGGCTGGAAGTAGCCGATGAAGCGGTGCTTCGGCACGGCGGTGGTGAAGGTGGAGTGGCGGGCCGATCTGCGGCCATCGCCGTCCACGGCCACCACGTCGACGCTGTATTTGGCCGCGAGGACGACGCGCGCGTCCGCGTCCGGCGACCACACGAGTCCGTCGTCGGAGGTCCGGCCCGGCAGCTTCGTGCGCTGCGCGCCGTCGACCCGCGCGACCTCGACCCGCTCCAGCCGGCCGTCGGGAACCCTCACCTCGATCCGGTCACCGCGCTTGATGTTCCTGGCCCGGTCCTCGGGGCTGATACGAATCGTGTCCCCAGGCGCCCGGGACTTGCTTTCGGTGAAGGTCTCGCCGACGGTGCAGCCCGTCAGTCCGGCCAGCCCCGCCATCAGGCCTGCGCATGTCAGAACGGCTGCGGCGCCGGTCCTTGCCCGCTTCAGTACGTGTGTCACGACCCCCCAACGACGACCCCCCTGCGGGGGAAACGTGAGCGGGGGCCTTCCGGCGGGCAGAACACGTGGGAGGACCACGCGAGGGGGAGCCACGGCCGGGACGCCGTGGCCGCCGGATGCGCGGGCCCGACGAGCCGGGAGGCCTGACAGGTGGCGAGCGCAGCCGAGCAGGAGACAGTGCGGGAACCGGTCCGGGATCCGATGATGGATCATGTGAGAGATCCGGTCGAAGAGGTCGAGCCGGGCGTCGGTACGGACGCCGGGCGGAGGGCGGTCAGCGGGACGGAGGCCGCCGGGGAGGCGGCCGCCGCCGCTCCCCCGCCCGAGGTGTGGCCAGGAGCGCCGACACCGCTGGGAGCGCGGTACCGGGTGGGTCCGGACGGGGTCGCGGGGACGAACTTCGCCCTGTGGGCGGGCGGCGCGGAAGCCGTCGAGCTGTGCCTCTTCGACGACGCCGGAGCTCCGGACGGCGGCCCGGCCGAGGACGCGGCCTCTGTAGGAGGCGGCGCCGTGGGAAGCGGTGTCGTGGAAGGCGGCGCCGTGGAGACCCGCCTCCCACTGACCGAGCTGACGCACGAGATCTGGCACGGTTTCGTACCCGGCATACGCCCCGGACAGCGGTACGGCTTCCGTGTGCACGGCCGCTGGGACCCCTGGACGGGCGCCCGCTGGAATCCGGCGAAGCTGCTCCTCGACCCGTACGCGCGCGCCGTCGACGGCGACTTCGCGCTGCCTCCCGAGGTGTACGGCCATGTGCGCGACTGGCCGCAGCAGCAGGTCGCCGACACGGTGCGCGACGAGCACGACTCCGCGCCGCACGTCCCCAAGGGGGTCGTCGTCCACGACGACGCCCCCGACGACACCTGGGCCGACGACCGGCGGCCCAAGACGCCCTGGGCGGACACGGTCATCTACGAGCTGCACGTACGCGGCTTCACCATGCGCCATCCGGGCATCCCCGACGAGCTGCGCGGCACCTACGCGGGCCTCGCCCACCCGGCGGCGATCGAGCATCTCGTACGGCTCGGGGTGACCGCCGTCGAGCTGCTGCCGGTGCACCAGTTCGCCCACGAGGACCATCTGCTGCGGCGCGGGCTGCGCAACTACTGGGGCTACAACTCCATCGGCTACTTCGCCCCCCACGCCGACTACGCGGCGGGCGGCACCCGGGGACAGCAGGTCGGCGAGTTCAAGCGGATGGTGCGCGCCCTGCACGACGCCGGGATCGAGGTCATCCTCGACGTCGTCTACAACCACACGGCGGAGGCGGGCGAGCTCGGACCGACGCTGTCCCTGCGCGGTATCGACAACCGCGGCTACTACCGCCTCCAGGCCGACGCCCGCAGATACAGCGACTACACGGGGTGCGGCAACACCCTCCATGTCGTCCAGCCGCAGGTCCTGCGCCTGATCACGGACTCGCTGCGGTACTGGGTCACGGAGATGGGTGTCGACGGTTTCCGCTTCGACCTGGCGGCGGCGCTCGCCCGCTCCATGCACGACGTCGACATGCTGTCGCCCTTCCTGGCCGTGATAGCGCAGGATCCGGTGCTGCGACGGGTCAAGCTCATCGCCGAACCGTGGGACGTCGGCGACGGCGGCTACCAGGCCGGGTCCTTCCCGCCGCTGTGGGCCGAGTGGAACGACCGCTACCGGGACGCCGTACGCGACTTCTGGCGCGGTGCCACCCCGGACGTACGGGATCTGGGCTACCGGCTGTCCGGGTCGAGCGATCTGTACGCGTGGGGCGGCCGGCGTCCGTACGCGTCCGTCAACTTCGTCACCGCCCACGACGGCTTCACGCTGCGCGACCTCGTCAGTTACGAGCACAAGCACAACGAGGCCAACGGCGAGGGCAACAGGGACGGCACGGACGACAACCGCGCCTGGAACTGCGGCGTGGAGGGCGAGACCGACGACGCCGGGATCAACGCCCTGCGGCGGCGGCAACTGCGCAACCTCCTCACCACCCTGCTGCTGTCGACGGGTGTGCCGATGCTGGTCGCGGGCGACGAGATGGGCCGTACGCAGGGCGGCAGCAACAACGCGTACTGCCAGGACAACGAGACGAGCTGGCTCGACTGGTCCCTGCTCGACCAGCCGGGCTCCCACGGCCTCTACCGGCTCACCCGACGGCTCCTGGCGCTGCGGCACGCCCATCCGGTGCTGCGCCGCCGCGCGTTCTTCTCCGGCCGCGCACAGGCGCCCGACGGGCTGCGCGACCTTGCGTGGTTCCGGCCCGACGGCAAGGAGATGACCGAGCGGGACTGGTACGCGCCCGCCTCGACGCTCGGGCTGTTCCTGTCGGGGCGCGACATCCCCGGGCGCGACGCCCGCGGGCGGAAGATCACCGACGACAGCTTCCTCGCGGTCCTGCACTCGGGCTCCGGGCCGCAGGACTTCGCGCTGCCCGGCGAGCCGTGGGCGCGGTCGTACGAACTGGTGGCCGACACCTCGTCGGAGGACCAGGAGGAGGAGCCGGGCACGGTGCTGGACGGGGGGAGGGTCACCACGGTGCCGGCGCGGTCGGTGCTGCTGCTGCGCGTACGGGGGTGGGACGCGGCCTCCTGAGGAGGGCGGGCGAGCCGCCGCCTCCTCGGGAGGGAAGCGGCGAGGGGCTCAGCCGAGGATCTTGCGGTCGTACCCCACCGCGACCGCCGCCGCCCGGTCCTTCACACCCAACTTGGCGTATATGTGCGTGAGATGGGTCTTCACCGTCGCCTCGCTGATGAACAGCTCGGCGGCGATCTCGCGGTTCGACGTGCCCCGCGCGACGAGTTCGAGGACCTCGCGCTCACGGGCGGAGAGCGGTTCGTTGCCCGCGGCGGGCGTACGGACGCGGGAGACCAGCCGGGACGCGACGGCGGGCGACAGGACCGTACGTCCCTCGGCCGCCGCCCGTACCGCCGTGAACAGCTCCTCGCGCGGCGCGTCCTTGAGGAGGTAGCCGGTGGCGCCCGCCTCGATCGCGGGGATGGTGTCGGAGTCCGTGTCGTACGTGGTGAGGACGAGCACCTTGGCACGGGCGCCGCGCCGGGTCAGGGCGGCTATCGCGTCGACTCCCCCGCCGTCCGGCATCCGCAGGTCCATCAGGACGACGTCCGGGTCCACACGGAGCGCCAGCTCGACCCCGGCGACGCCGCCGGACGCCTCGCCCAGCACCTCGAAGCCGTCGGCGGATTCGAACATGCCGCGCAGACCGTCCCGTACGACGGGATGGTCATCGACGACGATCAGGGTGACGGTCCGCTCCGGCATGACGGACCAAAGGTACGCGAGCCGAGACCGCCGTGCCGCCGCCCACCTCCGACTCCACGGTGACGGTGCCCGCTATGCGCTCCGCGCGGGCGCGCATCCCGTCGAGTCCGAACCCGTTCGAACCGGAGCGCGGGCGCAGCACGAGGGGGTCGAAACCCCGCCCGTCGTCCCGTACGTCGAGGGTGATCTCGTGACCCATGTACGAGAGGGTGACGCCCGCCCGGTCGGCCGCGGCGTGCCTGGCGGTGTTGGCGAGGGCTTCCTGGGCGATGCGCAGCAGCGTGGCGGCGACCTCGTCGTGCAGGGGCTCCTCCGTACCGGTGACGGTGAACCCCGCCCGTACACCGGTCCGGTCGGACCACTCGGCGACGGCCTTCTTCAGTGCCTCGGCCAGGGTGTCGTGGTCCAGGGCCGCCGGGCCGAGGTTGCGCACCGAGCGGCGTGCCTCACCGAGGCTGTGGCGGGCGAGGGCGGCGGCCCGTGTCAGATGCTCGCGGGCCAGCTCGGGGTCGGAGGTGGCGGTCACCACCTGGAGCTGGGCGATGATGCCGGTCAGCCCCTGGGCGATGGTGTCGTGGATCTCGGCGGCGAGCCTGCGGCGCTCGTCGGCGACGCCCGCCTCCCGGGCCTGGACGAGGAGCTGGGCGTGCAGCCCCGCGTTCTCCTCCAGGGCCTGCTCCAGACGGGCGTTGGCCTGTTCGAGCTCGGTGATGGTCGCGGACCGCTCGGCGGCGACCTCGGACTCCCTGCGGCTGAGATGGGCGAAGACGAGCGTGAGCGAGCCGTTGAGCAGGAGGAGCCCGGCGAAGAGGACCCACTGGAGGAGACCGCCCGGTGGCAGTCCCCCGGACTGCGAGCCCGCCATGATGACGGCGTGGACGAGGAGTCCGGCCCGGACGGCGCGCTCGGGCAGCAGATGCCCGCTGTCGAAGTAGCCGAGGACCGCGTAGATCGCGAAGAGCGGGTTGAGCCACGTGAGGAGGAAGGCGATGACGGTCCGCAGGCCGTAGTAGACCAGGCCGGCGGCGGACGGCTCGCGCTCGTGCAGGGGCCGACCGCGCCCGACGCGGCCCCGGCACAGCTGGAGGACGACGGCGAGGACGACCAGCGCCCCGGCCGTGTACTGCGCGCTGCGGGTCATGCCGAAGGCGTCCACGCTGAGGGCCGAGACCACGGTGGACAGCGCCAGCAGGGCGTAGGGGCCCCACCGGTGGAACTGTTCCCACCGCTCCTCCACGGAGACCGGCACACGCGCCGCCCTGGCTGTCGTCATCCCCACAGTGTGCCCCGTCCCGGCCGGCGGTCGGAGGGGGCCGGAACGGCTGCGGACCCCCCTGTGGTCCGCAGCCGTTCCGGCCTCCGCGTCCCGCCCCGGCACCAGTTGCCGCGACCGCCCGCCGGTGGTCATTCCCAGCGGAACCAGCGGGCGGCGCCGGCGGTCAGCACGAGCGTCCACAGAGCCATCACGCCCAGGTCCGCCCAGTGCGGCCAGCCGCCGCGCATCGCGGCGTCGAGCGCCTCGGACGCGGCGCCCATGGGCGAGTAACCGACGATGTCGCGCAGCAGGTCGGGCATCGCCTGGACGGGCAGCCACACGCCCGCTGTGAACATCGACGGGAAGAACAGGGCCGAGCCGATGGCCTGGCCCGCCTTCTGGGTGGAGGCGATCGCGCAGACGAGCCCGCCCAGCGCCAGGGCACCGGCCGTCGAGAGGACCAGCGCCACCAGATAGCCGGTGATCTGACCGGGCAGCGCCACGCCGAAGGCGATCCTGCCGACGGCGATCGCCAGCACGGCCGAGGCGAGCGCGGCGCCGCCCAGCAGTACGAGCTGCGAGACGAGCAGCGTGGTGGGGCGCACCGGTGTCGTGGACATACGGCGCAGGATGCCGCGTTCGCGGTAGCCGATCAGGACCGGCGGCATGGCCTGGAGCCCGGCCGTGATCACGGCGAGCAGGGCGGCCACGGGGACGTACAGGTCGATGACCCGTCGGCCGCCGAGGGCGGTATCGGGCTCGTCGAAGCCCGGGATGAGTCCGAGGATCACCATCAGGAGGGTCGGGAAGGTGATGATCCAGAAGAGCACCCCCGGCTCGCGGCTCAGCAGGCGCGCCTCGGTCCTGAGGACGGCGGTGGAGGCGGAGGCCATGTCAGACCCTCTCTTCGGGCTGCGGTGCGGTGGCGGTGGCGGTGGTCTTGGTGACGGTGCCGGGGGCGGGGGCGGGGGCGGGGTCGTCGGTGTTCGTCGCCGACGCCGTCCCGGTCCGGGTCTCCGTGAGGTCGAGGAACGCGTCGTCCAGCGTCGCCTCGGTGACCCGGAGCTGGTGCGCCGTGACGTGGTGGCGGGCGAGCAGCGTGATGACCGCGTTGACGGTCTCGTCGGTGCCGTTGATGACGATCCGGTCGCCCTTCGTCTCGACGGACACCGCCTTGGGCAGCGCGGCCAGGTCCTCGTCGCGCAGCGGCTCCGACGGCGTGAAGGAGACGACGGTGGACGCCGCCGAGCGCGCGATCAGCCCGGACGGGGTGTCGAGCGCGGCGACCTTCCCCCGGTCGATCACGGCGATGCGGTCGCAGAGCCGCTGCGCCTCCTCCATGAAGTGGGTGACCAGCAGCACGGTCACCCCGGAGTCCCTGGTCTCCTCGATCAGGCTCCAGGTGTCGCGCCGGGCGCGCGGGTCCAGACCGGTGGTCAGCTCGTCGAGCACGACCACGCGCGGACCGCCGATCAGGGACAGCGCGATGAACAGCCGCTGCTTCTGGCCGCCGGACAGCTTCGCGAAACGCGTCGAGAGCTTGGCCTCCAGGCCGAGACGGCCGGCGAGCGGACGCCAGTCGACGGGCCTGGGGTAGAACGCGGAGTACAGCTCCAGCGCCTCGCGCACCGTCAGCTTCGGCTGGAGTTCACTCTCCTGGAGCTGTGCGCCGAGGAGGTGTGTGACCTGCTCGTGGTCGCCGACCGGATCGAGTCCGGCGACCCGGACCGTACCGGCGTCGGGGACCCTGAGTCCCTCGACGCATTCGACGGTCGTCGTCTTGCCCGCACCGTTGGGACCGAGGATCCCGAAGATCTCGCCCTCCTCGACGGTGAAGTCGACACCGTCGACGGCGGGCTCTCCCCCGTAGGCCTTGCGCAGGCCGTTCACTTCGATGATCGCCATGGCAGCAGGATGCCGCCGCGCGGCGCGGGGCGGCATCGGCCATCGCGCTCGACCTCGTATCAACCGATCGGTTGATGCCGGCATCAGCCTCGGTGGACGCGGACGCCGACACCGACGCCGACGTCCTCGGGGGCGCCGACACCGACGCCGACGTCAGCCGGAAATCGGTGGGCACTGTCAGTGGTGATACGTAGGCTCGCCTTGATGCCGACCTCCGAAGATGTATCTACCAAGGGCCCAGCCGCCGTCCAGAACCGCTCGGCCGTGCGTTCGCTGCTCAGGCTGTGGCCGTATGTACGGCCGGTGCGTGTGCGCCTGTTCAGTGCCGCGTTCGTCGCGGTGCTGGCCTCCTCCCTGGCCCTGGTATTCCCCCTCGTACTGAAGTGGATGGTCGACGGCCCGATCGCGGAGGGTGACACGGGCGGCATCTGGCGCGGCGCGCTGTATCTGCTGCTGCTCGGGATCCTCGAAGCCGTACTCTTCGGCTTGCGGCGGTGGTTGGTGGCGAGGCCGCTGGCGGGGGTCGAGGCCGCGATGCGGGCGGATCTCTACCGGCACCTCCAACGGCTGCCGATCGCGTTCCACGACCGGTGGCCCTCGGGTCAGTTGCTGTCGCGCGGCACGACGGACCTGATGCTGCTGCGTATGTTTCTGGCCTTTCCGCTGACCTTCCTGCTGGTGAACGGGACGACGATCCTCGTCGGCTTCCTGATTCTGCTGATGCAGGAGTGGACGCTCGGGCTGGTGCTGCTGGCGCCCGTGGTGCCGCTGGTGATCCTCTGCTCGGTCTTCGAGGCGAAGTACTCACTGGTCGCCCGCAAGGCGCAGGACCAGGTGGGCGACCTGACGACGGTGGTCGAGGAGAGCGTTCTCGGCGTACGGATCGTGAAGGGCTTCGGCAGGCACCGCAGCCAGGCTCTCGCGTTCCGGGCGCTCGCGGAGCGGCTGCGCGGTACGGAGCTGGGCAAGGCCCGCCTGCTGGCGGGCATCTGGGCGCTGATCATGGTCATCCCCGAAGTGGCGATCGGCGCGGCGCTGGTGCTGGGCACGGTCCAGGTCGCCGACGGTCATCTGTCCACCGGCACGCTGGTCGCCTTCCTGTCCACGGCTCTGGCACTGCGCTGGCCGGTGGAGTCGATGGGCTTCCTGCTGGCGATGAGCCAGGAGTCGGCGACCGCGACGGAGCGGTACTTCGAGGTGATGGACGCCAAGGAGGAGACGGCGGACGCGGTCGGGAGCGGGGGCGGAGGCGGGGGCGGAGGCGGAGGCGGGGGCGGAAGCGGCACCTTCCTGGGGAAGGAGTCCGACGGGCTGCGCTTCGAGGGCGTGTCGTTCCGGTATCCCGACGCCGAAGCCGGGTCCGTGCCCGTACTCACGCAGGTGGACCTGCACATCAGGTCCGGCGAGACGATGGCGCTCGTCGGCGCGACGGGCTCCGGGAAGACGACGCTCACCGCGCTGGTGCCCCGGCTGCACGAGGTGACGGGCGGGCGGATCACGCTCGACGGCGACGACATCGCGCTGATGCCCCGGCAGCGGCTGCGTGAGCTGGTGTCGGTGGCGTTCGAGGAGCCGACGCTGTTCTCGGCGACCGTCGGCGACAACGTCCGCATGGGCGCCGAGAGCGCGGACGAAGCGGCGCTGCTGCGGGCGCTGGACGTGGCGCAGGCGGACTTCGTCCAGGACCTGCCGCACGGTGTGCACACGGAGGTCGGCGAGCAGGGACTCAGCCTCTCCGGCGGCCAGCGTCAACGGCTGGCGCTGGCCAGGGCGGTGGTCGGCGGACCGCGCTTCCTGGTGCTCGACGATCCGCTGTCCGCGCTCGACGTCCACACGGAGGCGCTGGTCGAGGCGGCGCTGCGCCGGGTGCTCGACGAGACCACGGCACTGGTCGTGGCGCACCGGCCGTCGACGGTGATGCTGGCGGACCGGGTGGCGCTGATCTCGGACGGCCGGATCACGGCGGTGGGGACGCACCACGGACTGCTGCGGGACAACGCGGAGTACGCGTGGCTGATGTCCGGGGCCGACGCGGAGACGGGGTCGCGGTCAGGAGCCGGCTGCGACGAGGGAAGCGACACGGGGGCGGAATCCGTCGAGAGGAGCATGGGATGACGTCGTCGCCGACGACCACGAGCGACGGCCCGACCGAACCGGGGCGGGACGACGCCGGCACGGTCCCCGACGCCGGGACCGGGACCGATGGCACGGGACGTACCGCCGGATCGGATCCGACCGCTCCGACCACCGGGGTCGGGAGCGGGACAGGGAACGGGGCGGATACCGATCGCGCGGGAGGCACGGCCGGATCGGATCCGACCGCCGTGGGCGCGGGCGCCGTGACATGGGTCAGGACCGGGACCGGGACCGATACCGACGACCCGGGAAGTACCGCCGGAGCGGACCCGACCGCCGTGGGCGCGGGCGCCGTGACGGCCGACGCGACAGACGGGGAGACCGGCACAGGCGCCGGTACCGGTACGGCGACGGGCCCGGGGAGTACGTCCGTCGGCACGGTCACGACTGCGGACGCAGGTACGGGCACCGTCACGGCCGGGAGTACAGGCACGGGCACGCATGCGGGCACAGGTGCCGTCACGGGCGCGGGCACAGGTGCCGTCACGGGCGCGGGCACACGCGCCGTCACGGGCGCTCCCACCGCCACCGTCACCTCCCCGGGCGCCGGGCACGGTACTGGCGTCGGGGCCCTCGGGGCTCCCGCCGACGCACCCGGCATCGAGGCGTCCCCCGACGAGCGCAGACCCGCGTCGCCCGGCTCCCCGGACGACGACCCCTTCGCGCAGGACGCGCTGCCCGCGCCGCGCGGGGCCACCGGTGCGCTGCTCCGGTCGCTGCTGCGCGCCCGGCGCGGCCGGGTCGCGGTGACCGCGCTGCTCCTGCTGCTCCAGCAGGCCGCCGTTCAGGCGGGCCCGCTGCTCGTCGCGTACGCCATCGACCGGGGCGTGCCCGCCTTCCGTGCCGACGACAACGGCCCGCTGATCGCGGTCGCCGTCGGCTACCTGCTCTGCGCCGCCGGAGCCGGCGTCTTCCAGTACGCCTTCATCCGCTCGTCCGCCCGCGTGAACCAGGACGTGCTCCTCGATCTGCGCGGCCGGATCTTCCGCCACGCCCAGGCGCTGAGCGTGGACTTCCACGAGCGCTACACCTCCGGACGGCTGATCTCCCGCTCCACCACGGACGTCGAGTCGCTGCGTGAGTTGCTCGCCGAAGGGCTCCAGGAACTCGTCGCGGTGGTCCTCGCCTTCGTCTACATCTCGGCGATGCTGCTCTACCTGGACCTCGGCATCGGCGGACTCGCCGTGCTCTCCTTCGTACCGCTGTACGCACTGGTGCGGCTGTACCAGCGCAGGGCCGGCGCCATATTCGGCAAGCGCTCCACCGCCATCGCGGCGGTCATCGTGAAGTTCGCGGAGACGATGAACGGCATCAGGCCCGTACAGGCGTTCCGCCGCGAGCGCGCCAACGACGCCGAGTTCCACGCGCTCAACCACCACCACGAGCGCACCAACGGCGACGCCATCCTCGAAATGGCGCGTTACGTGATCGGTTCCCGGCTCACGGCGAACGTCGCCGTGGCCGGAATCGTGCTGTGGGGCGCCTTCCGGGTCGCCGACGGGACGCTCGCCCTCGGTGTGCTCGCCGCGTCGGTG
The DNA here is from genome assembly GCF_010384365.1 of Streptomyces sp. S4.7. Lineage (NCBI taxonomy): Bacteria > Bacillati > Actinomycetota > Actinomycetes > Kitasatosporales > Streptomycetaceae > Streptomyces > Streptomyces sp. S4.7. Next base: position 5,383,537 of record NZ_CP048397.1, on the reverse strand, counting down.
CTCTTCCTGCGGAGGCTGTACGACCCGATCGACCGGCTCGGGATGTTCCTCAACTCCTACCAGTCGGCCGCCGCTTCGCTGGAGAAGATCGCGGGGCTGCTCGCCCAGACCCCGTCCGTGCCGGAGGCGGCGAACCCCCGCCCGCTGCCGGAGCTGACGGGCGGGCACCCGGGCCGGGAGGTCGTGTTCGACGCGGTCAGCTTCTCGTACCGGACGGGCGGCGAGGTCCTGCCCCGCTTCGACCTGGCGCTCCCGGCCGGTCAGACCGTGGCCGTCGTCGGCTCGACCGGCGCGGGCAAGTCCACGCTGGCCAAGCTGCTGGCCCGGTTCTACGACCCCACCGAGGGCCGCGTCCTGCTCGACGGCACCGACCTGCGGGACCTGGACACCCCCGAGCTGCGGCGTGGTGTCGTGATGGTGACCCAGGAGGCGTTCCTCTTCTCCGGCACCGTCGCGGAGAACATCGCGATCGGCTGTCCCGACGCGTCGCGCGACGAGATCGAGCGGGCCGCGAAGGCGATCGGCGCGCACGACTTCATCACCGGTCTGCCGGACGGATACGACACGGACGTCCGGAAGCGGGGCGGCCGGATCTCGGCGGGCCAGCGCCAGTTGGTGGCGTTCGCCCGCGCGCTGCTCGCCGATCCCTCCGTACTGATCCTGGACGAGGCGACGAGTTCGCTGGACATCCCGGGTGAGCGGGCGGTGCAGCGGGCGATGGACACGGTACTCAACGGCCGTACGGCGGTGGTGATCGCGCACCGTCTGTCGACGGTGGAGATCGCCGACCGGGTGCTGGTGATGGAGCACGGCCGCATCGTCGAGGACGGCTCCCCGGCCGAACTGATCGGGGGCGTCGGCCGGTTCGCGGGCCTGCACCGCGCGTGGCGCGACAGCCTGGCCTGACGCGCGTGGTGTAGGTTCCGCATTCCGATGGACACTGCCCATGTGAAGTGGACAGCGATTGGGCACTTTCGCCATTCGGTGGGCACTGACTGCGGTCAGTAACTACTGTCGCGTCTATGGTCGTTCAGAGTCCAGTGCGATCCGGCAGGAAGAGTGTGCCTGCCGCGGCGTCGATCCGGTATGACGACACGTCGGTGCGCAAGGTCCCCTTCAGGGATCTGCGTTTGGCGGACTTCACCTGGTCGGTGCCGTGGCGGAGTTTTCGCTCCGTCCACGGCCAGACGCACCACTCGGGACGGTACGCATCGGCGACGATGGCTGGGCCCATCGTCTACGAGAGCCGGCTGGAGTTAGCCCGGCTGCTCCTGGCGGACATGGATCCTGCGGTACGTGGAATCTATGCTCAGCCTTGTCATCTGACGGCCCGGGTCGGAGGGCGCGTTCGTCGACATGTTCCGGATTTTCTGCTGGTCATGGCGTCGGGGACGGTACGCGTGGTCAACGTCAAGCCAGCCGATCGACTCGCCGATCCGAAGATCGTGGAGGCCCTGGCCTGGCCAGGGGAATTGATCGAGCGGCATGGCTGGGAGTACGAGATCTGGTCCGGGGCGGATCGCACGCTCTTGGAGAACGTCCGTTTCCTGGCGGCATACCGCCGACCTGGGGTGGTCCCCGAGGCGGACATCGAGCGGGCTTGGCAGACGGTCCGGGACGGGGACCAGCTTGCGGACGCTGAGCGGCGTCTGGCCGCTGGGCGCCCCGACTACGAGGCACGGCCACCCTTGCTGGCCCTGGTGTGGTCAGGGCGGCTGACCACCGATCTGTCCCGTCCGCTCAGTGGCGACTGGGTCCTGCGGAGGTCCGCGTGAACACCTGGACTACACCGCTTCGGACAGGCCTGCCACTGACCTATGACGGCGAGCAGTTCACCATCGCGGAAATCGAAGGCCGCCGTATTCTCCTGCAGCAGATCTCGGCGGAAGGCCGTCCCTTGTGGCGGCAGGTCGATCTGTCGGTGCTGATGGCCCATCCCTCCACCGAGTTCCTGGTGGAAACTCCGCCTGCACAGCCAGCGGTCGCGGCGACGCTGGGCGAGCTCAGCACTGCGGAGGGCGACGCGCTCACCACCCGGTTCCGGCATGTCCAGGAAGTTCGGTCCGGCTACCAGTTGGGCTCAGCTGAGATGGCATTGGAGGGTGAACCACGGCCTGACTACGCGCCGGGCGTGCCCTTGATGCACCGGTACAAGGCGAAGGCTGCGGAGCTCGGCGTCAGCGTGACCACGGTGCGCCGGTGGGTGGCTCTGGTGGAGGAGTCGGGGCCGGCGGGCCTGGTGAGCAAGCGCGAGCCCGCAAGTGTGCTGGACCGTGTGGATCCGCGCTGGCTGGAGATGGCACGCTCGGTGATCAATAGCCTGAAGAAGTCCAGCCGCCCGGTTCGTGGTCTGGTGCTGATCGAGATTGAAGAGCGTGTGGTCAAGGAGTACGGCCCCGGTGTGGTGAGCATCCCGAAGCAGACGAAGGGGTACACGCTGCTGAAGGAGCTCAGCCGGGGGACGAATGCGTTCGACGGCAGCACGAAGGGGAAGCGGTCCATCGCGAACCGTCCGCAGGGGGTCTTCGGCAGACTGCGTGCGACGCGGCCGGGTGAGTACGTCGTGCTGGACACCAACAGCCTGGATGTTTTCGCGATGGAGCCGGTGACGTGCCGGTGGGTGCAGTGCGAGCTCACGGTCGCGATGGACCTCTACAGCAGGGTGATCACCGGGCTGCGGCTGACGCCGGTATCGACGAAGTCGACCGACGTGGCGGGCGTCTTGTTCGAGACGGTTCGTCCGCGGGAGGTGTCCACCGGCACGGCCGAGCCGTTTCCGTACTGCGGAGTTCCCTCCACTGTGGTGTTCGACGCGGAGAAGCTGGTGGACGCGGACGGACAGCCGCTGCTGCCGCCTGTCGCGGCGGAGACGATCATCTACGACCACGGCAAGATCTACGTCTCGAACCACATCGCGAGCGTCTGCACGAAGCTGGACATCTCGCTGCAGCCGGCTCGCCCCTATACGCCTACCGACAAGCCGGTGGAACGGTGGTTCAAGACTTTGAACCAGGGGCTGTTGGCGGCCCTGCCGGGCTACAAGGGGCCGGACGTGCACAGCCGGGGCGAGAACGTCGAGAACGAGGCGTACTTCTTCCTGGACGAGCTTGAGGCGATCATCCGCGAATGGATCACTTTGATCTATCACAGGCGGCACCACCGGGGTCTGACAGTCCCGGAGGTCCCCGGACTGAAGCTGAGCCCGTTGGAGATGTTCGAGCACGGCGTGAACCGGGCGGGCCCCTTGCGCATCCCGGCCAGGCCGGGCCTCGCGTTCGAGTTCCTGGAAGAGGAGTGGTGCCCCATCCACCACTACGGGGTGGAGATCAACGGGCTCCGCTACAACGGGGACGGGCTCGACGACTACCGCAATCAGATCAGCCCGCACCGCGGCGAGCAGGCCGGAAAGTGGCCGGTCGCGGTGGACCGCGCCGACATCAGGAAGATCTACTTCCAGGATCCGAAGCAGCCACATCTGTGGCACCCCCTGGACTGGGAACATGCCCCGGCTCTGAACGGGCCGGCCAGCCTGGAGGCGTTGAAGTACGCGCGCCGGATCGCGGCCAAGACGCATCGTTTCCCGGACACCAAACGCGCCCTGATCGAGTTGCTGGAACGCTGGGGCGCCGGACTGACCGAGGACCGGACCGAGCGGCGCATGGCGGTGCGCTTGTCGCAGGACCGTCTGCGGCTGGTCGGCGAAGGCGAACCCGAGGTCGACGCGATCGCCGAGCTTCCCTCCGTGCGCCGTCTGGCAGCGCTCAGCTCGCCGGACGCAGGAGCAGGCCAGGAGGCAGCACCAGGTTTGCAGGTGGTCGCGTCTGCTGATGAGGACCTGGGCGGGGACGACGACGAGGATGAGGAGTGCGAGGCGGTCCCGGCAGACGAAGAGACCGCCGTCCTGGTCGATGAGGATGAGTACTACGCCGACGTCTGGGACAGCCGTTGAGTACGGCGGACAGCACCGAACCATTCGAGGGCGATGACCGTCAGTACACCCCCACCCGGCTGCCGGGCTGGCTGCAGGAGGTCAACGGCCCGGACCGCATCCAGCCTCCACAGTTCACACGCGCCCAGCTCGCAGATCTCTCGCCGCGGGATCTGCTGGTGCACAACGACAACCGGGAGGTCTGGCACGCCAACATCGGCCCGATCGACACACCCCAGCTCATCGCGCTGCACGACGCCTTGGCCGAGATCGTCGAGTCGAACCGGCAGGACGGGGACAAGACCAAGCCCGCAGCCCTCGTGGACGCCTATCCGGGGCTCGGCAAGAGCACCGCGGTGCGGGACTACGGCCGCAAGCTGTTCCGCAAGCAGGTTGCCCTGCGCGGAGAGACGACACCGAGCGGCGACCGCCGCGTCCCGGTCATCTACATCGCTCTGAGCGGGAACACACAGATCCGCGGTCTGAACGCGGCGATCTGCCGCTTCTACGGCCTGCCTACCTCCGGGAACGCCGACGCCCTGGCCGAGCGGGCCGTGGACGCCGTGTTGTCCATGAAGACGGTCGCGATCATCATCGACGACATCCATTTCCTCGCCGGGGCGAACTCCAACTCGGTCCGTATGGCGAACCAGTTAAAGTACCTGGCGAACGTCTTCCCGGTCACTCTGATCTACGTCGGCGTGGGTGTCCAGCAGCGTGGTGTCCTACGCGAGGGCTTCTCCGGCAAGCAGACCGAACTGGCCCAGTTCGGGCGTCGCACCACCCCGCTGACGCTGCCGCCGTTCCAGATCGAGGACGACGAAGGCCGCCAGCACTGGCACACCCTGCTCAAGACGATCGAGCAGAAACTCGTCCTGGCGGAGAAGTACCCCGGGATGCTCGCCAGGGACCTGTCGGATTACCTCTTTGCACGCTCCACCGGACACTTCGCCTCCCTCATGGCACTGATCAACCGCAGCTGTCTGCGCGCGATCCGCTCCGGCCACGAACGCCTCGATGAAGACCTGATGAACCAGGTGAAGAACGACGCCGCCGCGGAGGAAGCCCGCAAGGAACTCGAAGCTGCGATCAAGGCCGGCCTACTCACCACCCACCCGACGCCCCCGGCTGAGCGCCGCCGGAAGTCGGCATGACACGGTGGACCGACGAGCGGATCCCCCTCTGGGTTCCGCCCGTCGACGGCGAGGCCCTCGACAGTTGGATCGAGGCATACGCCCGCCGACTGGCCGTCAGCGGCGGAGAGTTCGTCCGGTTCATCGGGCTGACCACCGCAGACCCGAGATTCATGGTCCGCAGGCTGACGGGCACCGAACACGACGCTCTCGCCCGCAGCACCGGGCTGACACCCGAAGCGTTGGCCGCGATGACGCTCGACCGGTTCGACGGTGTCATCGTGGCCATCGCCCCGGAGGATCGCACCATGGGCAGACCGCCGGCCTGGCGGCACTACGGCTCACGCAGCCGTTTCTGCCCCGCCTGCCTTGCGGACGGCCACGGGCGGTGGCAGTTGTCCTGGCGGCTGCCGTGGTCGTTCGCCTGCACCCGCCACAATCTGCTACTTCGCGACTACTGCCCGCCCTGCGGGAACCCACCGCCGGTCAGCACACCAGTGCGGGCCGCGCCATCCGCTCCCGGACTTTGCCTGCACGCCACCGGTATCGGACTCTCCGTTCGCTGCGGTCACCCGCTCGCCGAGTCCCCAACCCCGGCTCTCCCCTCTGACGGCATGGTCATCGCCGCCCAGATATCCGTCACCCGAGACATTCTGAACGCCTCGGTGGAACAAGAGGCCCTGGCTCGCAGCCAGGAACTCTATGCCCTTGCCCGCCGGGCCCTGCGAGGCATCCGTCACCTTGCCTCCCTCCCCACCGCGGTCGCGGACATCCTGGCGGAGTGCGGCGGTGAACTGCCCGGCCGGGCCGAGAACGACGAAGGCAGCGACGCGCACAGCACCGCCGTGGGCACCGCACTGGCGATCATCGCCACCGATCGAGACCATCCCACCTGCGAGGAGGTCTTCGGCTGGCTGCAAACCACCGACCGCCCCCGGAAGACACAAAGCGACTACGCCACCAAGAAGATCGCCGAGTGGCTGCCAGCCGGCCGTCGCGTGGTCACCCGCATGCTCACCGACGCCGACTCCGAGCTCACCCTCCCCTCCCGTCTGCGCTACGGCACCGCCACCTCCACCCCAGCCTGGCCGGACCTCAGTGACAACGACGTACGCCGCCGGGCGTCGAAGCTTCCGTCCATGATCTGGCCCTCCTGGACCTACCGGCTTCTCCCCTTCGACAGCGGCGCCCGCCCCGCGGGGGTCCGGCGGGCATGCGCCTCGATGACGCTGCTGACCGGCGCGACCCTGGGCTACCGACAAGCGGCATCCCTCCTGGGCAACACCAGCCCCAAGAGCAACCGCCAGGACCTGGACACGGCCCTGGCCTCCGGCGGGACAGAGCTTCTGGCCGCGGCCCTACCCGCCCTCGCCAGAGCCTTGGATGGCCATAGCGTTCCGATCGACTACTCGCGTCGCCGCAGTCTCTTCACGCCCGACACCGTCGTCTTCGACGAAGACGCCTACCAGGCAGTCTGCAGTCGCCATGGTTGGCGCGTCCGCACACCCGCCCGAGTCAAGCGCCTTCGATGGCTCCTGGCCCGGCTGCTGCTGGGCGCCGATCCCGGAGCGGCCTCCCGCACGCCCGCCCGGCAATTGGCCCTCCACTACGAGCTCCACCCCGACCTGCGCAGACTTCTGCATGAGCAGGCGTCCGTGAACCTCAAGGCCCACGACATCGATGAGCCCATGCTCTGGGAACCCCCGCCGGACTGGTTCGCCGACCTACGCCTGCCTGCGGGTCCCGAGACCATCGACCGCAGCCAGCTCGCACAACTCGCTTCCGGCGGTCCCAGCCCCGCCGACCTCGCCCGCCAACTCGGCCTGGACACCGCTCATCTCCATCTCGCGGTCGAGACCCTCGGCATCACCGCACCGAAGCCCGCCAGGCCGAGGCCCTCCATCCCGTCCACGCAGCGGATCCCGCGAGAGAATGTCCTCGCACCACAGCGTCTTCGCCAGCTCTACCTGGAGCAACGCCTACCCCAATGGAGGATCGCCGAACTCGCCGGATGCAGCAGCAGCACCGTCCGGCACGCCGTGAACGAAGCAGGCATCACTCGTCGCCGACGCCGCCCGGCCGGCTTCCTCGAAGACATCGTCTCCCGCACCTGGCTGGAGACCGAGTACCGCGACAAAGGACGGTCCTCTCCGGACATCGCCCGTGAACTGGGCGTCGGCAAGAACTCCGTGATGAGACTCGTGAACAAGTGGGGCATCCCCCACCATCCGGTCAGCGAGTTCACCAACCCCTTCGCTTCGCTCGACACCGGACTTTCTCCCGCCATGCAGGCCGTCAGCCGGACGAAGAACTGCGTCCAAAGACTCCGCCACCTTCTTCAGCTCCCCGGACACCGCAACCTCCAGGCCGCCGCCGTCGCCCTCAACACGCAATGGAACACCCTCAACTACCAGCTCAAACGCATCGAAGAAACGGCAGGATTCACCATCATCGAAAGATCCCGCCCACTCACCGCCACGGACCAGGGCAAGGTGTTCCTCGCCGAAGCCGAGGCACTGCTCAACCATCTCGCGTGACCGTCCTACTTGACGGTCCCCCCCGTTACCGTCTTCATGGCTCCGCAATGGGGCCTCCGGCCTTCGGGTCCGGCATGACTTCCCCCCCCTTGTTGCTGATGATCCGGGGGGTGGTGTCACCGGGCCCGGAGGCATCGACGGACCGCTGATGAGGGGCTTGAGCACCGGCTTCACCCGAGCCGGAAGAGCTCTCCGTAACGTGGGTGTGGCAGCTCGATGCCGAGGCAAGGCCGGACGAAAGCGTCATGGAGGGGCCTGCACGTGATCGACACCGGCGACATCGACGTCTTCCTCGGCCTGGACGTCGGCAAGAGCGAACACCACGCCACCGCCGTCACCCCGGCCAGCAAGAAAGCCTTCAACAAGCGCCTTCCCAACACCGAACCCAAGCTCCGCGAACTGTTCGCCAAGCTGCAGGCCAAGCACGGAACAGTGCTGGTCGTAGTCGACCAGCCGGCCTCGATCGGCGCCCTGCCGCTGACCGTCGCCCGCGACATGGGATGCCCCGTCGCCTACCTGCCGGGCCTGACGATGCGGCGGATCGCCGACCTCTACCCAGGCGAGGCGAAGACCGACGCCAAGGACGCGTTCATCATCGCGGACGCGGCCCGCGCAATGCCGCACACGCTGCGGGCGATCGACGGCCAGGACGAGACGATCGCCGAGCTGGAGATGATCGTCGGGTTCGACGACGACCTGGCCGGTGAAGCGACCCGCGTCGCGAACCGCCTGCATGGCCTGCTCACCCAGATCCATCCCTCTCTGGAGCGGGTGCTGGGGCCGTGGTTGCAGCACCCGGCCGTCCTCGCTCTGCTGGAGCGGTTCGGATCCCCGGCCCAGATCCGCAAAGCCGGCCGGCGCCGCCTGGTCACCCTGCTGCGGCCGAAGGCGCCGCGGATGGCCGAGCGGCTGGTCGAGGACATCTTCGCCGCGCTGGACGAGCAGACCGTCACCGTTCCGGGCACCGATGCGGCCACGCTGATCGTCCCGAGCCTGGCCGGATCCCGGACCGCCGTCCTTGACCAGCGCAAACTCCTGGCCGGACGGATCGAGGAACTCCTGGAGGCCCACCCTCTTTCGAAGGTCCTGACGTCCATGCCGGGAATCGGCGTCAGGACCGGAGCCTGGATCCTGATCGAGGTCGGCGACGGCAGCACCTTCCCGACCGCCGGCCACCTCGCCGCCTACGCCGGCCTCGCCCCCGCGACCCGCAATTCCGGGTCCTCGATCCGTGGCGAACAACCTTCCAGGAGAGGAAACAAGCAGCTCAAACGGGCTTTCTTCCTCTCCGCGTTCGCCGCCTTTTACAGTCCCGGCCAGGGTTGCTCAGCGGAAGCCGTTTCCCAATCGATCTTGGAACGTGCAGATCGAACGGGGGTCTATCAGGCGCCGGCGTGAAGGTAGGCGGCCCAAAGGAAGGGGGACCGCGTCCGGTTGAGTCGACCGGGTAGGTCGTAGCCGTCGCGGACGCTGCGCACGGCTTGATGCAGTGCCCAGGCTGCCCGGCTGGTGTCGATAGTCCCGTCCGGCGTGCGCAGGTGGGTGTAGAAGGCGTCGGCGACGGTGACGGCGATCTGGTCGTCGATCTCCCACAAGGTGCCGACGACGTGGGGGAACCCGGCAAGTTGGAACGCGGAGGTCAGATGAATGGCCTCGTCGACCAAGTTGACGGTATCGATGGCCGCAGTGCGGCAGGCCGACAGGTAGACGAGCTGGGCATGGTCGAGGCGAACTGGGGTGAGGCTGGCGACGGTGAAGGGGGCGCTTTGGTGGTCGTGGAGCAGCAGCAGGCTCTGAGAGGGGTCGGTGGGGTGGCTGGCGCCGTGGCAGGCGAAGTGAACGATCGGGCAGTGGGGCAGGTGGTCCAGGACGGCTGCTTTGGTCGGCCTGCTCGGCGGCGGGCCAGCAAGGTGGCCGTCGGGATCGGGTTCGCGCAGCACTACGGTGCTGGGGAGATGGCGTCGCAACATCTCGGCTTCGGCGCTGACGTGGTTCAGCCGGCCGTCCTGAGGGAGGCCGGGAGTGGTGGACATCGCAACGATCAGCCCCTGAGCGGGCGTGTCCGCGTACGGGGTGTGTTCGCGGGTGTGCTGGCGGGCGTAACGCAGAGCGCGGATGGTGGGGGTGTAGGAAGAGATGACCCGATCCATGACGGTCCGCCGGTGCGGGTCGTCGGCGGGGTCGTCGTGGTAGCCAGCAGCGTGCAGGGGCAGCAGTCCCAGCAATCCGCCCGGTGCCCACCACACCCGCGGCCAGTCGGCGTCGGCCGGAGGCTGGCGGTGATGGCCCAGCGCGTCCAGGACCGGCCCGGCCGCGGCATCCCACAGCCATTGCAAAACGCCGGTCATCGCGTCCTGCCCCTGCCGCCGCTGGGTTCTGTCCCGGCCCGTGGTGGCGGTGTGCAGCGCCTGCTGGAAGGAGACGGTCCTCTCCGTCAGGGCGTCGGCAGTGAGCTGAGGCAGCTCCAAGTGCGTGATGCCGCCATCCTGGGTGAGCAGCAAGGTGTCACTGCGGCGGGCGCTGATGTTGAACATCACGACGGGGCCCTGCTCTGCTTGAGTCAGGAGCTCCTCAGTGGTGGGGGGTTGAGCGAAGGAAGCAAACCCGGTCAGGTCGCGGATTTCGGTTAGAGTTTGGGCGAAGTCGCTGGCCAGAAGGTGTCTGTCCTGCGCTACACGGTCGAGACTTGCCTTGAGGGCGTTCATCTCTTCGCTCGCGCCAGCGAGGCTGCGGGTGAGGGGCTGGTCAAGGAGGTCGCGCTGTTGTACGAACCGTTCGGCCAGGTCAGGGCGCTGCTCATTCAGGTCTGTGAGGTCACTTCGGGCGTCCAGTGCCTGGCTCAGCAGTACAGCCCTCCCGGTTTCCAGCAGCCGCAGCGCGCGAGTGGCGCGTTCCTGCCGGGTTCCGCGGGGATCAGAGAGGGCCAAGGCTGCCGCATTCCCCGCCAAGCCGGCGAACTGGCCGAGTTCATGCTGCTGATCCCCCCGCCCCAGCTGGCGCAAGATCACCTCAGGTAGCAGCCGCACCGCGGCTTCCGCCGTATCCGCTGCGCGCGCCGCATCAGTCCCCGCGAGCAGTTCGACTGCCGCCCGGGCGGCCCTAATACGGAGCGAAGGCGCCGCCGAAACCACCCCAGACACCTCGGTGAAAGCGGATACCGCTGCTTTCAGGTCGCTGGATCGCATGAGCAGCATGACCCTGTTGCGCAATGAGCCTCCGAGGGTGTACAGCGCCATCGCCCGATCGGGGTGATCGGCGGGCATGGCGTCTACGGCTTCCCGACCGACAACGATTGCCTGCTCCATGTCCGCCAGATCCCCGGTCCGTTCAAACCGGATCTGCAGCACGGCACCCAGGTTGCCCAGAACTCCCGCCTTCCTGGGGTCGTCGGAGGGCATGGCGTCTACGGCTTCCCGACCGACAACGATTGCCTGCTCCATGTCCGCCAGTTCCCCGGTCCGTTCGAACCGGGCCTGCAGCACGGCACCCAGGTTGGACAGGCACGTGGCCCGGGCAGGGTGATCGACGGGCGTAGCCAGCACAGCCTCCTGACCTACGGTCACAGCCCGGCTCACATCTGCCAGATCCCCGGTCCGCCCGAACCGGGCCTCTAGCGCGGCACCCAGGTTGACCAGAAACGCCACTATCTTGCCGTCATCAGCAGACGCAGCCAGCACCGCAGCCTGAAAACAGTCAATTGCCGCGTCCACGTCCTCCAGATCCCCGGTCCGCCTAAACCGGGCCTGCAGCGCGACCCCCAGGTTGGACAGCCACCCGGCCCGATCAGGGTGATCGACGGGCGTAGCCAGCACAGCCTCCTGACCTACAGTCACAGCCCGGCTCACATCTGCCAGATCCCCGGTCCGCACGAAGCGGGCCTGCAGCGCGGCACCCAGGTTGGACAGCCACCGGGCCCGATCAGGGTGATCGACGGGCGTAGCATCTAGCGCCGCCTGCGCGGCTGACACCGCCAAATCCAGGTCCCCCACATCCCCGGTCCGCCCGAAGCGAACCTGCAGGACGGCACCCAGATTGCCCAGACGCGGGGCCCGATCAGGGTGATCGACGGGCGTAGCATCTAGCGCCGCCTGCGCGGCTGACACCGCCAAATCCAGGTCCCCCACATCCCCGGTCCGCCCGAAGCGAACCTGCAGCGCGACACCCAGATTGCCCAGAACTTCAGCCTTCCTGGGGTCGTCGGCGGGCAGGGCATCTACGGCTTCCCGACCGACAACGATTGCCTGCTCCATGTCCGCCAGATCCCCGATCCGTTCGAACCGGATCTGCAGCACGGTACCCAGGTTGCTCAGGCACGTGGCCCGGGCAGGGTGATCGACGGGCGTGACCTGCAGAGCCTCCCGACTTACGGTCACAGCCCGGCCCAGGGCCTCCACGTCTCCGGTCCGTTCGAAGCGCACCCGTAGCGCTAACCCTAGGTTGAGCAGAAACGCCACTATCTTGCCGTCATCCGCAGACGCAGCCAGCACCGCAGCCTGAAAACAGTCAATTGCCGCGTCCACGTCCTCCAGATCCCCGGTCCGTTCGAACCGGGCCTGCAGCGCGGCACCCAGGTTGGACAGCCGCCCGGCCCGATCAGGGTGATCGACGGGCGTAGCATCTAGCGCCGCCTGCGCGGCTGACACCGCCAAATCCAGGTCCCCCACATCCCCGGCACGTTCAAACCGGATCTGCAGGACGGCACCCAGATTGCCCAGACGCTCGGCCCGGGCAGGGTGATCGACGGGCGTAGCCTGCACAGCCTCCTGACGTATGGTCACGGCCCGGCTAAGGTCCTCCACATCCCCCGCTTGTTTGAACCGGGCCTGCAGCATTACCGCCAGGTTGGACAGACACTTGGCCCGGTCAGGGTGGCTGGCGAGCATGGCATCTACCGCTGCCTGCGTGGCTGACACCGCCGAATCCAGGTCCGCCACATCCCGGGTCCGCCCGAAGCGGATGCTCAACGATGCTCCGAGGTTGGCCAGATGTACGGCCCGGTCAGGATGGTCGGCGGGTAAGTCCCGGATTACGGTCTGGAGAGAGTTGATGGTCTTGTCGAGGTCCGACTGGCGCCTTGCTGGCACGAACGCTCGCTCTACCGCGCCCTCCATCGCGGACCACGTCGCCGCTCGGTTGGCGAGCAGTGGCAGGAGGGGCTCGGGCAAGCCGCTGGTACCGGCGAGGAAGCAGGGGGTGAACGCGTCCATGGCAGCGTCCAGGTCCCAATCTCTCTGGCTGTCCGGGAGTGCTGTGTACCGGTGGAAGTGGAGCCAGCCGAGCGCGTAGCAGACCGGTATGTTACGCGGGTCGCGTATGTCACCGGAGAGAAGTTCTGCAACCATCCGGGCCTCGATCAGAGCTTGGGGTTCCAGTGCCGGGGAAGGATCGCCGGTGTCGGCGATCCGTTTCAACCGGGCCTGGACCGCAGCCAGCCGTTCCTCAGTCATTCCAACCCCCGATGCTGCCAACGCCCCCTGCTACGCGCCATCCCGGAATTACGGGGACCCGCGTAGCCTCGTGATTTGAGTCAAACGCTATTCCACAGCAACGAAGTTGGCCATGCGACGGGCCGGTGATGAGACAAGGCAAGGAGGAAGTCCATGGCCGACGGGGACGAGGCGGCAGCGCCGGGCGGGGCAGAGAGGCTGGCCGCGGTCTGCGGTCATCTGGAGGAGATCCGCGCGGATCTGCGGAGCGGGCCGGGCGGGGACGAGGATCCGGTTGAGCAGGTGCTGGCCGCCGTACAGGACGGCGGGGACTTGGCGGGCACTCTCGCGGTGCTGCACGCCGTCCTGCAGGCCGACGGCGACCCTCAGGGGCTGGACGGCTACACCGACCACGCGGGCGGGATTCGTGGTCTGCAGCCGGCCGGGATCAGCACCACCCGTGCCGAGCCGATATATGTGTGCCCGGCAGGCCGATGTGCGCGTTACTGGTGGCCCCAGCCCGTCGTACCGGTACCGAAGTGTGCGATCAGCAGCACCCCTCTGCGCCGGGAACGGCTGTAACCGGTGGGAGGCTTCCTGTCGGAGCTGGGTAAGAAACTCGCCGAGCGGTGGCTGTCCCTGCTGGTTCTGCCCGGCGCCCTTTACCTTGCCGTCGCGGCCACCGCCCACACCCTCGGCCACACCCACCCCTTCGACCTGCCCCACCTCACCCAACAGATCACCACCTGGGCCAACCACCCCGCCACAAGTACCGCCGGCGGCCAGGTAGTGCTGCTGGCCGCGACACTGGCCGCCGCAGCCGCCGCAGGACTGGCCGCCCAGGCCCTCGGCTCCCTGACCGAATGGCTCTGCCTGGCCGCCGACTGGCACACCTGGCCACTCCCACTCCGCCAGTTCGCCTCCCGGCAGACCACCCGCCGACGCGGCCGCTGGACTCGCGCCGCCCGTATCTGGCACCACCGTCGCGAGCAGGACGCCCGAACCCGGGCCCAGGGTCAACGCGCCGACCCCGCCGCCCGGCACGCCGCCGAACGCGCCATGACCCGCATAGCCCCCGAGGAACCCAGCCGCCCCACGTGGAGCGGGGACCGTCTCAACGCGGTAGCCGTCCGCTTGGAGCGCGACCACCACCTCGACCTGACCACCCTCTGGCCGCACGTATGGCTGATCCTCCCCGAAGAGACCCGCACCCAGATCACCTTCGCCCGCCAAAACCTCACCCGCGCCACCACCCTGACCGCCTGGGCCCTGCTCTACCTCCCCCTCACCGCCTGGTGGTGGCCCGCCGCCCTCATCACCACCACACTCACCCTCACTGGCTGGGCACGCACCCGCACCGCCACCGAAACCTACGCACTCCTCCTGGAGGCCACCGCCCGCCTCCACACCCGCGACCTCGCCGACCGCCTCGGCCTCAACCCCACCGGCCGCCCCACCACACTCACCCCCGAAACGGGCGACTCTCTCGGACTCAACCTCTCCGGTCCCTTCACCCCCGAAACCGGCGACGCCCTCACTCATCACCTGACCCCCACCCCACCCCCACCCCCCACCGGGTGACAGCCCTCTCCCGCACACCAGCCACCCCGAACCGGGCAACCGGGGCCCATCGCCAAATTCGCACGCCACGGGCCCTGATGGAGCTCGCGGGTTCTGGGCTTTCCTACCGACTGTGACCGACCGTCTACCGCCAACGGCGCCAATTGCTCATTCCCAGTCGACATGACGAGTGCTCACCGAGCACGGAATCCAGCGTCTCTGCAGGAACCAGTGCGCATCAAGTCACGGAACCTACACGTGGCGCGACAGCCTGGCCTGATCCCCGGCCGGCCGGCCTTCAGCTGAGCGGGCGGACCGAGGTCGCGAGGGCGGGGCCGTCGGGGCGGACCGTGATGCCGTACACCGTCTTCGCCGGGGTGGCGGAGAAGGCCAGGGTGTGGGCCGGGAGCAGGTGTTCGAGCAGGACGGTCGACTCGCGGAGCGCGAACTGCAGGCCGAGGCAGGCGCGGGGCCCGATCCCGAAGGGGAAGTAGGCACCCGGATGCGCCGGCCGGCTGGCCGGGTCGATGAAGCGCCGGGGGTCGAAGTGCTCCGGGTCCGGCCACAGTTCGGGGTCGCGGTGTGTGAGGTACGGGCAGACGAGGATGTCGGTGCCCGCTTCGACGGGGTGTCCGGCGAGGGTGTCGGCCTCGGCGGCGTGGCGGGGCAGGATCCAGGCGGACGGGTAGAGCCGGAGCGTCTCGTGGACCAGCGCCTGGACGGCCCGAAGGCGCTGCTGCGAGCCCTCGCCGCCGGCCGCGAGGGCTTGCGCACGGGCGGCGGGGTGCCGGTCGAGAAGCAGATGGAGCCAGGTCAGGGTCGTGGCGGTGGTCTCGTGCCCGGCCACGAGCAGCGTCACCATCTCGTCGCGGATCAGCCGGTCGGTGTACTCCGGGCGCTCGGCGGCGGCGTCGGTCAGCACCTGCAGGAGGCCGGGGCCGTCGGGACCGGCCACCCCGTCCCGCGCGGCCTCGACGGCGTGCCTGGCGACCGCGTCGATCCGCGCGAGATCGGCGGCGACGGCGTCGTGGGCGTCGGTGACATCGGCGGGCAGGGTCGGCAGGGCGGTCGCCACGGCGGCCACGGCGTCCAGTTCGCGCTCGGTCCCGTCGTCGAGGGGGAATCCGGTGAGGGCGCGCCAGATGGCGTCCAGCGCGAAGCGGCGCATCTCCCGCCCGACGTCGAAGGCCTCTCCGGTCCGGGCGTAGCCGTCCCAGCGCCCGGCGGTGGTCCGGGCGGCCCCGGTGATCCGCTGTTCGTAGCGGCGCATGCCGGTGCCGGTGAACTGGGACTGCAGCAGGCGGCGTTGGGACTTCCACGCGTCGCCGGTGGCGGCGAGGACCCCGTCGCCGATCAGCAGACGGGCGCGGTGGGAGCGCTTGACGTACCGGTCCGGGTGCCGGGCGAGTACGTGCTGTACGGCGTCCGGGTCGGTGACGAGGACGGTGGGGGCGGGCCCGAGACGGAATGCGGCGACGCCGCCGAGCCGCTCGCGCACCTCGGACAGCAGCTCGACCAGGTCACCGCCCCCGGACCGCCAACGCCGCACGAGTTCGGGGTCCGCCTCCGGTAACGGCCGTGCCGTGACGGCCCGTTCCGTTCCGGGTGCGTGGGTGAGGGTGTCGGGAGTGGCTTCGGGCTCCATGGTTCCTCTCCTGGTCAACCGCCGTGCTGACGGAGCAGTGACGCCACGGACTGTACGGGAGCGTGCGTGGCCGCCGGAGGGAGACGCGGCCGGTGTCAGCCACCCGTGAGCGGCCCGGAATATCGGGTGCGTCCCCGGCGACGGCCGTCCTACAGTCGCCCGATGGTCGACCCTCTTTTCGCGGATCCGGCGCTCGCCTCCTGGTACGACGCGCTCTCCCCCACCGACGAGCGGGGCGACTTCGGTTTCTATCTGCCCCGTGTCATGTCCGCGCGGTCCGTGCTCGACGTCGGCTGCGGTACGGGGAGTCTGCTGGGCCTCGCGAGGGAGGCCGGACACCGGGGGCGGCTCCTGGGTCTCGACCCCGGTGCCGGAATGCTGGAACAGGCCCGCCGACGTCCGGAACCGGACATCGAGTGGATCGCCGGTGACCTCGAATCCACCTCCTGGGAGCGCGAGTTCGACTTCGTGGTGATGACCGGACACGCGTTCCAGGCGCTCCTCGGGGACGACGAACTGCGCGCCGCGCTGGCCGCCGTGCGCGCGGCACTGACCGACGACGGACGGTTCGGCTTCGAGACGCGCAATCCTCTCGCGCGCGCGTGGGAGTCGTGGACGACGGTCGCGCCCGTGGATGTGCCCGCGCCGGGCGGAGAGGGATCCGCCCCGCTGCGGATGACCCGTCAAGTCCGTTCTGTGGATGGGGACATCGTCTTCTTCAGGACCGGTCTCACCCTCCCCGGAGAGCACGCCCCGCGGCACAGCGACAGCACTCTGCGCTTCCTCGGCGCCGACCGGCTCGACGCCTTCCTCGCCGAAGCGGGGCTGGTGGTCGAGGAGCGGTACGGCGACTGGGAGCGCGGCCCGCTGACCGACGTGAGTCCGGAGATCATCACGGTCGCCCGGCGTACGCCCGCGTAACACCGCCGCAACAGCGGCGCTGATTTCGCTTAACGAACACGGCAGTTCGCGCAGCGGACGATTTCCGGCCAACTTGTTGACGCGCCCCTGACAGAGTGACCGGATTCCTGGGACTCTCTCTCCGTTCTGAGCACCACTGCTCCGCATCTCGTGCACCGCAGCTCCGTATCCGTGCACCACATCTCGTGCTTCAGCCTGCTCCTGCACCTGCTCCTGCGCTTGCCCTGCACTGTCCGGGCCGCCCACCCGAGAGCGGCCCGGTACCCCCCTCGCAGAAGGAGTTCGCGTGAGACCCACGCCCAGCCGCCGCATCACCGCGACCGGCGCTCTGATCGCTGTCACAGCTCTTCTCGCCGTCGGAGTCCAGGCCGGCAGTGCCGCCGCCGCTCCCGACTCGGCACCCGCGGCACCGGTCGCCGGCAAGGCCGACCCCGGCGCACTCCCCAAGGCCCTCTCGCCCGCCCAGCGCGCCGAGCTGATACGCGAGGCCAACGCCACGAAGGCGGCGACGGCCGACGAACTCGGCCTCGGCGCCCAGGAGAAGCTCGTCGTACGCGACCTCGTCCAGGACCGGGACGGCACCACGCACACCCGCTACGAGCGCACCTACGCCGGCCTCCCCGTCCTCGGCGGTGACCTCGTCGTCGCCACCACGAAGGCGGGCGCCACCGAGGGAGTCACCAAGGCGTCGAAGGCGGCCCTCAAGTCCGTCGACACCAACGCCGACGTACCGGCCGCCACCGCCGAGAAGCAGGCGCTGTCCGCCGCGAAGGCCGAGGGCTCGACGAAGGCCGCGGCCGACCGCGCGCCGCGCAAGGTCGTCTGGCTGGCGGACGACAGGCCGACCCTCGCGTACGAGACGGTCGTCGGCGGTGTCCAGAAGGGCGGCACCCCGAACGAGCTGCACGTCGTCACCGACGCGGCCACCGGCGAGAAGCTCTACGAGTGGCAGGCGGTCCACGAGGGCACGGGCAACACCCAGTACAGCGGGCAGGTCACCCTCGGTACGGCTCCGTCGTTCACGCTGACCGACACGGGTCGCGGCAACCACAAGACGTACAACCTGAACCGGGGCACCTCGGGCACCGGCACCCTCTTCTCGGGTCCCGACGACATCTGGGGCAACGGCGCCCCCTCCAACGCGGAGACGGCCGGCGCCGACGCGCACTTCGGTGCCGCGCTCACCTGGGACTACTTCAAGAACGTGCACGGCCGCTCGGGCATCAGGGGCGACGGCGTCGGCGCGTACTCGCGGGTGCACTACGGCAACAACTACGTCAACGCCTTCTGGCAGGACAGCTGCTTCTGCATGACGTACGGCGACGGCGCGGGCAACGCCAAGCCGCTGACGTCCATCGACGTGGCCGCGCACGAGATGTCGCACGGCGTCACCTCCAACACCGCGGGTCTCGTCTACAGCGGCGAGTCCGGTGGTCTCAACGAGGCGACCTCGGACATCTTCGCCGCGGCCGTCGAGTTCAGCGCAGGCAACGCCCAGGACCCGGGTGACTACCTGGTCGGCGAGAAGATCGACATCAACGGCAACGGCACCCCGCTGCGGTACATGGACCAGCCGAGCAAGGACGGCGCCTCCAAGGACTACTGGTACTCCGGCATCGGCGGCGTGGACGTCCACTACTCCTCGGGTCCGGCGAACCACTTCTTCTACCTGCTCTCCGAGGGCAGCGGCGCCAAGACGATCAACGGCGTCAACTACAACTCGCCCACGTCCGACGGGCTGCCGGTGACCGGCATCGGCCGGGCCAAGGCCGAGCAGATCTGGTTCAAGGCGCTCACCACGAAGTTCGGCTCGACGACGAACTACGCGGGGGCCCGTACCGGCACGCTCGCGGTCGCCGGTGAGCTGTACGGCACGACGAGCGCCGAGTACAAGTCGGTCGCCGACGCGTGGGCCGGCATCAACGTCGGCGCCCGCCCCGGAGACCCCGGCAACCCCGGCACGGTCTACGAGAACAACACGGTCGTCGCCATCCCGGACAACGGCGCGGCCGTCACCTCGACCGTGAACGTCACCAACCGCACGGGCAACGCGCCCACCGCCCTCCAGGTCGACGTGGACATCACGCACACCTGGCGCGGTGACCTGGTCGTCGATCTGCTCGCCCCGGACGGGACGGCCTACCGGCTGAAGAACTCCAGCAGCGGCGACTCGGCGGACAACGTCGTGGAGACGTACTTCGTGAACGCCTCGTCGGAGCTTGCCAACGGCGCCTGGAAGCTACAGGTCCGGGACGTCGCGGCGCAGGACACCGGACGCATCAACAGCGTGAAGCTCACGTTCCCCTGAGCGGCTGAGGCCGTGAGTTGAGACGAGAGCCGCCCGGGTCCTGGGGACCCGGGCGGTTCCGTTCTCGGTGTTCGGTGTCGGTGGGCGAATTCCCGGCCACCCCTTCGAAGGCGCGCCCGAAGGGGTGGGCCGGGAACCGGCCGGCGCGGACTTCCCCCCGTGCGCTCCCGGTCAAGGAGCGCGTCACGTTGTCCGTCCGCCGGCTGCGTGTCACAGACGACCGGCTCGCGGGCCGGCGGATCGTGGTCGTCGCGGACAGTGAGGAGACCGACCGCCGCCGACCAAGCCGCGACGGCTCCCCCCGCTCCCTCACTGCCACCGATCCGCCGGGCCCGTCGGGCCGTTTCCCCCGTCGCCCGCGCCCTCCACCCGGCGTGCGCTCCTCGCGGAGCCGCCCACCGCCGTGGTGGTGGTCTTCTGGTGAACCGCGGCCGGGGCGTGTCGTCCCGGCCGGTGATCTCAGACTGGCCGGTGATCGATCCGACCGCAACAACCCGAGGGAAGTGCGGAACGCGTGGAACGCCTGCGCGTACCCTGGCCTGGGGGAATGACAAGTGCCTGGAACGAGCGCGGAATTGCGTGACGGGCGGGACGGGGACGCTTAATGGGCAGGTCGGAGAAGATCCCGGCGGAGACCGCCGAATTCGCGCGGCGTCTGCGCGCGCTGAAGGAGAGAACCGACCGCAGTTACGGATCGCTCGCCACCCAACTGCACCTGGGTGCCTCGACCCTGCACCGCTACTGCCACGGACACGCGCTGCCCGTGGACTACGCACCCGTCGAGCGGCTGGCCAGGGTGGTCGGCGCGACGTCGGCCGAGCGTGTGGAGCTGCACCGTCTCTGGCTGCGGGCGCACTCGGCGCGTACGGAGGACGGGGAGAACGAGAGCGACGGCGGCACCGGGGAGGACCGGGAGGACGAGACCGGGGCCACGGTCGTGGTCGCGCCCGCGGTCGCCGAACAGCCGCCGGCGGGCGAGCCGGAGCCCGTACGCGAACCGGAGCCGAAGCCCGAGACTCGACCGGAGCCGGTAGCCGGCGCCGTCGATCCCGGACCTGCTCCCGGCACCGGCACCGGCACCGGCACCGAAGCGACCCCCGCACCCGGCACCGCACCCGACTCCGGCTCCGACCCCGACTCCGACTCCGTCGACGAGATCGATCCGCCGCCGCCCGCCGCCACGACCCCGCCCATGTCGCGCTTCCGCGCCTCACGGCTGCGGCGCCGTCAGGTCGTCGGCGCCGCGCTCGCGGTCGTCGCCGTCCTCGCCGGCACCGTCGTCGTCGCGGCCGACCTCGGCGGCGCCGACTCCCGGCGGGACGAGAGCGCCCCGCGTCTCTCCGATCCCGGGCCGGACGGGCCGGTGGATCCGCTGGCACCGTCCGCCCGGTCGAGCGCCCCGTCGGCCGGGGCGAGCCCGTCGAAGTCCGGCGGCGGTCCGAAGGCGTCGCCGTCCGGGTCCTCGGACGTCGGCGAGGCCGGGGGCCGCAACGAAGGCGACGGTGGCACCTCGGCGGAGGGCAGGAAGCCGGACGCCGGGAAGGGCGGCACGAAGCCGCTGGTGTGGAGCGCGGACAGCCACAAGTGGCAGCTGGACTGCGGCCATACGTATCTGATCGACCGGGCCCCCTCCGCCGTACCGCCGCCGCCCAACTCCCAGGACGCGCGCCAGTGGGCGACCGCCCTCGGCGCGGTGCACGGCAACTCGTCGATCACCCAGTCCACGGTGCGCGCCGCGGCGGGCGCGGGACCCGTCGTCATCCAGGAGGTGTTCGTCCGGGTGGTCGGGCGGCGGGCGCCGCTGGACTGGAACGCGTACGACATGAGCAGCGGCTGCGGCGGCTCGATCACCCCCGCCGTGTTCGCCGTCGACCTGGACAAGTCACGGCCCGTCGTGCGTCCCGTGGACGGCGGGAGCGAACAGGGGCCGCTGCCGGCGCCCAAACTTCCGTACCAGGTGACGGCGAGCGAACCGCTCGTCCTGAGGATCGAGGCGAGCACCAGCGGCTGCGACTGCGACTGGTTCGTCGAGCTGCGCTGGTCGGCCGGGGACCGTACGGGCATCGCGCGCATCGACGAGGGCGGCAAGCCGTTCCGTACGAGCGCGTCGGCCTCGGACGGCCTGTACGGGCACGACTACGAGAGCGGGAAATGGGTGATGGGACCCTGACGGTCCGTCAGGGTCCCACCGGGCGTCACGGGTTCACGCGGGGTTGTTCGCGTGCGTCAGCGTCTCCCAGGCGACGAACAGGTTGTTCGTGCCCTGCGGGCGCATCCGCTCGGTGTACTGCTGCGTGTTCGACATGGCGTTGCCCAGCCGGTTGCCCAGCGCGTTGAAGGCGACCTCGCTGATCGGCCCGAGGTTGTCCTTCAGGCTGCCGCCGCAGAGGTTGCCGGGGACGGGTTCGCCGTTCTGGTACTTGGTGTGCAGCCCGAACGCGTGCCGCAGCCGGTCCCCCACCTCCGGGTAGAGGTCCTGGCCCTGGATGCGGCTGGTCTCCGCGACGTGCGAGATGGCGGAGAGGCCGTAGCCGGTGTGGGTCAGATCGCGGCAGGTCTCCTGCGCGAGTCCCTGCATGAAGGTGGACTGGTTGTGCCAGTAGCGGACGATCTCGTCGCGGGTGTCGAGACCGCTGCCGGGCACCGTCCGGGGCAGGGCCCCGTCGGAGGGCAGGTAGATGAACGCGGGGACACGGTTGCGGAAGATGCCGACCGTCTTGTCGTAGGCGCCGCGGTCCTCCAGATGGACCGCGATGCCGATCGCGGCCTCGTTCATGCTCAGCTCCCAGTTGCCGTTGGAGCCCGAGCCGTTGATGATCTCCGGCAGGTACACATCGCGCAGCATCGTGGCGAAGCGGCCGGAGTTGGGCCAGCTCGTGTAGGTGTGCTTGATGATCTCGGCGGCCTTGGGCCACGACGATCCGGCCCACGCGGTCTGGAGCGGCGCGTTGCTGTCGGTGTGGTCGCGGATCGTGTTGGACCAGGCGTCCATCAGCTCGATGGACTTCCTGGCGTAACGGTCGTCGCGGTTGATGTACCAGGCGAGCGCGGTGGTGTACGCGGCGATCGCGTCCTCGCGCTCGTCGGTGCAGCCGTTGTTGGGGTTGGAGTACGAGCCGCACTCCACGACCGCGCGGGGCTTGGGCACGCGTGACAGGGAGGCGTACTTGCTCCCCACCATCTGGTCGTACGCGGCCTTCCACGGCTGGGCGCCGGCCTGCACCTTGCCGCGTACGAAGTCGAGTTGGGGGCGGCTGACGCCGACACCGGGGTGGGTGAAGTTGGCCGGGGCCGCGACGGCCTCCGCCGGGAGGGTCCGACGGACCTCGGTCGGCCGGTCCGCCGCCCGGTCGCCGGCCGAGGCGGGGGCCATGAAGACCGCGCCGAGCAGGCCGGCCAGTGCGGCGGACAGACCGAGGACTCTGGGGATGACTCCGGGACGCATGGGTGCCTTCCGGTTGGGGGGTGCTCCTCAACTCCGTTGCGCATGCGAGCCGTTCATCAAGTTTTAGTTCACTCACATGAACGATGAGCGGAGTTGTGAATCCGTATGTGAGTGAGGAATTTAAGGCCATCACATGAACACGTCAAGGTCTGGACCAATGGACTTCGACGGGGCGGATCCGACGCGGCGGGATGCGAGTCCGGGGCGGGACTCGGCGGCCCCGGACCGGGGCAGAGAGCCGGAAGGGCCCGGCGGACAGTGTCCACCGGGCCCCGCAACCGCCGTTCTCAGCGCATCAGTAAGCCCGCGCCCTCCCCCGTCGCCTCGGTCGGCAGCGCGACCAGACCCAGATCGGCGGCGGCGAGCATCGGATGCGTGGGCAGGACACGGACGGTGTAGCCGAAGGGCCCCGTACGGTCCAGGGCCAGCGGGCCCTCGTACACCCAGCGGCCCGCCTGATCGGGCCCG
Source organism: Streptomyces sp. S4.7 (assembly GCF_010384365.1). Taxonomy (NCBI): domain Bacteria; kingdom Bacillati; phylum Actinomycetota; class Actinomycetes; order Kitasatosporales; family Streptomycetaceae; genus Streptomyces; species Streptomyces sp. S4.7. Next base: position 5,360,166 of record NZ_CP048397.1, on the reverse strand, counting down.
CCCGCCGGTTTCAGCGGGAAGACCTGCGCGTCGGCGATCGTGTCGTCGGCGCCCACCCGGCCCGCCACGGCCTGCACCTCCACGTCGTCGGGGCGGAGTTGACCGAGGGCGACCCGCACCTTCAGCGCGAGGGTAGAGCCCAGCTCCGCGCTGCCGCCCGCCGTGGTGGCCGAGACGGCCTCCACATGGTCGACGGCAACGCCCGGCCAGGCGGCCCTGACCTGGCTCTTCCAGTCGGCCAGCTCCCCCGCCGCGGCGGGGTCCAGCGCGCGGTGGGCATGGGCGGCGGGCGCGTACAGCCGCTCCACGTACTCGCGCACCATGCGGTCGGCCAGCACCTTCGGGCCGAGTGTGGTCATGGTGCGCCGGACCATCTCGATCCAGCGTCCTGGGAGCGCGTCGCCGTTGTCCGCGCCCTTACCCGCCACGGCCCCGGCCCCCGCGCCCGCTCCCGTCTCCGTACGGTCGTAGAAGCGGGGCGCGACCTGGTCCTCGATCAGTGCGTAGAGGGCGTTCGCCTCCAGCGCGTCGCGCCGGTCCTCGTCGGACGAACCGTCGGCCGTCGGGATGGCCCAGCCGAAGTCCGGCTCGAACCATTCGTCCCACCAGCCGTCCAGCACCGACAGGTTGAGACAGCCGTTGAGCGCGGCCTTCATCCCGCTCGTGCCGCACGCCTCCAGCGGACGGAGGGGATTGTTCAGCCAGACGTCGCAGCCCGGGTAGAGATTGCGCGCCATCGCCATCCCGTAGTCGGGCAGGAAGACGATGCGGTGGCGCACGCGCGGGTCGTCGGCGAACTTCACCAGCTCCTGCACGAGCCGCTTGCCGCCGTCGTCCGCCGGGTGCGCCTTGCCCGCGACGACGATCTGGATCGGCCGCTCGGGATGGAGCAGCAGCTCCGTCAGCCGGTCGCGGTCGCGCAGCATCAGGGTGAGGCGCTTGTACGAGGGGACCCGGCGGGCGAAGCCGATGGTCAGGATGTCGGGGTCGAGGACCCCGTCGATCCAGCCCAGTTCGGCGTCCGCCGCGCCCCGCTGGTGCCAGGAGGCGCGCAGCCTGTCGCGCACCTCGTACACCAGCCGCTCACGCAGGGTGCGCCGCACGGCCCAGATGTCGGCTTCCGGAGTGTCGGCCACACCGGCCGTCCCCCGGCCGAGCCGGGCGATCTCCGGCGCGACCCACGTCGGCGCGTGCACGCCGTTGGTCACCGAGGTGATCGGTACGTCCTGGGGGTCGAAGCCCGGCCAGAGGCCGGCGAACATCTGCCGGCTGACGGCGCCGTGCAGCGTGGAGACGCCGTTGGCGCGCTGGGCGAGCCGCAGGCCCATGGCGGCCATGTTGAACAGGTTCGGGTCGCCGCCGGGGAAGGTCTCCCCGCCGAGGCGCAGCACCTGATCGGTGGCGACCCCGGGCAGTTCGCCGTCGTCACCGAAGTGGCGCGCCACCAGTTCGCGGTCGAAGCGGTCGATGCCGGCGGGCACGGGCGTGTGTGTGGTGAACACGGTGCCGCCCCGGACGGCCTCCAGCGCGGTGTCGAACCCGAGCCCCGTGTGCTTGAGTTCACGGATCCGCTCCAGGCCCTGGAAGCCGGCGTGGCCCTCGTTCGTGTGGAAGACCTCGGGCTCGGGATGGCCGGAGATCCGGCAGTACGCGCGGACGGCGCGGACGCCGCCGATGCCGAGCAGCATCTCCTGGAGCAGCCGGTGCTCGCTGCCGCCGCCGTAGAGACGGTCGGTCACCTCCCGCTCCGTCGGCCCGTTGTCCTCTATGTCCGAGTCGAGCAGCAGGAGCGGGACCCGGCCGACGCGCGCCTGCCAGACGCACGCGTGCAGCGACCGGCCGCCGGGCAGTGAGAGCGCGACACGGCTGGGCCTGCCGTCGTCCTCCCTGAGGAGGCTGAGCGGCAGCTCGTTCGGATCGAGGACGGGATAGTGCTCCTGCTGCCAGCCGTCGCGCGACAGGGACTGGCGGAAGTAGCCGTGGCGGTAGAGCAGCCCGACACCGATGAGCGGTACGCCGAGGTCGCTGGCGGCCTTGAGATGGTCACCGGCGAGGATGCCGAGACCGCCGGAGTACTGGGGCAGGGCGGCGGTGACGCCGAATTCGGGCGAGAAGTAGGCGACGGCGTCGGGCAGCTCGGCACCTTGGCCGCTCTGTTCCTGGTACCAGCGGTCGCCGCGCAGATAGTCGTCGAGCCCGGCGGCGACGCCGGCCAGCCGTTCGAGGAACGGCGCGTCGCCGGCCAGCTCGGCCAGTCGCGTGGCGGATACGGCTCCGAGCAGCCGCACCGGATCACGCCCGGCGGCGCGCCAGCCGTCGGGGTCGACGGACTCGAAGAGTTCACAGGTCTCGGGATGCCAGGACCAGCGCAGATTGCGCGCGAGGCCGCTGAGTGGTCGCAGAGGTTCGGGCAGGACGGGGCGCACGGTGAATCGACGGATTGCCTTCACGTGTTCCACCTTCGCAGGGGACGTCCGGACCGGCCGACCGCACCACGCTGTGCGCCCCGCCATCACCCTGACGGTAGTCCCCCGGCCCGCGCGACAACCACGGCGCACGAGCGCACACGCCGGGGGCCGACTGCGCGGGGTCGGACGCGGGAACGGCACCCGGTGGGGCCGGGCGGGGCGGGACGGCGCGGGGCGGGGGCGCGTGTCGTCAACCGCGCGCGGGTTGGGGGACCTCGTAAGGGGAGCCCGCGTTCACCGTCTCCGGGTCGAACGCGCCGGTCGCCGCGTACCGCGCCGCTATCTCCGCCAGTTCGGACGCCGGGATCACGTCCGCGATGTCGGTGAAGCCGCCCGGGGCCCGCTCGTGGGCCAGGTTGATGACAACCTCCGGACCCTGCCGCCGGTTGGCCTGCTGCAACGCGGTCATGGCGGGGCGGCGCCGCGTCTCGTACGCCGTCAGCGCCTCGGCCCGGTCCGGATGCGTCGCCATCGCGTGTGCCAGCGCACGCGCGTCGACGATCGACTGCGTGGCGCCGTTCGAACCGATCGGGTACATCGCGTGGGCCGCGTCGCCGATCAGGGTCGTACGGCCGTGGGTCCAGCGCGCCAGGGGCTCGCGGTCCACCATCGGGTACTCGAAGGCGCGGTCGGCGGCGGCCAGGATCTCGGGGACGCCGACGCCGTCGAACTCCCAGCCGGCGTAGTGGTGGGCGAACTTCGCGACCGGCACCGGCCGGTTCCAGTCGCCGCGCCGGGCGTCGGCTATCTCCGTCGCGGGCATCGCCAGCGCCCAGTTGACGAGGACGTACCGGTCCCCCTCGGTGGGGCCGGTCGGGTGCGTCATCGGGTAGACCACGGCCTTCTGCCGGTCGTCGCCCGCGATGAACATGAACGTGCCCACGCGGTCGGCGGGCATGCGGGAGACGCCTCGCCAGACGAGCATGCCGTTCCACGGTGGCTCGCCCTCGCCGGGGTTCAGGGCGGCCCGTACCGCCGAGCGGATGCCGTCGGCGCCGATCAGCACGTCGGGCTCCAGGGAGGCACCGCCGCCCCGTCCCCGCCCGTCGCGGTGCGCGAGCAGGACGCGCGCGCGGCCGTCCGGCGAGGTCTCCAGACCGCCGACCCGGACCCCGGCGACCACCGCGTCGCTGCCGAGCCGCTCCCGTACGGCGTCGGCGAGCACCCGTTGCAGATCCCCGCGGTGGACGGACAGTTGCGGCCACCGGTAGCCGGCGGCCAGACCGCGCGGTTCACGGGAGATCAGGCCGCCGCCGCGGTGGTAGTAGCGCAGTTCACGGGTGCGTACGGAGCACTCGTCGAGACTGCCGAGGAGCCCGAGCGCGTCGAGTTCGCGTACCGCGTTGGGCATGATGTTCAGCCCGGCGCCGAGCGGCTGGATCTCGCGGGCCGCCTCCACGACGGCGATCCGGTCGAAACCGGCGGCGTGCAGGGAGAGGGCCGCGGTGAGGCCGGCGATGCCACCGCCCGCGATCATGATGTGGGTCATGGGGTGAATCTCTTTTCGCGAAGCGGTGCGGCGGCGGACGCGGGCATGGGCGTGGGCGCGGGGCGCGGGGTGGCCGCGGACGTGGACGCGGCTGCGGATGCCGCGGCCGAGGCGGTCGCGGACGTGGTCGCCGCCTTCGCGCCGGGTCTCGACGCGGGCTTGCGCGCGGACGCGGGGGGTGTCATCGGCGGGTGCATACGCACATTGGCGTGCCGCACCAGCGTCTCGTTGTCCCGCGTCAGATCCAGCACCGAGCGCAGCAGTGCGATCGGAGCGCCCCCGCTGCCCGCCTCGTACAGCCGCAGTTCGTCGCTGTACGCCTTGCGTGCGATGCCGATGTGCCGGGCACGGAACGTCTTCAGTATCCGCAGCACCCGTGCCAGCGACACCGCCGAGGCGGCGAGCACCGGCGGCAGCCGCGGCGTCGACTCCCAGCTGATCGCGGCGGAGAGCTTGCTCACCGCGGACGTAGAACCCCGGTGCGCCGCGTGGAAGACCCGCCACGACGGCAGGCTGTAGCGGACCGAGTCGTCGAGGAACGCGTCGTACTCGGGACTGCTCCGGTCGCTCTGCCACAGCGTCAGATCGACCAGCCAGAGCGGCACCTGCGCCGCCGCCGGGCCGAGATAGGCGCGGCCTGCGACGTCGATCTCCTCGAAGTACGGGCGGAGTCCGCGCGCGAAGAAGTCCGGTGTGACCTGCGCGACCGTGAAGTCGATGGAGTCGACCATGGCCTGGACGTGCTGACCCGTGCGGTCGAGCGTGTCGGCGAAGCGGGGGTCGTACGGCTCCAGCCCGGCCAGCTCCGAGCAGGTGTCGAGCGAGGCGACGAGCGCGGGGAAGACCATCCGTACGGCGTCCTGGAGGTATCCCTCCATCTTCTCGCCGGTGTACATGCGCTGGCGTCCGCCGAGCGGATTCCACGTCGTGTAGTGGTGCACGGTGTCGCGCGGCACCATGCCGGTGCGGCGGCCCAGCTCCTGGAGTACGGGCAGGGCCTCGGGGACGGCGGCGAGCGGCTCCACGCCGTGCCGTTTGAGCGAGCCGAGGAACAGACCGAGGTCGCGTACGGCGGCGAGCGCGTCGACCACGCCCAGCGAGGCGGTGCGGTCGGGATCGGGGACGAGCGCGCGCAGTGCGAGGGTGAGTGCGGGAACGTCGGCGTCCCGGTTCATCGCGGGTACGGCGGCGACTATCGCGTCGGCGCCCAGCGGGTCGGCCGCGCGTATGCCGGCTATTCGGTAGCGCGGTTCGCAGCGCGCCTCGATCGCGGGCGCGACTAGGTCGTACAGCGTCATGGAAGTGCCCCCCTCGGGCGTGGGTCGGGTGGGTGGTGGGACACGGGACGGGCGGCGTCCCGCCGTCGCGGCCACTGTCGCGCTCGATCGCGCGTCCCGACCGGCCGGCGGCCCCTTGCCCGCTCGCGGCGATCCCCCCTGGCCCTGTCCGGACCTGGACCGTCGACCGGGCCCTGCCCCGCCTGCGCACTCGCTCCTCCTCCTGCGTCTACCCCTGGGCGCCGCCGACCCGGTCCTGGTGCGGGGGCGCGGACACAGGCGCGGGGAGCCGCAGCCGGAGGGTGAGCAGCGCGGCGCAGGCGGCGAAGACGGCGCCGACGAGGAGGGCGGCCTTGAAGCCCGCGGTCTCGTCGGCCGCGCCGACCGCGCCGAGCGCGTCGGTACGGGCGGTGGCGACCGCGACGAGCACGGCGAGGCCGAGCACGGAGCCGAACTGCTGGCTGGTGTTGATGAGTCCGGAGGCCAGCCCGGTCTCGCCCGGCGCCGCGCCGGCGGTCGCGGCGACGTTGGTGGTGACCATGACGAGCGGCAGCGCGACGCCCAGCAGGAGGCTGGGCGCGAGGACGGTGGAGAGGAAGGTGCCCTCGGCGGCGAGCGCGAGCGCCAGCCAGAGCATGCCGGCGAACAGGAGCGTGAAGCCGAGCGTCATCGTGGCGCGCAGGCCGAGCCGGTGGATGAGGCGGCCGGTCTGCGGGGCGGTGGCGACGACGACGAGGGAGAGCGGCAGCAGACCGAGTCCGCCGTGGAGGGGGGTCTGGTCGAGGACGCTCTGGAGGTAGAGGCTGACGAGGAAGAACATCGGGAAGAGCGCCATCTGGGCGAGTGCACTGAGGCAGTTGGCGAGCCGGAGGGCGGGGCGGCGCAGGACGGCGGGCGGCACGAGCGGGTGGGCGATTCGTTTCTCCAGGGCGGCGAACGTCGCGAGGAGTAAGAGCCCGGCGGCGAACGCGCCGAGGGTCCGCGCGCTGGTCCAGCCGGCCTCGCCCGCGCCGACGAGACCGTAGGCGACGAGCCCGAGCCCGGCCGTCGCGGTGAGCGCGCCGCCGATGTCGAAGCCGCGTGCGGCGCTGCGGGTGTTGGCGTCGAGGAGCCGTAGCGCGAGGACGGCGAGGACGAGCGCGCCGAGGACGTTCAGCCAGAAGGTGGAGCGCCAGCCGAGCAGGTCGGTGAGTACGCCGCCGAGGACGGTGCCCAGGACGCCGCCGAGCCCGCCCATCGCGGCGAAGGCGCCGAGGGCCCTGTGGCGGTCGGGGCCGTCGGGGAACAGGTTGAGCAGCAGGGCGAAGGCGGCCGCGGCGGCGAGCGCGGCCCCGGTGCCCTGCGCGGCGCGGGCCGCGACGAGCACCTCCACCGACCCGGCGACCCCGCCGGCGGCGGAGGCGGCACCCAGCACCCCGAGCCCGCCGAGGAACACCCGCCGGTACCCGAGCAGATCGGCGGCGCGCCCGCCGAGGAGCAGCAGCCCGCCGAAGGTGATCAGAAACGCGTTGGCGACCCAGGACAGCCCGGCGGACCCGGACCCGAGATCCGCCCCGATGGACGGCAGGGCGACGTTGACGATGGCGGTGTCCATGATGAGCAGCAACTGGGCGCCCGCGACCAGCGCGAGCGCCCCCTTCCGCCGAGATCCCGGCGCCACGGGGCCGGGGGCGCGAAACCCCGGGACGCCGGGAGACTGTGCCCCACCCCGCCGCGCCAGGTCGGCCCCGCCGCCGGGCACCGACCCGGCGGGCCACAGGGCCCCGGCCGAGCCGGGGGACCCACCGGGCCCGGCCGGAACGCCGGACGCCAACTCCACGGAACCGGCCGGACCGACCGGGCCGAAGGCGCCGGTCACATCGGCCGGACCCTGACGGCCGTCCGTCGGTGCGGCCGGATCCGCCAAGCCAGGAGAACGGGACGGACCGTCAGAACCGCTCCCGACGAACGGACTTGGCGAACCGGCCGCACCGGGCTCGACCCGGCCGGGCCCGGGCCCGCCGTCCTCGCCCCATGTCGCGGTCATCGGGAGTCCGGGGCCTTGGGCTCACCGCCGAGCGTGTAGCCGTCGAGGCAGGACTGGGCCAGTTGTTCGCAGGACGCCGTGTCGCCCTCCCACACCTGCTGCATCAAGTAGACGTGCGGCGCGCCGTGGTAGAAGCGTTCGTACTGTTCGTGGCGGGAGGCGAACTCCGAACCCAGCGCGTCCCAGGCGAGTTTGAGCAGTTTGATCCGGTCCTCGGACGAATGCCCCGGCGCCCGCATGTAGCGCCGTACCAGCGGGCCCAGCTCCGGGTGGAGCAGGTCCTCGCCCGAAGCGGGCAGTTGGATCACACCGCCGCCCGCCAGGAGCTTGATCTCCTGCACCGCCTGCGGATACAGCTCGCCGGCCATGATGCGCTGCGCGAAGGAGATGTCCTTGCCCGGCATCACTCCCCCGCGCCCGCCGTCGACCTCCACGTGGCTCGCCTCGGCGGCCAGCACGAACGCCTTCGCCTGGGCGACCTTGCCCAGCAGCCGGCCGATGGCCTGGGTGACGGGCGGCAGTTCGTACGTCCCGTTGGACTTCGTCAGCAGGATCGCCAGCCCGGCGAGGAATTCGAGCTTGGTCCAAAAACGCGTCGCGGCCTGGTGCACGAAGTTCACGTACGCCGGTGTCCGCCACCACATCCCGAAGCTCGCGTCGACGTTCCGGTACGTGAGCACGTTCTCCCACGGGACGAAGACGTCGTCGCAGACGAGCAGCGCGTCGTTCTCGTCGAACCGCGACGACAGCGGGTTGTCGAAGACGCTCCGCGCCCGGCCCTCGTACGAGACGCGCGAGATGAAGCTGAGCCCCGGCGTGTCGACGGGAATCGAGAAGCAGACCGCCCGGTCCACGTCCCGCGGCGCGAGCGGCTCGATCGTCCCGACGATCACCTCGTTGCCGAAGACCGCCGCCGTGCCGATCATCTTCGCGCCGCGTACGACGATCCCGCCGTCCTTCTCGGCGACCACCCGCACCACCGGGTCGTCCTCCGCCGTGCCGCCCGCCGCGTCGAACGGGGTCCGCGCCCCCTGCGGGTTGGTGATCGTGAAGGTCGGGTACAGGTCGCCGTCGGCGAGCCGCCGGTGGTACGCGAGCGCGTTCGCCGCGCCGTCGAAGCCGTCGGTGGTGAAGACTTCCGGCGCCGCGGCGAATCCGGCCGCGCCGCCCGCCATGTAGTCCGGCGTACGCCCCAGGAAGCCGAAACCGGCCTCGGCCCACACCTTGTACGCCTGCCGCCGCGCGACCAGGTCCTCGTAACCGCGCGGCACGGCGAACGCGCGGTGCGCGCCGTCGCGTGTGAGCACCGGCGTGTGCGCGGAGTCGTGCGAGAGGTCGTAGAGCCGGGCGATGGATCCCGCGGTGTTGCGGAACGCCGGATGCCGCGTGATGTCATCGACCCGCTCGCCGTCCAGCCATATCGAACGGCCGTCGCGCAACGACTCCAGATACTCCTGACCCGACCTGGTCAACACTTCTCCTCATACGGATCAAAACGAATCGTGCGACGGACGAGACACACGAGGCACACCGGGCACAAACGGAACGGCACCCCCAACGTTGAGAGCCTTTCCTGGCGCAAGCAAGGTCAGCAATGAACGACCGTCCAGCGGTGATTAATAACCGGCCAGACCGCGACCTCGGCGCGCCCTACGCGGCGGGCACCGCACCGCTCCTGTACTCGCCGGGCGTCCTGTCGAACCACTTGCGAAACGCAAGATGAAAACCGACCGCGCTCCGGTAGCCCACCCGCTGCGGCACCGCCGACTGCGGCAGCGACGTCTCCCCCAGCAGCCGCGCCGCCTCCTGCATCCGACGGCCCGTCAGGTGCCGGGCCGGGGCCTCCCCCACCAGTTCGCGGAAAGCCGCGGTGAAGGCCGACCTGGACATGCCGACCTCGCGCGCCAGCGACTCGATCGTCCACGGCTCGGCGAACCGCGTCGCGATGATCACCATCGCCCTGCTGATCCCCGGATGGTTCAGGACGGGCAGCGACGCCGGATTGTCCGCGATCTCGCGCAGCAGCGGCCGCAGCGCCAGGACCAGCGCCATCTCGAAGGCGCGCAGCGTGATGAGGCGGTCGCCGGGGCCGACGGGGCGCTGCGTCGAGGCCAGCAGCCGCAGCGTGTCGCGCAGCAGCGGCTCGTTGTCCACCTGGGTGCGGTCCAGGACCAGCGCCCACGGCAGCGCCGAGTAGAGGCCGGTGGCGGCGCTCGCGTCGTAGTGGAGTCCGGCGCAGAGCAGCCGGCTCTCCGGCCCGCCGCCCTCGATCTTCAGCTCGCCGGAGGTTCCGGGCAGCCGCTCGGGCAGTACGGCGCCGAGGCGCAGTCCGCCGCCCCGGTCCGCCCGGTCGGCGATGCGGTGCGCGGTGCCGGTGGGGAAGACAGCGAGATCGCCTTCGCGAAGTTCCAGCGGTTTCTGGCCCTCGCCGCTGACCCAGCAGCCACCCTGGACGATGTAGTGGAGGATCGCGCAGCTCTGCTCGGCATCGCCCTCGATGGCCCACGGCGCGCTGACGTGCCAACGGCTGTCGAAGACCCCCGTGAGCCGGAGCGGCTTCAGCAGCTCGCTCAGGAGATCGTCACTTTCGGTCTGGATGGGCTCCATCGGTTCCATGGACGATCCTTCAACCCCCGCCCCGGTTTGTTAATTGATCGGCCGAAGCTGCCGCCGCCAGCCTTGTGAGAGAGCCGTCATCGACAGCAGACACACCCTACCGAAGGGCCTTCAGACACATGTCCGATCAGATTCCGATGCGCGTCGCCGTCGTGGGGGCGACCGGGTTCCAGGGCGGTGCCGTGGCCCGTCTGCTGGCCGAACGCGGACAGCGGGTCCGTACGCTCACCCGCGCCGCCGAGGCGGACCGCCCGCCGCTGCGCGGCGCCTCGTTCGTCGGCGGTGACCTGGCCGATCCCGCCGATGTGGGGCGGCTGATGCAGGGCGCGACGCACGCCTCCGTGACGATGCCGCTGGTGTACGGGACGGAGCAGGTGCGGCGGTACGCCCGTAACATCGCCACCGCCGCGCGCGAGACCGGGATCCAGCGCATCGTCTACAACGCCAACACGCGTATCCCCGCGCAGTCGACGAACGTGGCCGCCTTCGAGACGCGCCGGATCGCCGAGGAGGAACTGCGGGCGAGCGGTGTGCCGTTGGTGGTGCTGAGGCCGCCGGTCTATCTGGACAACCTGTTCAGCCCGTGGAACGGTCCGGCGCTGGTCACCGAAGGCGTACTGGCGTATCCGCTGCCCGCCGGCACCACCGCGGCCTGGATCTCGCACCGGGACCTCGCGGAGGCGGTCTTCGCGGCGCTCACCGTGGACGGCGTGGAGGGCGAGACCTTCGACATCGGCGGGAGCGAGTCGCTGACCGGTGACGAGCTGGCTTCGGCGTTCGCGACCGGACTCGGCCGCGAGGTGCGGTACCTGCCGCTGCCCCCGACGGTGTTCGAGCAGGCGCTGTCCCAGGTCGCCGGGGTCGAGGCGGCGGCCGGGGTCGCCGGCATCTACCACTACATGGCGACGGGCACCGATCCGCTGCTGATGGCGGGCGACGGCGGCCGGGCGGCGGACGCGCTCGCCCTGAAGCCGGCGCCGGTGGACGAGTGGGTGACGCGCCAGCCCTGGCAGGTCTGGTCGACGGAGGCGAGCTGACGCCCACCGGGCACCCCCCACTCGCCCCCTGCCCCTGCCCCCTGTTCCTGGTTCACCCGCTTCCCCTCCCCCCGATCCCGTCCCGTTCTCGCGGAGCCTCCCGTGCGGCCCGCGGGGACGGGGCGTTCTCTTTTTCTGTCCGATTCCGGCAACGCCCCCAGAGTTGCCCAGGTCTTAACGGAGCGGCGGATTGTGGACCGGAGCATCGGGGGAAGGCTCATGCGGTAGACACGGCAAGCACGCTCGTTTCACCCGATTACCACCGCTATTGGAGTGAACGCGGACAGGAGCGGCCATGCCCGCAGCCCGCCAGTCACCAACAGAGCAGCTACAAATAACACCAAACGCTGGCGAAAGCCCCTATTCAGCTCCACCCGCCATGCCTGCCACGCCCGCTCAGCCCTCAGGTGATTTCATGATCGGTCGCATTCCCGTCCTGGACGTACGCCCTCTCGTCAACTGCGGCAAACGCCCAGCCAAGGCGGTGAGCGGAGAGACGTTCCAGGTCACCGCGACCGTCTTCCGCGAGGGCCACGACGCCGTCGGCGCCAATGTCGTCCTGCGGGGCCCGGACGGCCGGGCCGGCCCCTGGACCCCGATGCGCGAGCTGGCCCCCGGCACCGACCGCTGGTGCGCCGACGTCACGCCGACATCCGAAGGCCGGTGGACGTACAAGGTGGAGGCGTGGAGCGATCCGCTCGCCACCTGGCGCCACGCGGCCCAGATCAAGATCCCGGCCGGTATCGACACGGAACTGGTCCTGGCCGAGGGCGCCGCGCTCTACGAACGGGCGGCGGCAGGCGTCCCCAAGCGGGACGGCCGCGAGGCCGTCCTCGCCGCCGTGGACGCCCTGCGCGACGAGCGCCGCCCCGGCCCGGCCCGGCTCGCGGCGGCCCTCACCCCGGAGGCCGACGACGCCCTCTCACGCCACCCGCTGCGCGAGCTGGTCTCGTCCTCGAAGCCGGTGAAACTGCTGGTGGAACGCGAAAGGGCACTGTACGGCGCCTGGTACGAGCTGTTCCCGCGCTCCGAGGGCGCGGTCGTCACCCCGGGCGAGCCGCCGGTCAGCGGCACGTTCAGGACCGCCGCCGAGCGACTGCCCGCCGTCGCCGCGATGGGCTTCGACGTCGTCTATCTGCCGCCGATCCACCCCATCGGCACCGCGCACCGCAAGGGCCCGAACAACACGCTCTCCGCCGGTCCGCACGATGTCGGCGTCCCGTGGGCCATCGGCTCCGCGGACGGCGGCCACGACGCGATCCACCCCGACCTCGGCACGATCGAGGACTTCGACGCCTTCGTGGCGAAGGCCGCCTCGCTGCGCATGGAGATCGCGCTGGACTTCGCCCTCCAGTGCTCCCCCGACCACCCCTGGGTGAAGGAGCACCCCGAGTGGTTCCACCACCGCCCGGACGGCACGATCGCGTACGCCGAGAATCCGCCCAAGAAGTACCAGGACATCTATCCGATCGCCTTCGACCGCGACATGGACGGTCTGGTCGCGGAGACCCTCCGGGTGCTGCGGTACTGGATGGACCACGGTGTCCGGATCTTCCGTGTCGACAATCCGCACACCAAGCCGGTGGTCTTCTGGGAGCGGGTGATCGCGGACATCAACGAGTCCGACCCCGATGTGATCTTCCTGGCCGAGGCGTTCACCCGGCCGGCCATGATGCACACCCTGGGCGCGATCGGCTTCCAGCAGTCGTACACCTACTTCACCTGGCGCAACACCAAGCAGGAGCTGACCGACTACCTCACCGAGCTCTCGGGCGAGGCCGCGTCGTACATGCGCCCGAACTTCTTCGTCAACACGCCCGACATCCTGCACGCCTATCTTCAGGAGGGTGGCCGTCCGGCATTCGAGGTACGCGCGGTACTCGCCGCGACGATGGTGCCGTCCTGGGGCGTCTACGCGGGGTATGAACTCATGGAGAACGCCCCGGCGAAACCCGGGAGCGAGGAGTACCTGCATTCGGAGAAGTACGAGCTGCGCCCCCGCAACTGGGAATCGGCGGAGCGGGAGGGACGCACCATCGCCCCGCTCATCACCGCGCTCAACCGGATCAGACGCCGGCACCCCGCGCTGCGCCAGTTGCGCGACATCCACTTCCACCACGTCGACAACGACACGGTCATCGCGTACAGCAAGCGGTCGGGCTCGGGCTCGGATGTCGTGGTGGTCGTCGTGAACCTCGATCCTCACCACACCCAGGAGGCGACGGTCTCGTTGGACATGCCGCGGCTCGGCCTCGACTGGCACGAGACCGCCCCGGTGCGCGACGAGCTCACCGGAGAGATCTACCACTGGGGCAGGGCCAACTACGTGCGCCTGGAGCCGGGTGTGACACCCGCGCACATCGTCGTTCTGCGACCGTCCCCGCCGATCGGAGGGTCACCCACAACATGATCATCAATGAGCCCGTCCACGACCTGTTCGAGGACACTCCCGCGAAGGACCGTGACCCCGACTGGTTCAAACGAGCCGTCTTCTACGAAGTCCTGGTGCGCTCGTTCCAGGACAGCAACGGCGACGGTGTCGGCGACCTCAAGGGCATCACCGCCAAACTGGACTATCTCCAATGGCTCGGTGTCGACTGTCTCTGGCTGCCGCCGTTCTTCAAGTCCCCGCTGCGCGACGGCGGTTACGACGTCTCCGACTACACCGCCGTACTCCCCGAGTTCGGCGACCTCGCCGACTTCGTGGAATTCGTCGACGCCGCCCACCAGCGCGGCATGCGCGTGATCATCGACTTCGTCATGAATCACACCAGCGACCAGCACAACTGGTTCCAGGAATCGCGGAAGGACCCCGACGGGCCTTACGGCGACTACTACGTCTGGGCCGACGACGACAAGCAGTTCCCGGACGCGCGGATCATCTTCGTCGACACCGAGACGTCCAACTGGACGTTCGACCCGGTCCGCAAGCAGTACTACTGGCACCGCTTCTTCTCGCACCAGCCGGACCTCAACTACGAGAACCCGGCCGTGCGCGAGGAGATCATCTCGGCGCTGCGCTTCTGGCTGGACCTGGGCATCGACGGTTTCCGCCTCGACGCCGTGCCCTACCTCTACCAGGAGGAGGGCACCGACTGCGAGAACCTCCCCGCCACCCACGCGCTGCTGCGCGAGGTCCGCGAGATCTGCGACACGCACTACCCGGACACGGTGCTGCTCGCCGAGGCCAACCAGTGGCCGGAGGACGTCGTCGACTACTTCGGCGACTACGCCAAGGGCGGCGACGAGTGCCACATGGCGTTCCACTTCCCCGTGATGCCGCGGATCTTCATGGCCGTGCGGCGCGAGTCCCGCTATCCGGTCTCGGAGATCCTGTCCAAGACCCCGGCGATCCCCACCGGTTGCCAGTGGGGCATCTTCCTGCGCAACCACGACGAGCTGACGCTCGAAATGGTCACGGACGAAGAACGCGACTACATGTACGCGGAGTACGCCAAGGACCCGCGGATGCGCGCCAACATCGGCATCCGGCGCCGGCTGGCCTCGCTACTGGACAACGATCGCAACCAGATCGAGCTGTTCACCGCTCTGCTGCTGTCGCTGCCCGGCTCCCCGATCCTGTACTACGGGGACGAGATCGGGATGGGCGACAACATCTGGCTCGGTGACCGCGACGCCGTACGGACCCCGATGCAGTGGACCCCGGACCGGAACGCGGGCTTCTCGTCCTGCGATCCCGGCCGGCTCTTCCTCCCGACGATCATGGACCCGGTCTACGGCTACCAGGTGACGAACGTCGAGGCGGCGATGGCGTCGCCGTCGTCGCTGCTGCACTGGACACGCCGCATGATCGAGATCCGGAAGCAGAACCCGGCCTTCGGGCTCGGCTCGTACACCGAACTGCCGTCGACGAACCCGGCGGTGCTCGCGTTCCTGCGCGAGGCGCCGTCGCAGGACGGCAACGGCGACGACCTGGTGCTCTGCGTGCACAACTTCTCGCGGTTCGCACAGCCCACCGAGCTGGACCTGCGCGCGTTCAGCGGACGCCATCCGGTCGAACTTATCGGCGGGGTGCGCTTCCCGGCGATCGGCGACTGGCCCTATCTGCTGACGCTGGCGGGCCACGGTTTCTACTGGTTCCGGCTCAGGCAGGACCCCGCGCAGGGCTGACGGCGGAGCACTTCGGGCCGGCGGGAGCCGACCGGCCCGAACGTGGGTGCGGGGCGGTCGGTTACGTCCGCCCCGCACGGGGCACCATCACCGACATCGAGTCCGTAGGTACGAACCGACTCACGGTCCGGACGGACTTCCCGCGCCGGGCGGGCTTTCGGTCCGTACGGGCCATCCTCACCCGACACGTCCCGCACAGGCCGGACTCCGTTGCCGCAATCCGGGACACTCTGCGCATCCTGTGGTGTGCCCGGGGAAAGGACGCGATGCCATGTCCAAGGCTGCATCCACCCGGAGCTCACCACGCCCCGGCGCGGCGCTACCACCCGCCGGAGCCGCGAGACTGGTCGATTCGCTCGCTCCCCTGCTGCACGAGTGGCTGCCGCGGCAGCGCTGGTTCGCGGGCAAGGGCCGGCCGATCACCGGCTTCTCGACGGTGGCCGCCACCGAACTGATGCCTCCCGACACCTCGGGCGCGGGGCCCGGCCTCCTCCATCTGCTGGTCCGTGTCGAGCAGCGCTCCACCCCCGCCCCGGACGCGCCGCCGGTCCCGGTCGCCCCCACCGACGACTGCTACCAGTTGCTGATCGGCGTACGGTCCGCCCTGCCGCCGGAGCTCGCCGCCGCCCGTATCGGCCGCGTCGACGAGGGGCCGCTGGCCGGCCGGGTCGTCTACGAGGCGCTGCACGATCCAAGCCTCGCCGATCTGCTGCTGGAGCAGCTGCGCTCCCCCGGCTCCCTGGGCCCGCTGCGCTTCGACCGCGCCGTCGGGATCCCGGCCGGACTCGTGCCGCGACTGCTCGGCGCGGAGCAGTCGAACTCGTCGCTCGTCTACGGCGAGAAGTACATCCTCAAGATCCTCCGCAGGGTCTTCCCGGGCGCACACCCCGATCTGGAACTGCCGCTCGCCCTCGCCCGTCAGGGCAGCCGGCGGGTGCCGTCGCCGGTCGCCTGGTTCGAGGCCGTGGGCGCGGACGTGGGCGGCGGGGCGGGGCCGCAGTCGCTGACGCTCGGGGTGCTCCAGCCGTTCCTCCGCGACTCCGAGGACGGCTGGCAGCTCGCGCTGCGCGCGCTGGCCGACGGGCGTGAATTCACCGACGAGGCGCGGGCGCTGGGGCGGGCCACCGGCGAGGTGCACCTGGCGCTGGCCGCCGCGCTGCCGACCGTCTCCCTCGGGCCGCAGCAGACGGCGAACCTGGCCGAGGCCATGTCCGGGCGGCTGGACACGACCGCGCAGGCCGTGCCCGCGCTGCTGCCGCACGTCGGCGGGCTGCGTACCGCATTCGACGCGCTGGCCCGGTCCGGGAGCCCTTCGAACGAAGGGGCGGAGGCCGGGGGCGGTCCCGTGACGCGGGCGCAGCGTGTGCACGGCGATCTGCATCTCGGTCAGACGCTGCGGACACCGGACGGCGAGTGGTCGCTGATCGACTTCGAGGGCGAGCCGGCCCGGCCCCTCACCGAACGCCGCCGTCCGCAGCCCGCGGTGCGCGATGTGGCGGGCATGCTCCGCTCGTTCGACTACGCCGCCCGCACCCACCAGCCCTGGGACCCCGGTTGGGCGGAGCGCGCCCGGTCCGCTTTCTGCGACGGCTACGCGGACGCGACGGGCACCGACCCGCGTGAGGACGCCGCGCTGCTGCGGGCATACGAGACGGACAAGGCGGTGTACGAGGTGCTGTACGAGGCCCGGAACCGCCCCGACTGGCTGCCCGTCCCGATGGCGGCGATCCACCGGCTGGCCGGCCACCGCCCCTGACATCCATCGTGCGACACCGAACGCCGACACCGAAGACCGGAGGGCCGACCCGTCGGCCCATCGGCCCCGAGACCCCCGTCGTCCCCGCCGAGGAGGCAGCCCCCGTGACCGCCCGCCCGCCGTCCGAGAATCCGTCAGAGCCGCAGCCCCAGCGCCCCGCGAACGGCGTCCCGGCCCCCGCCGGTGCGCGCGGCAAGCGCGACGAGCCCCCGGCGAGGGAGGGGAAGGAAGCCAAGGAGGCGAAGGCCGCGAAGCCGGAGAAGGCCGCGCGGGCCGAGAAGGCGGGCAGGGCCGCCGGTAAATCCACCGGCAAGTCCGACGACAGGTCCGGCGACAGGTCCGCGAACGCGTCGAAGCCGTCCAAGGCACCGAAGCCGCGCAAGGAGGCCGGCGGCCATATCGTGCACCCCGCCCCGCCGCTGGCGGACTCCGACCGGCACCGGCTGCTGAGCGGCGCGCACCACGACCCGCACTCCGTGCTCGGCGCCCACACCGGCAAGGGCGGCGTCGTCCTGCGGACGCTGCGCCCGTACGCGAAGGGCGTGACCGTCGTCGCGAAGGACCTGCGGGCCCAACTGCACGACGACGGCGACGGGTTCTTCTCCGGCGTCCTGCCGTGGCGCAAGGTCCCCGAGTACTCCCTCCTGGTGCGCTACGGGCTCACGGCCGAGGAGGGCGCGGGCACCGCCGACGAGGTCGACGAGCTGGAGGTGCAGGACCCGTACCGCTTCCTGCCCACCCTCGGCGACCTCGATCTGCACCTCATCGGCGAGGGCAGGCACGAGGAGCTGTGGAACGCGCTCGGCGCCCGCCCGATGGTCCACCAGGGCGTCACGGGCACCCGCTTCACCGTCTGGGCGCCGAACGCGCAGGGCGTGCGGATCTCCGGTGACTTCAACTACTGGGACGGCACGGCCTACCCGATGCGCTCGCTCGGCTCGACCGGCGTGTGGGAGCTGTTCGTACCCGGTGTCGGCGAGGGCGCGCTCTACAAGTTCGACATCGCCCGCCCCGACGGCACGCACACGCTGCGCGCCGACCCGATGGCCCGCCGCACCGAGGTGCCGCCGTCGACGGCGTCGATCGTCACCGAGTCGCACCATGTGTGGCACGACGAGGAGTGGCTGGCGCACCGCGGCGACCTGCCGGTGCACGAGGCGCCGTTCTCCGTGTACGAGCTCCATCTCAACTCCTGGCGACCGGGGCTGACGTATCGTCAGCTCGCCCTCCAACTCCCCTCGTACATCAAGGACCTGGGCTTCACCCATGTCGAGCTGATGCCGGTCGCGGAGCATCCCTTCGGCGGTTCCTGGGGCTACCAGGTCACCGGCTTCTACGCCCCCACCTCCCGGATGGGCACGCCGGACGACTTCCGTTTCCTGGTGGACGCGCTGCACCGCGCGGGCATCGGCGTCATCGTGGACTGGGTGCCCGCGCACTTCCCGAAGGACGAGTGGGCACTGGCGCAGTTCGACGGCAGGCCGCTGTACGAGCACGCGGACCCCTCCCGCGCCGAGCATCCCGACTGGGGCACGCTGGAGTTCGACTTCGGCCGCACCGAGGTGCGCAACTTCCTCGTCGCCAACGCGGTGTACTGGTGCGAGGAGTTCCACATCGACGGCCTGCGGGTGGACGCCGTCGCCTCGATGCTCTATCTCGACTACTCCCGCGAGGCCGGGGAATGGACACCGAACGAGCGCGGCGGACGGGAGAACCTGGACGCCGTCGCCTTCCTCCAGGAGATGAACGCGACCGTCTACCGCCGCTGCCCCGGTGTCGTCACGATCGCCGAGGAGTCCACGGCCTGGGACGGCGTCACCCGCCCCACGCACCTCACCGGCGCCGGCGGCTTCGGCGGTCTCGGCTTCGGCCTGAAGTGGAACATGGGCTGGATGCACGACTCCCTGGACTACGTCTCCAAGGAGCCGGTGCACCGCAAGTACCACCACGGCGAGATGACCTTCTCGATGGTGTACGCGTACAGCGAGAACTACGTGCTGCCGATCTCGCACGACGAAGTCGTCCACGGCAAACGGTCGCTGGTCTCCAAGATGCCCGGCGACTGGTGGCAGCAGCGGGCCAACCACCGGGCGTACCTCGGCTACATGTGGGCGCATCCGGGCAAGCAACTCCTCTTCATGGGGCAGGAGTTCGCGCAGGGCGCGGAGTGGTCGGAGAGCCATGGCCCGGACTGGTGGCTGCTGGACCCGTCGTACGCGGCGGAGGCCGACCACCGCGGTGTACGGGATCTGGTGCGCGATCTGAACACGGTCTACGGCCGGACGCCGGCGCTCTGGCAGCGCGACACCGTCCCCGAGGGCTTCGCCTGGGTGGAGGGGGACGCCGGGGAGGACAACGTGTTCGCGTTCCTGCGCTTCGACGCGCAGGGCGCGCCGCTGCTCGCCGTCTCCCA
Organism: Streptomyces sp. S4.7; assembly: GCF_010384365.1. Lineage (NCBI taxonomy): Bacteria > Bacillati > Actinomycetota > Actinomycetes > Kitasatosporales > Streptomycetaceae > Streptomyces > Streptomyces sp. S4.7. Next base: position 5,340,953 of record NZ_CP048397.1, on the reverse strand, counting down.
CTTCGCGCCGGTGGTGCGGCACCAGTACCGCATCGGTGTCCCGGAGGGCGTCTCGGGCTGGACGGAGGTCATCAACACCGACGCGGGGCGCTACGGCGGCGGGGACGTGTTCAACATGGACACCCTCAAGCCGGAGGCGGTCCCCACGCACGGACGTCCGGCGAGCATCCAGCTGACGCTGCCGCCGCTGGCGACGCTGTGGCTGAAGCCGGTGTGACCCGGCGCCCGCGCGTCCCGGCCCGGCGGCGCTCAGCAGGATGAGCCGGTGTGCCGCTTCCCGGCGTGCGTCCCGGCGGGCGCCGGGACGCACGCCGGGACGTTCCGCACGGACAGCAGGAGCGCGACGACCGTCGCCGCCACGGCGAGCGCTCCCGCCACCGTGCCGGCGCCGGCGCGTCCGCGCTTCCCGCGGCTTTGCCTGCGGCCCAGGTCTCCCCCGTTGTGGACATGACGACCGTGCCCGTCCGGGGGCGGGGTTCACGACCCCGTGGACCCGGTGGTGGCGCTCTCGTAGGCGAGTCGGGGCGGGACAGTGACATTCCGTACGATGCCGAGTCGCTGGGTCGCCCGGGTCAGCGCGACGTACAGGTCGTTGGTGCCGCGCGGTGAGCCGTCCAGAACGGCCTCCGGGTCCACGACGACCACCGTGTCGAACTCCAGACCCTTGGCCTGCCGGGGATCGAGCAGGACGACCGGCCGGGTGAGATCGGGGGCGACTCCCCAGGAGGCCTCGGGCAGTTCGGCGGCGAGCGCGGGCAGCAGCGCGGCGGGGGCGATCACCGCGAGCCGTCCGTCCGCGCCGTGCCGCGCCGCGTGCGAGGCGGCGTGTTCGAGGGCGCTCGCGGCGGCCGTACGGACGAGGTCGGCCGGCTTCACCTCCCGTACCCACGGTCCGGCCCCCGTCGAGCGGACCGAACTCGGGGGCTCGAACTCCGGGTCCACAAGTCGCCGCACCTCGGCGGCGACGGCCATGATCTCGGCGGGCGTACGGTAGTTGACGCCGAGCCGTACGTGCTCCCAGCGCTCACCCACGTACGGCCGCAGGATCTGCTGCCAGGAGTCGCAGCCGGCCACGTCCCCGGTCTGCGCCGGGTCGCCGACGAGCGTCATGGAACGGGCCGGGCAGCGGCGCATCAGCAACCGCCAGGCCATCGCGGACAGTTCCTGCGCCTCGTCCACCACGATGTGGCCGAAGGCCCAGGTGCGGTCGGCGGCGGCGCGTTCGGCGGCGCTGCGGGTGTCGGTCTCCTCCTGGCGGTCGGCGAGGCGTTCGGCGTCGATGAGGTCGTGTGCGAGCAGGACCTCCGCGTCCTCCTCGTCCTTGTCCTCGAACTCATAGGTACGGGAGCCGTAGCTCAGCTCCAGCACGCCCTGGGCGTACTCGATCCGCTCGCGCCGTTCGGCCTCGGCCGCGGCGCGCGCGGCGGCGTCGTCCTCGCCGAGCAGCTCGGCCGCCTCGTCGAGGAGAGGGACGTCCGAGTCCGTCCAGTGTCCTTCACCGCTCACCGGCCGCCTGATCAACTCGCCGTCCCCGTCGGGGAGATGGGTCGGCTCGGTCAGATAGTCCGCGACGAGGTCCTGCGGGGTGAGGGTGGGCCACAGCTCGTCGATCGCCGACTGCACGGCCGGGCTGGTGGCGATCGCCTTGCCGAGTTGTGCGACGTCCGTGGGGTCGAGGAGGTTCGGGCCGCCGTACGGGTCGGCCCCGAGCCGCTCGGCCAGCTGCTCGGTGAGGGAGTCGATGACGGAGAAGGCGAAGTGCGGCCGGGCGAGATTGTGCGGGAGGCCGGTGTCACGGGCGCGGGCTCGCGCGTCCTCGGCCATCGCGCGGTCCAGATACAGCGTTCCGTCGTCGTGCTCGATCTCGATGTGCGGATCGGGCACCGACTGCCGGTCGCGCAGCGCGGCGGCCAGCACGTCCGCCATCTCCGCGCGGCCCTTGACGGCCGCGGCGGCCGGCGTGTCGGTGGCGGTGGCCCGTACGCCGGGGAAGAGTTCGCCGGTCGTCGCCAGCAGCACGCCGGTCTCGCCGAGGGAGGGCAGCACCTCGCCGATGTACCCGAGGAAAGCGGGGTTGGGCCCGACGATCAGCACGGCACGGCGCGCCAGCCTTTCGCGGTGCGCGTACAGCAGATACGCGGCCCGGTGCAGCGCGACGGCGGTCTTGCCGGTCCCGGGCCCGCCCTCCACGACGAGGACCCCGCGGTAGGGCGCGCGGATGATGCGGTCCTGCTCGGCCTGGATGGTCCGCACGATGTCGCTCATCCGCCCGGTGCGGGCCGAGTCGAGCGCGGCGAGCAGCACGGCGTCGCCGTCCGGGTCCTCGTGGCCGGTGCGGGTGGTGTCGCTGAGATCCATGATCTCGTCGTGGAGCGCGGTGACCCGCCGCCCCTCGGTGGTGATGTGCCGGCGGCGGCGCAGACCCATCGTCGAATAGCCGGTGGCGAGATAGAAAGGGCGGGCGACGGGAGCGCGCCAGTCGATGAGCAGCGGAGTGTGTTCCGCGTCGTCCTGGCGCATTCCGATGCGGCCGATGCGATGGGTGACGCCGTCGTCGAGATCGATACGGCCGAAACAGAGCCCGGATTCCACGGCATTCAGCGTGGTGACGGTGCCGGAGTGCTCGGCGACCCTGATGTCCCGCTCCACCATGGCCTGTCGGCCCGTGCTGACCTGCCCGATCGACGTCCGCACGGCGTCTTCGGCCTGCTCCCGGAGCGCGTCGAGACGCTCATGGAGGAGCGAGACGAATTGCTGTTCGCTCCGCAATTCCTCGGTTGACAATTCAGCCCCTGTCCGATACTCTTTGCCTTGTGAGTTGATTTCGGCTGCCAAGAACGAGAAAGCCGAAACACCAAATATACGCAGAGCAATACCCCGACCGTCAATTCGGTGCGGGGTATTTTTGTGCGCGGGGTGTGGGTCGCCGGGTCGCGGGGCGCGTGGGCCGGGCCGGATGTCTAGAGGACGTCCTCCAGCTCCTGGAGCAGCCGGCGCTTGGGGCGGGCGCCGACCATCGACTTCACCGGTTCGCCCGCGCGGAAGACCAGCAGCGTCGGCATCGCGAGGACGCCGTAGCGGTTCATGGTCTCCGGGTTCGTGTCCACGTCGAGCTGGACGACCTTGAGCCGCGCCGCCTCCTCCTCGGCCACGGCGCTGAGCACCGGCGCGAGCTGGCGGCACGGCGGGCACCAGTCGGCGGTGAACTCCACCAGCACCGGGAGCCCGGCCTTCAGTACCTCGTCGTCGAAGGTCGCGTCCGTCACCGCGGCGACGCCCTCTGCCTGGATCATGTGTCTTCTCCCTCGCGGAGCTGGTGGATGGTGAGCTCGCACAACGGCGCCGGCCCGATGCCCCGAGCGGCCTCGGCCTCGGCCTGGGCCGCTTGCGCCTGCGCGAGCTGCTCGCCGACCTGGGCCCGTATCGACCCGAGCCGGCCGATCAGCTCGTCCAGTTCGGCGAGCTTGCCGCGGTACACGTCGAGCGAGGCAGGACAGGAGTCCCCGGCCGGATACCCGGCCCGCAGGCACTCGACGAACGGCCGCGTCTCCTCCAGGTCGAACCCGAAATCCTGCAGGGTCCGGATCTGCTGGATCAGCCGCAGATCGTCCTCGTCGTACGTGCGATAGCCGTTGCCCGCACGCCGGGCGGGCAGCAGCCCGCGGGACTCGTAGTAACGCAGAGTGCGGGTACTGGTCCCCGCCCGCTCCGCCAGCTCACCGATACGCATGTCCACGACGGTAATCCTTGACGCCGACGTCAAGGCAACGACGGATCCTACGTTCCCTCGCCGGACGCGAGCGCGTGCCGGACCGCGGCCAGCGCGTCCTCGTCGCTGGTGCCGAGCAGCCGCGCGGCGGTCACGAAGTCGCGGGCGCGCTCGGCGAGCTTGGCCCTGGCGTGGTCGTCGACCGCGCCCGCAGCGGCGGCGGCCACGCGCGTACCGGAACCGCGTCTGCTGTGCACGAGCCCCGCCGACTCCAGCTCGCGGTAGGCCCGGACGACGGTGTTGTTGGCGAGTCCGAGGTCGGAGGCGAGTTGCCGTACGGGGGGCAGCCGGTCGCCCTCGCGCAGGCGCCCCACCGAGATCAGATCCGCGAGCTGTCTCCTGATCTGCTCGAACGGCGGGACGGGGGCGCCTGAATCCACCCGGATGCTGAGCCCGCCGGCGGTCATGGCCTCTCCTCGATGTGGGCGCGCGGTACGAGCATGGCGACGAGGCACCAGCCGGCCGTGACGGCGGAGACGAACGCGACGATCGTCAGGCTCACCGCGCCGAGGCCGATGGCCCACCCGCCGCAGGGGAGGGTGTACAGGGCCACGGCCATGGTCGACGATACGGCGAACAGCGGTGCGGCCACCAACACGCCCCACGCCCCGATGGTCGCCCACGCCCTGACCCGCCGCCGCCCGTCGTCGCCCGCCCGCGCGGTGACGCGCCGCAGGGTCAGCGCGCAGACGACGCTTCCGGCGCCGAGGCCGCCGAGGACGGGCCATGCGTAGTACGGCCCCGGCCAGGGACCGACCACGTACGCGTCCCCCTGACAGCTCCCGGCCAGCGCCCTCCCTACCCGCCCCGCCTCGTCGGCGGACGCGGTGGCGACGGAGACGGCCAGCGGGACCACCAGGAACACGGCCTGCGCGCCGAGGGACGCGGCGAGCGCCCGCGGTATCTGGTCCCGCACCCGCCGCCGCACCACCCCCGCCTCCCGCACACCGCGCTGCCGGGGCCGCACGACGAGATCGGCGAGCAGCACTCCGGCGACGGAGCAGAGCCCGAAGACAGGGATGGCGTAGAGGAGGTTGACGTCGGGCTCGGAACTGAAGGCGACGGCCTGATTGATCCCGAGACCGGCCAGGGGGCCGGCCCAGCGGAGGGGAGCGTCGGCCCAGTCCCGCCAACTCCGCACCGGAACACCGGAATCGGACATACGGGCTCCCTCCCCGAAACAGCGTAAAGCGTGTCAGCCCTCTGATACAATCTGCCGACTCGACGTAACTGTGTCAAGCGACTGATACGCCTGAGGGCTGGCGCAAAACCGACGCCATTGATTGCTCTCCGTAATCGATTGACCATAAAATGTGGTGCGTCAGCATTCTCGACCACATCGCGTGGAGGTAGGCATGGCCCGTGCCTGGGAAGCAGATCCGTCCGCCTTATTCGAGCGGCGCCTCGGCAAGTCGCCGGTAGCGCTGGGGAATTCGGACGGAAACGACGAGTGCCCCGACATCTGGCAGCTCGACAACGGCGACATCGCGGTCATCGGCCGGGATCTGACAAACCATTACGCTCCGCGTCTCCCACGAGGAGTGACACTCGCTCCCGACGAGCGCCTGGTGGTCATTCCCGGAAGCACCTTGAGTGCGGCGAAGGCGGACATCCCCGATGTCTGAGACGTACGCGCCCGCACTCCTGGAGGAGCGGGGCGAGCGGCTCGTCCGCGAGGCGTACCGCAAGGACTTCCGCGAGCGCAGCGCCGCACTCCGCGACGCGGACTCCTGGAAGCTGGAGAGGCGGCAGCATTTCGAGGAGCAGGGCAGCCCGAGCCGTGACGCCCTTCGCCGTGGCCAATGGGAGGAATCGCTGCGGCTCATGGCGGAACGCCGCGACGACCTGGCGGCGGCAGCGCGGAAGGACGAACGCCAGGGTCATGTATTTCACCGCGTTCGCGTGGTCGAGGAGCCACTGACCCCTTATCTCCAGTGGGAATTGCACTCACTGCGGCAGCAGGCGCAATTCGGCGCGCGTGTGCGCGTCGTGAGCGCCGAATCAGTCTTTGCTGTCGAGAGATCGAGGCCACTGCCGGAACTCGTGGTGCTCGGCGGCCGGACACTCTTCAGCATCCTTTACTCCGACGCGGGCGAGCCACAGGGAGCGGTCCGCTTCACGGAGCCCGGCGTGGTGGCCGAATGGGAGCACTACATCAAGTCGCTCTACGAGTCGGGCGAAGACATCGCGTCGTACTTCGAACGGGCCGTGGCCCACCTTCCCGCACCGACGAGCCTGCCGGAGTAGACGATCAGCGAGAACGGTAACGACGAGCAGCGCCCCGGCAGGTCCGCGAACGACCTGTCGGGGTCGTCGCACGATGTCGTGCAGGCCGGAAGTGTCAGCGGCGGCATTCACTTCCACGGCAGGGACAGCAGGGAGGGCGGGCCACCGGAAGGCCAGCAGCCTCGCCAACTCCCCGCCGATGTGAAAGGCTTCGTCAACCGCGTCCATGAACTGGACGAGTTGAACGCCATCGTGGCCGGGGAGAACGGCGACCCGCTGGTCATCTCCGTCTGTGTCATCGCCGGCACGGCCGGCGCGGGCAAGACCTCGCTCGCGCTGCGCTGGGCGCACCACGCGCGCGCCAGATTCCCCGACGGACAGCTCTACGTCAATCTGCGCGGGTACGACCCGGGAGAACCGGTCACCGCGCAGGAGGCCCTGCACCGGTTCCTCTCCGCCCTCGGCGTCCCGGCACAGTCCGTGCCCCAGAACATCGACGCCGCGGCGGCCCTGTACCGCTCGCTCCTGGCGAATCGCCGGATGCTCGTCCTGCTGGACAACGCCTCCACCGCCGGACAGGTCCGGCCGCTGCTGCCTGGCGGACCGGGGTGCCTGGTCCTCGTCACCAGCAGGAGCCGGCTCTCCGGGCTGGCCGTCCGCGACGGCGCCCGCCGGCTCACGCTCGGCACACTGCCGCAGGCCGAGGCGGTGTCTCTGCTCCGGACCGTCACCGCCGGCTACCGCCCGGCGGACGACCTGGAGAAACTGACCGAACTCGCCGAACTCTGCGCGCGGTTGCCGCTCGCGCTGCGTATCGCCGCCGAGCGCGCGGCGAGCCGTCCCCATCTGCGGCTCGATGACCTGATCGCCGATCTGCGGGACGAGTCGGCTCTGTGGGACGCGCTGAGCACGGGGGACGACGAGGAGGCGGAGGCGGTCCGCACCGTGTTCGCCTGGTCCTATCGCGCCCTGTCGGAGCAGGCGGCGCGGCTGTTCCGGCTGCTCGGTATGCATCCGGGTCCCGAATTCGGGCTGCAGGCCGCCGCCGCGCTCGCGGGGGCGCCCGTCAGCAGGACCCGGCAACTGCTCGACTCCCTGGTCAACGCCCATCTGCTGGAACAGATGGGCCCCGACCGCTACCAGTTCCACGACCTGCTTCGTGCCTACGCCACCGATCAGGCCCACCACGAGGAGCCTTCCGGGGAGCGGGAAGCCGCACTCCACCGCGTACTGGACTGGTATCTGCACGGTGCGGACGCGGCCCGGAGCTGGATCAGCCCCGACGAGCGGCAGGTGACGCTCGCGCCTCCCGGTGACGACGTGCCTCCCTCGGCGTTCGCCGACTACGACTCCGCCCTGGACTGGGCTGAACGCGAGCACACCAACCTCCTCCGGGCGATCCGCGTCGCGGCCGGGTCACACGACCGGCGGGCCTGGCAGTTGGCGGTCGCCGCCTGGACCGCCCGTCCCTCCTCGGCGCCGGTCGGCGACTGGCTGGCGATCGGCGACATCGCGCTGGAGGCGGCCCGGCGATCGGGCGACCTTGCGGCCGAGGCCCGGCTCCTCACAGACCTCGGCAGGGACAACGTCCGCGTGGACCTGCTCTTCGAGGCGCTGAAGTGCCACCGGCGCGCACTGGAGATCCGCCGTGAGACCGGCGATCCCGTCGGCGAGGCGACCTCACTGAATCTGATCGGCCTCGTGCATCTTCGCAGGCGTCAATTCACCGACGCCGCCGAACACTTCGCGCAGGCCATTCCGCTCTTCCAAGAGGCGGACTCGGCGCCATGGGCGGCGATCGCCCTGTCCAACCTGGCATCCGCCCACTACAACGCGGGCCGGCCGGCCGAGGCGTCGGCCGTCGCCCAAGAGGCGCTGGCGGCGCACCGCGGCCTGGACAATCCGCGGGGTGAGGGCAACATCCTGCGGGTCGTGAGCTGTCTCCAGCTGGAGGAGGGCAGGCCGGAAGAGGCCCTGCTCTCCGCCCAGCAGGCGCTGGACATCGCGCTGCCCCTGCGCGACGACCGTCTGGAGGGCTACTGGCTCATCACCCTCGGCGACGCCCAGCGCTCTCTCGGCAAGTACGACGACGCCCTCACCTCCTACCAGCGCTCGGCCACACTCCACCGCCGCCTCGGCAACCGCAGCCGCGAAGCTCTCGCCTGGTACGGGGCCGGGCAGACCTATCACGCGCTGGAACGGCTCGTGGAGGCCGCGCAGTTCCATCGCCGGGCAGCCCAGGCGCACCGGGAGCTGGGCGACGGGTGGCACGAGGCCGTCGCGCTCGATGGGCTCGCCGGGGCGGTCGCGGAATCCGATCCGCGGGCTGCGGCCGGGCACCTGGCCGCGGCCCTGGAGTTGCTCCGCGGTTACGACGACCCGCGCGCGGTCGCCACGCGCGAGCGCCTCCAGGCCGCGCTCGGCTGAGCGACACCGGCCGCCGCACCGCGCGGCCGGGAAGAATTCTTTCGGGGGGTTGAGTGGGACCGGCCCCGGAGCCGTACAACTCCGTGTGGGCGGGAGGCGCGATGAGTGAGACCGGAGACGTCGCGCCGCCCGTCGACCTGTTGACCATCTCCCGGACCGTCGAGCAGGCGCTCGCCCGCAGGATCGCCCTTCCCGAGCGGTCCTGGACGGACACGACCACGCGCCAACTGCAAGGGCATCTCGGTCTGTTGCTGCTGGAGGATCTCGGCGACACGGACATCGCGCCCGTACGGGAGCTCCACCGGATCGCCTAACGGCTGCTCGACCGGCGCGAGCGGCCGGACGCCGGTACTTAGCCCCTGCACGCGTACGAGTACATGCGGACGCTCGCCGCCGTCACGCGGTCCGTCGCCGCGCTCTACGCGCGCGGACTCGACGGCGAGAGGTAGCCGCGCGGCAGTGGGCCGGGGCTTCGGGAAGTCGACGCGCTCAGGTCATTGACGGGCACTCGGGGTTCATCTAAACAACAGAGTTGAGAGCGCTCTCAGCTCCCCGTACGACCCATCTCGGCACCATCCACACCGGAGGTGTTCCTTGAGAACGAGCCGCACCGGAAAGAGACCCACAGTCCGCACCCCCCTCCTCGCCGTCTTCCTCGCGATGTCCGTCGCCGTCGCCGGATTCGTCGGTCTGACAAGCGCCGGCACCGCCCGTGGCGACGTACCGCCCACGCCCGGCTGGAACCTCCAGTGGAGCGACGACTTCAACGGCGGGAACGGCGCCCCGCCGTCCGCCGCCAACTGGCAGATCGACACGGGGCACGGCTACCCCGGCGGTCCGGGCAACTGGGGCACCGGCGAGATCCAGAACTACACCGCGAACGCCCAGAACCTGAGCCTCGACGGCAACGGGAACCTGAAGATCACCCCGCTCCGGGACGGCGCGGGCAACTGGACCTCGGCGCGCGTCGAGACGAAACGCGCCGACTTCAAGGCACCGGCCGGCGGCACCCTGCGCATCGAGGGCCGGATTCAGATGCCGAACGTGACCGGCGCCGCCGCGGCCGGCTACTGGCCCGCCTTCTGGGCACTCGGCGCGCCCTACCGGGGCAACTACTGGAACTGGCCCGCCATCGGCGAGTTCGACATCATGGAGAACGTCAACGGGATCAACTCCGTCTGGGCGGTGCTGCACTGCGGTGTGAACCCCGGCGGCCCCTGCAACGAGACCACCGGTCTCGGCGCCAGCCGCCCCTGCCCCGGGGCGAGTTGCCAGTCGGCGTTCCACACCTACCGCTTCGAGTGGGACCGCTCCAGCTCACCCAACGCGCTGCGCTGGTACGTGGACGACCAGCTCTACCACACCGTCACCCAGAGCCAGTTGGACGCGACGACGTGGGCCAATATGACGGAGCACGCGGGATACTTCATCCTGCTCAACGTCGCGATCGGCGGCGCTTTCCCGGACGCGCTCGGCGGGCCCACACCGACACCGGCCACCGTGCCGGGGCGGCCGATGCTCGTCGACTACGTCGGCGTCTGGACCCGTGGCGGCTCCGGCCCGACCGACCCGCCGACCGATCCACCGCCGTCGGGGTCCTCGCAGTTGTACGCCCGCACCGGCGGCGGCCTCGGTGACGCCGCCACCTCGGGCGCGAACGCCACACTCGTGTCGGCGGGCGGCGGCAACCGCGACGGGACGCCGTACAACCCGCAGGTCTTCACCTCGGGCGGGATCACCCGCGCCCACAACGGCGGGTCGACACAGTTCGACCTCTTCGTCGACGCGGGTACGACGGTGGCCAACGGCCAGCAGGTGAGGGTGAGTTACGACCGTACGGGCGACGGCACCTGGGACCGTACGGAGACGTACAACTACTTCGCCACGGATCCGGCACCCGGTTTCGAGCACTACACGCAGGCCAGAGGGCTGAAGTCGTCGACCGGTTCGCACGGCGACCTCGTCAACGGCAAGGTGCGGATCGAGGTCTGGAACGCCATCGGCAACGGCGCCAGCACACTCGGCGTCGGCAATCAGTCGGTCGTCCGGATCCCGTACGGCTGAGCCCGCGGGACAGGGAAATGACCGGCCCGTACGGACGTCTCCGTACGGGCCGGTCATTCGAAGGGCCGGAGAGTTGGGGGATCAACCCCCGGCCCGGGCCAAACGGTCATGCGGTGATGCGGTGATGCGGCCAATCGGTCACGCGGTCGACCGGCCGCGGAACCCCGGTCAGACCTTCGCCGGCGTCCCGTCCGTGTCGCGCTGCTCCGGCAGGTCCGAGGGACCGTCGGAGTCCTTCGTGAGGCTCGGACCGTCGTCACCGGCCGGCGCGTGGTCGTCGACCAGCGTCTTCTCGTCGAACGGCAGCCGGCCCGCCAGCACCTCGTCCACCCTGGCCCGGTCGATCTCCTTGGTCCACGTGCCGACGAGGACCGTGGCGACCGCGTTGCCCGCGAAGTTCGTCAGGGCGCGCGCCTCGCTCATGAAGCGGTCGATGCCGACGATCAGGCCGACACCGTCGACCAGTTCGGGCCGGTGCGACTGAAGGCCGCCCGCCAGGGTCGCGAGGCCGGCGCCGGTGACACCCGCCGCACCCTTCGACGCGATGATCATGAAGAGGAGGAGACCGATCTGCTCACCGATGGCCAGCGGGTCCCCCATCGCCTCGGCGATGAACAGCGACGCCATCGTGAGGTAGATGGCCGTCCCGTCGAGGTTGAAGGAATAGCCGGTCGGCACGGTGATACCGACGACGGGCTTGCTCACACCCAGGTGCTCCATCTTCGCGATGAGCCGCGGCAGCGCCGACTCGGACGAGGAGGTGGACACGATCAGCAGGAACTCACGCGCCAGGTACTTCAGCAGCGAGAAGATGTTGATGCCGGTGATGAGCTTGAGCAGCACGCCGAGTACGACGAAGACGAACAGCCCGCAGGTCACGTAGAAGCCGATCATGATGACCGCGAGCGACTTCAGCGCGTCCATGCCGGTCTCGCCGACCACCGCCGCGATCGCGCCGAAGGCACCGACGGGCGCCGCCCACATGATCATCGCGAGGATGCGGAAGACGAGGCGCTGGATGTGCCCGATGCCGCGCAGGATCGGCTCGCCGGTGCGGCCCATGGCCTGGAGGGCGAAGCCCGCCAGCAGCGCCACGAGCAGCGTCTGGAGCACCTCACCCTCGGTGAAGGCGGAGACCAGCGTCGTGGGGATGATGCCGACCAGGAATTCGGCGGTGCTCTCGGCGTCGCCGGACACCTGTGCCGCGCCGACGTCGGCCGTCGCGTCCGTGATCTGCAGGCCGGCGCCGGGCTCCAGGATGTTGCCGACGACGAGGCCGATGGCCAGGGCGACGGTCGACATGACCATGAAGTAGCCGAGGGCCAGACCGCCGACCGCGCCGACCTTGGCGGCCTTGCGGACGGATCCGACACCGAGAACGATGGTGCAGAAGATGATCGGGGAAATCATCATCTTGATGAGGTTGACGAAGCCGGTCCCGATGGGCTTCAGCTCGACGGCCACCCCCGGGGCAGCGAATCCGACCGTGATTCCGAGAATCACAGCGGCGATCACGGCCAGATACAGATAATGGGTACGGTCCCGAGTAGCGGCCACGGGTCCTCCTTGACTCGTTTGTCCCTACGTGACCCTCCCGTCCCGAGGGGGTCCCGGCGACTATCCATCAGCCTGTGACACCGGTCACCCTTACGTGCATTTCGTTCATACGATTTCGGCCAGGCAGACTTGTGCCATGCAGCTACCCCGCCCTCGCAGCCTCGCAGGCCAGCTCTTCGCGATGCAGGTCGTGCTGGTCGCTGCCGTCGTGGCTGGATGCGCGCTGTTCGCGTACTTCACGGACCGGGCCCAGGCCGAGGAGACCGCCGAGCGGCAGGTGACGGCCACGGCGCGCGCGATGGCCGACTCCCCGTCCGTACGGGAGGCCATCAGGTCGGACGACCCGTCCGCCGCGCTCCAGCCCTACGCGGAGCACGTACGGGTCGACACCGGCGTGGACTTCGTCACGATCATGAAGCCGGACGGGACGCGCTGGACGCACCCCAATCCCGAGCTGATCGGGCTGCCCTTCATCGGCACCACCGAGCCCGCGCTGCTCGGCAAGACCTTCACCGAGACCTACACGGGGACGCTCGGCCCCTCCACCCGCGCCGTGACCCCGATCAAGGACGACGGGCGGATCACCGGGCTGATCAGCGTCGGCATCACCGTCGACCGGATATCCAGCCAGCTGGAGGGGCAGGTCAAGATCCTCGCGCTGGCGGCCGGCGGCGCCCTCGTGCTGGGCGGGGTGGGCACCTACGTCATCAACGCGCGGCTGCGCCGGCACACGCACGGGATGAACGCCGGCGAGCTGAGCCGGATGCACGACTACCACGAGGCGGCGCTGCACGCGGTGCGTGAAGGACTGCTCATGCTGGACGGACGGCGCAGGATCGCGCTGATCAACGACGGCGGCCAGGAGCTCCTCGGTCTCGACGACAGCGCCGTGGGCCGGAACATCGACGAGCTGGGGCTGCCCGCCCCGCTCGTCGGCGCGCTCCTGGCGTCGGAGCCGCGCGTGGACGAGGTGCATATGACGGCCGACCGGATCGTGGTCGTCAGCACCCGTCCGGTGATCGGCGGCGAGCGGCGCGGTACGGTCGCGACGCTCCGGGACCACACCGAACTGCAAGCACTGTCGGGCGAGTTGGACTCGGAGCGCGGATTCACCCATGCGCTTCGCTCCCAGGCGCACGAGGCGGCGAACCGGCTGCACACGGTCGTGTCGCTGATCGAGATGGGGCGGGTGGACGAGGCGGTGGAGTTCGCCACGGCGGAGCTGGAGCTGGCACAGGTGCTCACGGACCGGGTCGTCGGCGCGGTGGGCGAACCGGTGCTGGCGGCGCTGCTGCTGGGGAAGGCGGCGCAGGCGAACGAGCGCGGGGTGGAGCTGGTGCTCGCGGAGGACAGCCGTATCGACGACGGGGTGCTGCCACCGTCGCTGGCCGCCCGCGATCTGGTGACGGTGCTGGGCAATCTGATCGACAACGCGATGGACGCCGCCCAGGGCACGGACGACGCGCGGGTCACCGTCACGGCACTGGTCGAGGACGGCGAGCTGCTGCTGCTGCGGGTGCGCGACACGGGGCCGGGCGTCGCCCCCGGCGACATCGAGGAGGTGTTCCGGCGCGGCTGGTCGACGAGGGGCGCGGAGCGCGGGCTCGGGCTGGCCCTCGTACGGCAGGCGGTGCACCGGGCGCGCGGCACGGTGGAGCTGACACCGGGGCGGGACGGCGGGGCGGAGTTCACCGTACGGCTGCCGCTCGGCACGCGCGCCGAGCCGGGCGCGGGCGCGCGTACACCCGCGCACCCGGCTGTCGGCGCGGCCTCAGGTGTCGGCGCGGCCCCGGATGCGGCAGAGTCGATGGCCGGTGCCACGACCGACGGTGGGGAGCGCGGCGGATCATGACCGGGAAGGCAGACGGCGGCTCCCGCCCCATTCGCGTACTCGTCGTCGAGGACGACCCCGTCGCCGCCGACGCCCATCAGCTGTATGTGGGCCGTGTCCCGGGCTTCACGGTGGCCGGCGTCGCGCACTCCCGCGCCGAGGCGGGCCGGCTGCTGGACCGCACCGAGATCGATCTGATCCTCCTCGACCTGTATCTGCCGGACGGGCACGGGCTGCAGCTGCTGCGCAGCCTGCGGGCCGCCGGCCACCACGCGGACGTCATCGCCGTCACGTCGGCGCGCGATCTCACCGTCGTACGCGAAGGGGTGTCGCTGGGCGTCGTGCAGTACGTGCTCAAGCCCTTCGCCTTCGCCACGCTCCGCGACAGGCTCAGCCGTTACGCCGAGTTCCGGGCCGCCGCCGGTGAGGCCAGCGGCCAGGACGAGGTGGACCGGGCCCTCGGGGCGCTGCGGGCGCCACAGCCCGCGTCGCTGCCGAAGGGGCTCAGCGGGCCGACGCTGGAGTCGGTGACGCGGGCGCTCCGGGACGAGCGGGCGGGGCTGACGGCCACGGAGGCCGCGGCGCGCCTCGGTATCTCGCGGATCACCGCGCGCCGCTATCTGGAGCATCTGGTGGGCGCCGGGCAGGCGGACCGCAGCCCGCAGTACGGCCAGATCGGGCGCCCCGAGCTCCAGTACCGGTGGATCGTCTCCACCCGGTAGCGGCACGGCACCGGCGGCACGACCGGCCGCGACACCGACCGCGCCGATCGCGACACCGATCGCGAGACCACTCGCGACACCGATCGCTGCGCGGAGTCCCGGCCGCCGAGCCACTCGCCGCCGCCGGTCAACCCACTGGTGAGGGCACCCTCACGCCGTGAACAATGCCTCCATGACTGTTCTCGGCGCGGTCTTCCGCCCCCAACTTCCCCCCGAGCGACTCCGCGATATCGCCCGCACCGCGGACGAGGCGGGCCTGGACGAGCTGTGGCTCTGGGAGGACTGCTTCCTGGAGAGCGGTATCGCCAGCGCCTCCGCCGCCCTGGCCTGGACCGATCGGCTGCGCGTCGGGGTCGGTCTGCTCCCCGTACCGCTGCGCAATGTCGCGCTGACGGCCATGGAGGCCGCCACCTTGCACCGGCTGTTCCCGGGGCGGGCGATCCTCGGGGTCGGCCACGGCGTCCAGGACTGGATGGCGCAGACCGGTTCGCGCGTCGAGTCCCCCGTGACGCTGCTCCGCGAGCATCTGGTGGCGCTGCGCGCGCTGCTGGCGGGCGAGCGGGTGACCACGGACGGGCGGTACGTGAAGCTGGACGCCGTCGCCCTCGACTGGCCGCCGCCCACCGTGCCCGCGCCGCCCGCCGTGTTCGCCGGGGCCACCGGACCGCGCACGATGCGGCTGACGGGCGAGGCCGCCGACGGCACCATCCTGACCGGCGGCACGACGCCCGACGAGGTTCGCCGCTCCCGCCGACTCATCGCGGAGGGGCGGGAGTCGGCCGGCCGCGGCGGCCATCATCCGGTGGTCGTCTACCTCCACACGGCGACCGGTCCGGGCGGCGCCGAGCGGCTGCGGGCCGAGCTGGAAGTCACCGGTCTGCCGCACGGTGTCGCGGGCCCGGCCGCCGCCGTCGCCGAGGCCGTGCGGGCGCTCGTGGAGGCCGGAGCCGACACCGTGGTCCTCCAGCCGACGCCCGACGAACCGGACCCGGAGGGCTTCATCCGTTTCACGGCCGCCGAGGTCAGCCCGCTCGTGCCCCGGACGGAGTGAGCGCTGCACGGGGATTGACCTTGAGATTGACGCGGTCCTACGGTCGCCGGGCAGCCCTTCGTGGCCAAATGAGGAGGTCGTGCCCGTGCGCCCCACCGCCCCACTGTTCCTCGTCACGGTCCTCGCCGCCGGTGCGCTCACGGCGTGCGGCGGCGGGTCCGGCAGTGATCCGGACACCATCAAGGTCGCCTACAACAGATCGACGGACAACAAGATCCGTTTCAAGGACAACTATCTGGAGTCCGTGAAGAAGGACTTCGAGAAGAACAATCCGGGCAAGAAAGTCGAACTGATCCCGATCCAGGCCCCGGACAACGACTACGCCACCAAGGCGCAGCAGATGATGCGCTCCCCGAAGACCGCGCCCGATCTGGTCTACGAGGACACCTTCCGCATCAACTCCGACATCAAGGCCGGCTATCTGCGCCCGCTGGACGAGTATCTGGACAAGTGGGCCGACTGGGGCCAGTTCGTCGACACGGCGAAGTCGGCCGCGAAGGCCGAGGACGGCAGGACGTACGGCGTCCCGGACGGCACCGACACCCGCGGCCTCTGGTTCAACAAGAAGATCTTCGCCGACGCCGGGCTGCCCGCCGACTGGCAGCCGGCGAACTGGGCCGAGGTCCTGGACGCGGCGCGCACCGTCAAGCAGAAGGTCCCGGACGCGATCCCGCTCAACGTCTACACCGGCAAGGGCCCCGGCGAGGCGGCGGTGATGCAGGGCTTCGAGATGCTGCTGTACGGCACGGGCGCCGACCCGCTCTACGACCCGTCGGCGAAGAAGTGGGTGGCGGGCAACAAGGGCTTCGAGGACGCCCTTGAGTTCGTACGCACCGTGTACGCCGAGAAGTTGGGGCCCGACGTCTCCGACGCGCTCGACCCCAACATCGGTACCCGCGTCGCGACCGAGTTCTTCCCCGAGGGCAAGCTGGCGATCTCCCTCGACGGCTCCTGGATGGGGCAGAACTGGATCAACAAGGGCCCCAAGGAGTGGCCCGAGTGGTCCACCGAGCTTGCCCAGGCACCGATGCCGACGCAGAACGGGCAGGCGCCCGGCAGCGTGTCGATGTCCGGAGGCTGGGCGTGGTCGATCCCGCAGAAGGCCCAGAACCCCGACCTGGCCTTCGAGTTCATCAAGACGCAGCAGACGAAGGAGAACGCCGTCGAGTGGGACGTCGTCGGCGCGCAGATCGCCGTCCGTGAGGATGTGGCGGCCGATCCGAGGTATCTGAAGTCGATGCCCGGTATCGACTTCTTCACCAAGCTCGTCGAGGTGACCAACTACCGCCCCGCGCTGCCTGTCTACCCCCAGGTGTCGTCCGCGATCGGTGAGGCGATGGAGTCGGTGACGACGGGTGACTCGTCGGCGGCGGACGCCGCGAAGGCGTACGACGAGCAGCTGAAGACGATCGCCGACGGCGCGGTGGTCGAGAAGTGAGCACCAGCCCGGACGCGGCCCCGGCGGTGACGGCGGCGGCACCGTGAGCGCGGTGAGCACCGCGGGCGGCCCGGTGAGCAAGGGCGGGCCCGCGGTGCCGGCGGGCGGCCGTGAGCGCGACCAGGGCCGTGGCGGTCGCGGGGCGCGCCCGCTGCGCTGGCTGCCGCTGGCCCCGGCGACCGTGCTGCTGCTCCTGTTCCTCGCCGGGCCGATCGGCTACTGCGTCTGGATCGCCTTCACCAACACGCAGTTGACGGGTTCTTCCACCTCGGACTTCGTCGGCCTGGACAACTTCCGGCGGGCGTTCGCGGACGACAACTTCCGCAACGCCGTGTGGCTGACGCTCGTCTTCACCTTCGTGTCGTCGATCGTCGGGCAGAACACGATCGGGCTCGCGCTCGCCGGGCTGATGCGGGCCGCGTCCCGGCCGGTGCGGACCGTCACGGGCGCCGTCGTGATCGCGGCGTGGGTGCTGCCGGAGATCGTCGCCGCGTTCCTGCTGTACGCGTTCTTCCGCCGCGAGGGGACACTGAACGTCATCCTGGACTGGCTCCATCTGCCGTCCCAGAACTGGCTGTTCACCCTGCCGATCCTGGCGGTGTCGTTCGCCAACGTATGGCGCGGGACGGCGTTCTCGATGCTGATCTACTCCGCCGCGCTGTCCGAGATCCCGAAGGACATCACGGAGGCGGCGGAGGTCGACGGCGCGAGCGGTGTGCGGCGACTGTGGCACATCACGCTGCCGATGATCCGGCGTTCGATCGGCACCAATCTGATGCTCAACACGCTCTCCACCCTCTCCGTCTTCGGGCTGATCTGGGCGATGACGCGCGGCGGGCCGGGCAACCGCAGCCAGACCCTGCCGGTGTTCATGTACGACCAGGCGTTCCTCAAGAGCCTGATCGGTTACGGCACGGCGGTCGCGCTGCTGCTGCTTCTCGTGGGCGCGCTGTTCTCGATCGTCTATGTGCGTCTGCTCAAGGTGGAGGTGTGATGAAGCGCGCCACTCGCGTCCGGCTCGCCTCGGACGCCGCGCTGTTCGTGGTGGCCGGGGCCTTCCTGCTGCCGCTTCTGTGGCTGGTGCTGTCCTCCATCGACGCCGAGGCGGACCTGCGGGTACGGCTGCCGTCGTCGCCGACCACGGAGAATTTCAGCGCGGTCCTCACCGACGAGATCACGTTCACGCCGATGCTCAACAGCCTGCTGCTGTGCGGAAGCGCGACGCTGCTGACGGTGGCGTGCGCGGCGCTGGCGGCGTATCCGCTGTCCCGCTACCGCTCGCGGTTCAGCCGCCCGTATCTGCTGACGATCCTGTTCACGACGTGTCTGCCGATCACGGCGATCATGGTCCCGGTGTACGGGCTGTTCGTCCAGGTCAACCTGGTCGACACGATGTACGGCACGGCGCTGTTCCTCGCGACGTCCCAACTTCCCTTCTCCATCTGGCTGATGAAGAACTTCATGGACGGGGTGCCGACCGTCCTGGAGGAGGCGGCGTGGACGGACGGGGCCTCGATGCTCCAGACGCTGACCCGGATCGTGCTGCCGCTGATGGGGCCCGGGATGACGGTCGTGATGATCTACACGTTCATCCAGCTCTGGGGGAACTTCTTCGTCCCCTTCATGCTGCTCCTGTCCCCCGACCAACTGCCCGCGTCCGTATCGATCTTCACCTTCTTCGGCAACTACGGCTCGGTGATCTACGGCCAGTTGGCGGCGTTCTCGATCCTGTACTCGACGCCGGTGCTGCTGCTCTACATCCTGATCTCGCGCCGGCTGGGCGGGGGTTTCGCGCTGGGCGGCGCGGTGAAGGGCTGAGTTCGCCCCCATCACGCCTCGGGGCGCGGGGCGGGCCCCCATCACGCCCCGCGCCCCGAAGGACCGACCGCCCGACGAGGCGTTCTAGAAGACCGACTCCGCCTCGAACATCCGGTTCTCCGGCACCGTCTTGAGGCGGGTGACGGCCTCCGCGAGCGGCACCATCGACACCGATGTGCCGTTCAGCGAGGTCATCCTGCCGAAGTCGCCGTTGTGGACCGCCTCCACCGCGTGCCAGCCGAAGCGCGTCGCCAGCACCCGGTCGTACGCCGTCGGCGTTCCCCCGCGCTGTACGTGGCCGAGGATGACCGGCCTGGCCTCCTTGCCCAACCGCCGCTCCAGCTCACTCGCGAGGTGGTTGCCGATGCCCTCGAAGCGTTCGTGGCCGAACTGGTCGATCTCGCCCCGTACGTAGTGCATCGAGCCCTCGGCCGGGTGCGCGCCCTCGGCGACGCAGATGACCGCGAACTTCTTGCCGCGCGCGAACCGCTCCTCGACCATCTTCACGATGCTGTCGACCTCGAAGGGCCGCTCCGGCAGGCAGATGCCGTGCGCACCGCCCGCCATGCCCGACTCCAGCGCGATCCATCCGGCGTGCCGGCCCATGACCTCGACGACCATGACGCGCTGGTGCGACTCGGCCGTGGTCTTGAGCCGGTCGATGGCCTCGGTGGCGACCATCACGGCCGTGTCGAAGCCGAAGGTGCGGTCGGTGGAGGAGATGTCGTTGTCGATGGTCTTCGGAACGCCCACCACGGGCATGCCCGCGTCGGAGAGCATCCGGGCCGCCGTGAGGGTGCCCTCGCCGCCGATCGGGATGAGGGCGTCGATGCCGTACTTGCGGCCCAGCTCGTCGGCGCTCTCGGCCGCCTCCCGCAGCCGGCCGCGCTCCAGCCGGGCGGAACCGAGAATCGTGCCGCCGCGCGCCAGGATGCCGCTGACCGAGTCGAGGTCGAGCGGACGGTAGTGGCCGTCGAGGAGGCCCTTGAAGCCGTCCTCGAAGCCGATGACCTCGTCGCCGTGTCCGGTCACGGCGCGGTGGACGACCGAGCGGATCACGGCGTTCAGGCCGGGACAGTCGCCGCCTGCGGTGAGAACTCCGATACGCATCGCGCTGTGTCTCCTGCTCACTCGGGGTGGTCTGGTGCGGACCTGCCACGGGCCGTACCGCCTACCCGTCTCGGAGGCGCCGTACCCACCCCCACAGGTATTGTCAAGAGGGCTTTGCCACCCTAACGGGCCTAACGGCAGAAACAGGAATTTCGCTCCCCGCCCCACCACCGCGGGGACGCGTCGCCTCCCCCCTCTTCCCTCATCTTCGTCGAACAGGAGAGCACGCGTGACTCGCAGCGTGTACGTGACCGGGATCGAACGCGGAGACGGCCGGCAGGTCGTCGAGCTGGGAGTCATGGAGCTTCTGACCCGCCAGGTGGACCGCGTGGGCGTGTTCCGTCCACTGGTCCACGCCAACGGCCCCGACCGCCTGTTCGACCTGCTGCGCGCCCGTTACCGGCTCTCGCAGGACCCGGCGTCCGGCTACGGCCTCGGCTACGCGGAGGCCGCCGGGATCCAGGCCGACGGTGGTACGGACGAGTTGGTGTCGCAGCTCGTACGGCGCTTCCACGAGGTTTCGCGGGAGTACGAGGTCGTGCTCGTGCTCGGCACCGACTTCGCCGACACCCAGCTCCCCGACGAGCTGTCGCTCAACGCGCGGCTGGCCAACGAGTTCGGCGCCTCGGTGATACCGGTGGTCGGCGCCAAGGGCCAGCACGCCGACTCCGTACAGGCCGAGGCACGCAATGCCCACCGGGCGTACGCCGTGCTCGGCTGCGACATCCTCGCGATGGTCGTGAACCGGGTGGCCCCCGAGGACCGCGACGCGATCGACGCGCAGCTGCGGCAGCAGTTGCCGGTGCCCTGCTACACGCTGCCCGACGAGGCGGCGCTGGCCGCTCCGACCGTCTCGCAGATCACCCGGGCCCTCGGCGGCACGGTGCTGCTCGGGGACGAGGCCGGTCTGGCGCGCGACGCGCTCGACTTCGTCTTCGGCGGCGCGATGCTGCCGAATCTGCTCGGCGCCCTGACTCCCGGCTGTCTGCTGGTCACGCCGGGCGACCGGGCCGATCTGGTGGTGGGCGCGCTCGCCGCGCACTCGGCGGGCACACCGCCCATCGCGGGCGTGCTGCTGACGCTGGACGAGCGGCCGGCCGATTCGGTCCTCACCCTCGCCTCCAAGCTCGCGCCGGGCACACCGGTCGTCTCGGTGGTCGCGGGATCCTTCCCCACGGCGGGCGAACTGTTCGCGCTGGAGGGGAAGTTGAGCGCCGAGACGCCGCGAAAGGCGGAGACGGCGCTGGGTCTCTTCGAGCGGTACGCGGACACCGGTGATCTGCTGGCACGGATGTCGGTGGCGCGCAGCGGCCGGGTGACGCCGATGATGTTCGAGCACGATCTGCTGGAGCAGGCCCGCGCCGTACGCCGCCGCGTCGTCCTGCCGGAGGGCACGGAGGAACGGGTGCTGCGCGCGGCCGATGTGCTGCTGCGCCGCGACGTCTGCGACCTGACGCTCCTCGGGGACGTCGACGTCATCGTCAAGAAGGCCGCCGATCTCGGTATCGATCTGGCGGGCACGCAGATTGTCGACCCGGCGACGGACGAGCTCCGGCAGCGGTTCGCCGAGCGTTACGCCGAGCTGCGCGCGCACCGGGGCGTGACCGTGGAGCTGGCGTACGACGTGGTGGCCGACGTGAACTACTTCGGGACACTGATGGTCGACGCGGGGCTCGCGGACGGCATGGTCTCGGGCTCCGTGCACTCCACGGCGGCCACGATCCGCCCGGCGTTCGAGATCATCAAGACGAAGGGGGCCGCGCGGAGCGCGTCAGGCGGGGTGGCGGCGGACGACGGGCGGGCGGTGACGCCCTCGTCGAGCGTCTCCTCGGTCTTCTTCATGTGCCTGGCCGACAAGGTGCTGGTGTACGGCGACTGCGCGGTGATCCCGGACCCGGACGCCGGGCAGCTCGCGGACATCGCGGTACAGGCCGCCGCGACCGCCGCCCGGTTCGGCGTCGAGCCGCGGATCGCGATGCTCTCGTACTCGACGGGGACCTCGGGCTCGGGGGCGGACGTCGACAAGGTCCGCGAGGCGACGAAGCTGGTGCGCGCCGCGCGGCCCGAGCTGAAGATCGAGGGGCCGATCCAGTACGACGCGGCGGTGGAGCCGTCCGTCGCCGCGACGAAGCTGCCCGATTCGGAGGTGGCCGGGCGCGCGACGGTGCTGATCTTCCCCGATCTGAACACCGGCAACAACACCTACAAGGCCGTGCAGCGTTCGGCGGGCGCGGTGGCGGTGGGTCCCGTGATGCAGGGACTGCGCAAGCCGGTCAACGACCTCTCGCGCGGCGCC
The DNA here is from genome assembly GCF_010384365.1 of Streptomyces sp. S4.7. Classification (NCBI taxonomy): domain Bacteria; kingdom Bacillati; phylum Actinomycetota; class Actinomycetes; order Kitasatosporales; family Streptomycetaceae; genus Streptomyces; species Streptomyces sp. S4.7. The sequence goes on along the minus strand of NZ_CP048397.1, from coordinate 5,318,644 downwards.
CTGGTCCAGGACATCGTGAACACCGTCGCCATCACCGCCGTCCAGGCGCAGGGCGACGGCGCGTGACACCGTCCGGTCCCGGCCCCACCGTCCCCTCCACGAAAGGCATCCCGCCCGTGACCTCGCAGCCCACCCGAGTCCTCGTGCTCAACTCCGGTTCCTCCTCGGTGAAGTACCAGCTGCTGGACATGCGCGACGGCACCCGTCTCGCCGTCGGCCTCGTCGAGCGCATCGGCGAGAGCACGTCGCGGCTGGTGCACACGCCCTCGGGCGACGGCGCGGTCCGGCGCGAGCGTACGCGGCGGATCGCCGACCACGAGCGGGCGTTGCGGGCCGTCGCCGAGGAACTGGCCCTGGACGGGGCGGGCATCGACTCCCCCGAGCTGGCGGCGATCGGCCACCGGGTGGTGCACGGCGGGCTGGAGTTCAGCGCGCCGACGGTGATCGACGACGCCGTGCTGGCCGAGATCGAGCGGCTGGTGCCGGTGGCGCCACTGCACAACCCGGCGAACATCACCGGCATCAGGACCGCGCGGGCGCTGCGCCCCGATCTGCCGCAGGTCGCGGTCTTCGACACCGCGTTCCACACGACGATGCCGGAGTACGCCGCGCGGTACGCGATCGACGCCGCGACGGCCGACGCGCACCGCATCCGGCGCTACGGCTTCCACGGCACGTCGCACGCGTATGTCTCACGGCGGGCCGCCGAGCTGCTGGGGCGCGCGCCCGAGGAGCTGAACCTGATCGTGCTGCACCTGGGCAACGGGGCGTCGGCGTCGGCCGTCGCGGGCGGGCGCTGTGTGGACACCTCGATGGGGCTGACCCCCTTGGAGGGGCTGGTGATGGGTACGCGCTCCGGGGACATCGATCCGGCGGTGGTCTTCCATCTGGAGCGGGTCGCCGGAATGGACACCGACGAGATCGACGAACTGCTCAACAAGAAGAGCGGGTTGACGGGGCTCTGCGGTGACAACGACATGCGGGAGATCCGCCGCCGGGTCGACGCGGGTGACGCCGCGGCGACGCTGGCCTTCGACATTTACATCCACCGTCTGAAGAAGTACATCGGCGCCTATTACGCGGTGCTCGGCCGGGTGGACGCGGTGGTGTTCACCGCGGGCGTCGGCGAGAACGCGGCGCCGGTGCGGGAGGCCGCGATCGCCGGGCTCGGGGAGTTGGGGCTGGTCGTCGACGCGGAACTCAACGCCGCACGGTCCGGCGAGCCGCGCCTGGTGTCGCCGGAACACGCGCGCGTCGCCGTCGCCGTGGTGCCGACCGATGAGGAAATGGAGATCGCCCGCCAGACCTTCGCATTGGTCGACGCCTGAGCGCCACCCCGCCCATTTGTACTTTCCGCCAGACGGAATATTCCGAGCCGAAACAAACCGATAGGATCCGCCTTATGCGCCGTTCCAAAATCGTCTGCACACTAGGCCCCGCCGTCGACTCGTACGAGCAGCTGAAATCGCTCATCGAGGCCGGTATGAACGTGGCCCGACTGAATATGAGCCACGGGTCCCACCCCGAGCACGAGGAGCGGTACCACCGCGTCCGGAAGGCGGCCGAGGCCACCGGCCGGGCCGTGGGCGTGCTCGTCGACCTCCAGGGCCCCAAGATCCGGCTGGAGACCTTCGCCGAGGGCCCCGTCGAGCTGGTGCGCGGTGACGAGTTCGTCATCACCACCGAGGATGTCCCCGGTGACAAGGGCATCTGCGGCACCACCTACAAGGGCCTGCCCGGGGACGTCGCGAAGGGCGACCAGGTCCTGATCAACGACGGCAACGTCGAGCTGCGCGTGACCGAGGTCGAGGGCCCGCGGGTCAAGACGCTGGTCGTCGAGGGCGGGGTCATCTCCGACCACAAGGGCATCAACCTGCCGGGTACGGCGGTCAATGTGCCGGCGCTCTCCGAGAAGGACGTCGAGGACCTGCGCTTCGCCCTGCGGATGGGCTGCGACATGATCGCGCTGTCCTTCGTGCGCGACGCGGACGACATCAACGACGTCCACAAGATCATGGACGAGGAGGGCCGCCGGGTCCCCGTCATCGCGAAGGTCGAGAAGCCGCAGGCCGTCGCCAACATGGAGGCCGTCGTCGCGGCGTTCGACAGCATCATGGTGGCCCGTGGCGACCTGGCGGTCGAGTACCCGCTCGAAAAGGTCCCGATGGTGCAGAAGCGGCTCATCGAGCTGTGCCGCCGCAACGCCAAGCCGGTGATCGTGGCGACCCAGATGATGGAGTCGATGATCACCAACTCCCGTCCGACGCGCGCCGAGGCGTCGGACGTGGCGAACGCGATCCTGGACGGTGCGGACGCGGTGATGCTGTCGGCGGAGTCGTCCGTCGGCGCGTATCCGATCGAGACGGTCAAGACGATGTCGAAGATCGTCGTCGCGGCCGAGACGGAGCTGCTGTCGAAGGGGCTCCAGCCGCTCGTGCCGGGCAAGAAGCCCCGTACGCAGGGTGGTTCGGTCGCCCGCGCGGCGTGCGAGATCGCGGACTTCCTGGGCGGCAAGGCGCTGATCGCCTTCACCCAGTCCGGCGATACGGCCCGCCGTCTGTCGCGCTACCGCACCTGTCAGCCCATCCTCGCCTTCACGACGGACGAGGCGACGCGCAACCAGCTCTCGCTGAGCTGGGGCGTCGAGTCCTTCGTCGTACCGCACGTGGACACCACGGACGCGATGGTCGACCTGGTGGACGCGGAGCTGCTGAAGCTCCAGCGCTACAGCGAGTCGGACACGATGATCATCACGGCCGGCTCCCCTCCGGGCGTCCCCGGCACGACGAACATGGTCCGCGTCCATCACCTGGGCGGCACGGTCGCACCGCAGAGCTGAACGCGCGATCGCCGGACGGGCTCGAAATGAGCCCGTCCGGCGATCGACGACGAAGCAGCGCCCTGAGCCCTGTCCGGCGACAGGAGCTAGTCGGTGATGTAGTTGTGGAGGCCGGGGACCGTCAGCGTGCCGCCGAACTGGCCCGCCTGGAGCACCTCCACGTCCGTGAAGAACGCGAAGGGGACGTTGAGCGGCGGCGGGGTTTCCGGGCTGAACGTGATCGGGATCAGCCCGAACAGATTGCCCTTCAACTCCTCGGTGTACATGGTGACTTGACCGTCGCGGATGGTCGACGTGGAGTCCTGCCTGCTCGCCACGTGCGCCGTACGGCCCTCGGGGTAGACGACCTTCTGGTGCAGGTCCTTGATGTCCACCTCGGAGGCGGTGAACTTCAGCGCCTTCTTGATCTTCCCGCTGCCCGTCTTCACCTCGACGATGCCGTGGTAGTCGAGCCCCCGCAGCGTGAGCTTGGTGCTCTCCAGCCTCCACGGGTCGTCCGGCAACAGCGGGATGCCCGGCTCCAGTTCGGCGGCGGCGAGCGCCTCCGGGTCGGCCTCGGGGCAGGGGAAGCGCGGCTTGCCGTCGGCGCCCTCGGGGATGTCGTCGTCCTTGCGCGCCTCAAGTCCCTCCGCGGCGTCGTCGAGTTCCTCGACCTCCGCGCCGACCTTGTCCGCGGCGTCCCTGATCGCGTCCTCGGTGCTGTCGTCGCCACCGGGCTTCTCCACCCCCGGCTCCGTGTCCGGCTCCGGGTCCGCGGGCTTGTCCGCCCCGGGCTTCTCGGGCTCCGGGTCGGCCGGCTCGTCCGGCGCCGGCTCGTCCTTGTCCGGTACGCCGAGGAGGTCGCCCAGCGCGTCGCCCAACCCCAGCGGGTCCAGCGGGTCCTTGGACTTCGACGCGCTCGGCCCGGGCGCGGGCTCCTTGGGCGCGGCCGGCTTCTGCGCGTCGGACGCGGGCGGTGTCTCGCCGGGCTTGGGCTCGGGAGCGTCACCGTCGTCCCCGTCACCGCCGGTGGGCGGCTTCGGCTTGTCCGTGGCATCCCCTGACGGATCCCCGGACGCGTCGTCCGACGGCTTCTCGGACGGCGACGGCGAGGCCGACTCCTCCGGCGGCTCGTCGGAGCGCGTGACGCACGGCCCCGGCGCGAACGGAATGTCCTTGGCGTCCTCGGCGAGCGCGAGCCGGGGCGTGAGCCCCATCCCGACGAACACCGCCGTCGGCATCGCGGCCAGCGCGAACGCCTTGCCGGCCGGGATCTGGAGCTTGGTCAGCAGCGACTTCCTGGGAGCGGCGTGGCGCGGGCCGCTTCTCTCGCGGGCCTGCCCGCCTCCGGCCGTCTCCGGCCGCGTGTCGTCACCCCGCACTGTTCCTCCCGCCGTTGGCATGGGCACTCGTCTCCGTCAGATTCGGGTCCCCGTCAGACGGGCCGGGGAGAAAAGGGCCGTCCCCGCCTCCGTCCGGGGTGCCCTGGTCGACGGCTCCGCCGTCGGGTCCGAACGTCTGCTGTCGTACGGCGGTGTGCTTGCCCGACCGGTCGTCGGCCCGGTCGTCGTGCTCCTCGTCGGCCCCCGCGGGCCGGCCCGGCGCCCAGGAGATGGACAGGGCTCCGCCTATGAGCGCGAGCAGGAACCCGATTCCGAATCCGCCGATGTTGGCCACGGGTATGGAGACGAGTCCCAGCAGGATGGTGGCGACGCCGGCGAACACCCGCACGATGCTCTGGAACCACATCGTCAGTCCCAGGGTGGCCAGCAGGACACCGATGATCAGCGAGCCCGCACCCGCCGTGGTGGCCATCGTCAGCGTGAGATGGCCCAACTTGAGCTCGGCGTAGGGGAAGTAGACGATCGGCACCCCGCTGAGGATCGCCAACAACCCCGCCCAGAACGGCCGAGTACCCCGCCAGGCGCGGAAGCGCAGCCGCCAGTAAGTGAATCGGCCGCGGGGATCCGAAGGCTCGGCGCTCATGGAAAACAGCTCCCTGGAACCAGTGTTGCTGTGAGAGATTGGGGGAGTCGGGCGGACGCGACCGCTTCGTGCGGGGCGCGCCCGCCCCAGGGGGCGAAGTGCTCAGGACCCGATGGGGGTCTAGTAGCACTCCTTGGTGCCCTTGTGCAGCTTCAGGCTCAGACCGCTGAGCTCGAAGGTGCCGGCCGTGGTCGCCCACGCCGTCTGCTTCACATCGGTCAGCGTCGCCTCTTCGGCGCGCTGTGCGAAGCCGAAGGGGTTGACCTTCTTCTCGGTCCCCGGCTGGATCCTCGTGTCGCCGGCCGCCACACCGATGTCGATGTTCTTGAACTTGGCGTCGGCTTCGAGCTTGGCGACGTCCAGATACAGGTTGGTCGCCTTGACCGGCTTCGCGCTGTCCTGGCCGGCCCGCAGCTCAAGGCTGACGCTGCCGAAGATCGGGACGTCCGGGGTGACCACCGACTGGCACATGTTGCTGATCGTGGCCGAGCTGAATCCGGAAACGGCCACCGGGTGGGCGGTCTTGTTGCCCTTGAGATCGGTGCCGTCGGCGAGGCTTCCGTACTGAACGAAGTCCTGGCCCACCAACTGGTCGGCCGAGACCTTGAAACTCTGCCCCGACACACTGAACGACGCGGCGAGCGCGCCCTGTGCGAGAGCGACACCTATCGCGGCCGTCGCGGCCACGCTCGGCACCATGACGACGGCGAACCGCTTCCATCTGGTCCCGCCACGTGCTTGGGACTCCATCACTTTCCTCCTTCTCGGACGTACATCTCCGGATCGGGCGTCGGCCCGTCCTGGGATGGGAGAAGTGCTACGTCCTCGGGAAGGAGAGCGCCGTTAAGTATCAGCGGAACGAGCCGCGTCAGAATCACCGACGATCACCCCCGAGCGACAACCACTGGGCCACGCGCCTCGCGTGGCCGCCGGACAGGCCCCGCCGGTCGGCGGGAACCCCCCTGTCCCCGGGTCGGCGCCACCGCTCCGCCGGCCCGCCCGGTGGGGTCCCGACCGCGGTGGGCACGACTGGGTCGCCGTACCGGTGCGCTGTCGGACCGAGCGTGGACGATCGTGGTGTATTCACGCTCGGGACACAAGGGGGTTCGTTACTGGCAAGTAATGAGTGGTTCACACAGGAGCCACGGGGCGGCGCCGCGCGGGCACACAGGGTGCCTCAAATCACCCCGACAGAACTCGCGAATACCGCCAATAACCGGACAGACCAAGGCGGTTGCTTTACTCGGAGTAACAGCGACCCCGCTTTACCAAGTTTTGGTAAAACGGGGTCGTCGGTGTGGTCGAGTCGGCAAATCGTTATGTGGCGCCCGGCAGCACGTGCCGGAGGCGGGACGATCTCAGAAAAGGACCCTGGCAAGTGCCTGTCGCGCCGCGGTCACCCGGGGGTCGTCCGAGCCGATCACCTCGAAGAGTTCGAGCAGTCGCAGCCGCGCCGCGTCCCGGTCCTCGCCCGCCGTGCGCCGCACGGCCTCGACCAACCGGCCGAAGGCGTCCTCGACATGACCGCCGACCAGATCGAGGTCGGCGGCGGCGATCTGCGCGGGGACGTCGTCCGCCCGCTCCGCCGCCTCCTTGCGCACCTGCTGCGGGTCCATCCCCTTCACCCGGGAGAGCAGTTCGGCCTGGGCGAGACCGAGCTTCGCCTCGGTGTTGCCGGGGTCGTCGGCGAGCACGTTCCGGTACGCCTGCGCCGCGCCGCCGAAGTCGTCGGCGTCCAGCGCGCGTACGGCGGCTTCGAGCAGCGCGTCGTACGGCCCCACCGGCTCCTCCGGCTCGGCGTCCGCGTCGGTCTCCGCGGCCCCGGCGTCTACCGTGATGCCGGTCAGGCCGAAGCGCTGCTCGCCGACCTGGATCAACTGGTCCAGCGTCTCGCGGATCTGGGCCTCGGGAGCCGCGCCCTGGAAGAGGGGCAGCGCCTGGCCCGCCACCACGGCGAAGACCGCGGGGATGCCCTGGATCTGGAACTGCTGCATCAGCATCTGGTTGGCGTCGACGTCGACCTTGGCGAGAACGAACCGGCCGTTGTACTCACGGGCCAGCCGCTCCAGTACGGGACTGAGCTGCTTGCACGGCTCGCACCACTCGGCCCAGAAGTCGATGACGACCGGGACCTCGGCGGAGCGCTGGAGGACGTCGCGCTCGAAGCCCGCCTCGTCGACGTCGATCACAAGACTGGAGGGGGGTACGGCACCGGTGTCGCCCCGACGGGCCGCCTCGGCGCGGGCCTGCTCGGCCTTGGCCTTGGCCTCACCGGCCGCCTTCACCGCGGCGAGATCGACGACGCCGCTCATGGACATGTTCCTAGGCTGCATGAGTACATCCTCCCCTCTCCGCGCGCGCATGTGAAAAGCAATCGGACATCCCGCCCCGTCCGCCTGGGGGAGAACGGACCGCCCGCACACGACCGCGCCCGCCGCGGGGGCCCCGCAGGATGCGGAGCACACGGTCGGACACGGTCCTCGCACCCCGCTCGCGCCTGAACACGATCGGGGCAAGTCCCCCGTGGGGGACCGGGGTTCGGCACGGAGTCCCCACCCCGCGCCCTGTGGTCGCCGCTCAAGAACCGCTCAAGGAGAAACGGCCTTTCGCTACGGGTCGTAGCGTAACCGACAAGCTCCCCCGTCCGTGTGAGATTCATCCGGTGAACTGACTCACAACGGATTCCCTACCGGCGGGTATGGTCGCGGGCATGCTGAGCCGCAGCCACCGCAGCCCCAACCGTGCCGGCCGTCCCCGCAGCGCCGCGGCGGACACGGCGATCCTGCTGGCGACCAGAGCCGCGCTGGTGGAACTCGGCTGGTCCAAGCTGTCGATGGGCGACGTCGCCGCGCGCGCGGGCGTCGCCAAGACCACGCTCTACCGGCGCTGGGCAAGCAAGAACGAGTTGGTGGTCGACGCGGTCGCCGTCCTCTTCGACGAGATCGAGATCCCTGACCGGGGCAGCCTCAGCGCCGACATCGAGGGCGTCGTGCTCCAGTTCGCCGCGCTGCTGGAGCGGCCGGAGACAAAGACGGCGTTGATGGCCGTGGTCGCCGAGTCGACGCGGGACGACGCGCTGCGCGACCGGATCCGTACGGCGATCGTCGACCGGCAGAAGGGCCTGGTGCTCAAGGGCCGCGAACGGGCGCAGGCGCGGGGCGAGTTGCCGTACGAGAGCGACCCCGAGGCGGCGGCCCGCAACGCCGACCTGATCTTCGACGTGATCGCGGGGGCCGTGGTGCACCGGACGCTGGTGAGCGCGGAGCGGGTGGACGAGGACTGGGCACGCGGTTTCACGCTGCTGCTGGTGGCGGGGCTGGGCGCGATCCAGGAGCCCTGAGGGCTTGACCTCAGGCGCACTTGCGTTCCCGGCGGCGCGGCGATGCGCCCCGTCTCCGGCGCCGTCGGCCGTGGGGCCGGGCCCGGCCGACCGGCTCGCGCCCTTCGACGACCGGGACAGCGGCTTCGCGGCCGTGTACGGCGATCTGACCGCCCGCGGCGGGCCGTCCGGGGACATCCCCGGGCATGTCCGTCCTCACGGAGGCGGGAGAGGCCGGCCGCCTCGGCGGCGACAGCGACTGCCCCGGACGAGCGCCCGGCCGACCGCCGACCGCCTCACGGAGTGGCCGGCGCTCCCGCGTGGCCGTCAGAAGCCGGGCGGCTCCGTGTACGTGCCCCACTCGTCCCGCAGCACGCCGCAGATCTCGCCCAGCGTCGCCTCCGCGCGGACGGCCTCCAGCATCGGTCCGATCATGTTCGACCCGTCGCGCGCGGAGGCCAGCATCGCGTCCAGCGCCGTACGGACGGCGGCGTCGTCACGGGCCGACCTGCGTTCCGCCAACTCCGCCACCTGGTCGCGTTCGACCTCGTGGCTGACCCGCAGGATCTCCAGGTCGCCGGTGACCGAGCCGTGGTGGACGTTGACGCCGACGACCCGCTTGTCGCCCTTCTCCAGCGCGCGCTGGTACTGGAAGGCGGACTCGGCGATCTCGCCGGTGAACCAGCCGTCCTCGATGCCGCGCAGAATGCCGGACGTGATCGGGCCGATGGGGTGCTGCCCGTCGGGGTGGGCGCGCAGGCCGCGCTCCTTGATCTGCTCGAAGATCTTCTCCGCGTCGGCCTCGATGCGGTCGGTGAGCTGCTCCACGTACCAGGAACCGCCCAGCGGGTCGGCGACGTTGGCGACGCCGGTCTCCTCCATCAGCACCTGCTGGGTACGGAGGGCGATCTCGGCGGCCTGCTCGCTGGGGAGGGCCAGGGTCTCGTCCAGGGCGTTGGTGTGCAGCGAGTTCGTGCCGCCGAGGACCGCCGACAGGGCCTCGACGGCGGTCCGTACGACGTTGTTGTACGGCTGCTGCGCGGTGAGTGAGACGCCCGCCGTCTGGGTGTGGAAGCGGAGCCACTGCGCCTTGTCCGTCTTCGCGCCGTACATCTCCTTCATCCAGCGCGCCCAGATCCGGCGCGCGGCGCGGAACTTGGCGATCTCCTCGAAGAAGTCGAGGTGCGCGTCGAAGAAGAAGGACAGACCGGGGGCGAAGACGTCGACGTCCATGCCGCGCGAGAGACCCAGCTCCACGTAGCCGAAGCCGTCGGCGAGGGTGTACGCCAGCTCCTGCGCGGCCGTGGCCCCGGCCTCACGGATGTGGTAGCCGGAGACGGAGAGGGGCTTGTACGCGGGGATGGACGCCGCGCAGTGCTCCATCAGGTCGCCGATCAGCCGCAGATGGGGCTCGGGCTGGAAGAGCCACTCCTTCTGCGCGATGTACTCCTTGAAGATGTCGGTCTGGAGCGTGCCGTTCAGTACGGCGGGGTCGATGCCCTGGCGCTCGGCGGCCACCAGGTACATGCAGAAGACCGGGACGGCGGGGCCGCTGATGGTCATGGACGTCGTGACGTCCCCGAGCGGGAGGTCGCCGAAGAGGATCTCCATGTCGGCTGCGGAGTCGATCGCGACGCCGCAGTGGCCGACCTCGCCGAGGGAGCGCGGGTCGTCGGAGTCGCGGCCCATGAGGGTCGGCATGTCGAAGGCGACGGAGAGACCGCCGCCGCCGTTGGCGAGGATGGTCTTGTAGCGCTCGTTGGTCTGGCGCGCGTTGCCGAAGCCGGCGAACTGGCGGATCGTCCACGTACGGCCCCGGTAGCCGGTCGCGTGGAGTCCGCGGGTGAAGGGGTACTCGCCCGGCCAGCCGATCCGCTCGAATCCCTCGTACGTGTCACCCGGGCGCGGCCCGTAGACCGGCTCGACGGGGTCACCCGAGAGCGTGGAGAAGTCCGCGTCCCGCTTGCGGGCCTTGTCGTAACGGGCCTGCCAGCGCCGGCGGCCCTCCTCGATCGCTGCGGTCTCGGCCTGCGCGTGAGCGTCCATACCTCGAATTTACTAGGACGTCCTAGTAAATGTCGAACGTAAACCGCCGCGAGTTTCCTCACGGCGGTGGGAAGGGAGCGTGGCTAGGCCTCGACGGGGGCGGTCTCGTCCCGGACGATCAGCGGCTGGACCTCTCGGGTGATCTTCGGTTCGACGAAGAACGAGGCGACCGGGATGCAGCCGGCGGCCAGCACCCACAGGAGCTTGCCGAAGGACCACTTGGCCTTGGAGCCAAGGTCGAAGGCGAAGACGACGTAGACGATGAAGAGCAGACCGTGGATCTGGGAGATCACCATGGTGTCGCCCGTGTCGAAGCCGTACTTCAGCACGATGGCGACGGTGAAGACCAGCAGCCAGACGGCGGTGATGTACGCCATGACCCGGTAGCGGGTCAGGATGCTCTGTTTCATGCGACGAGCGTAACGACCCGAAAAGTCCCCGCGGACGGCGGGGCTCAGTTCTCCTCGAAGTCCTTGGCCGAGATGCGCAGCGGGCGCAGTATCGCGAAGATCTCGGCGCACTCCTCCGCGTCGTACGCCCCGAGGCCGAACTCCATCTCCATCAGGTCGCGGGTCGCGACCTCCACCACCTCGCGGCCCCTGTCGGTGATCGAGGCGAGGGTGCCGCGGCCGTCGTTGGGGTTGGGGCGCTTGTCGACCAGACCGGCCCTGACCAGCCGGTCCACCGTGTTCGTGACGGACGTCGGGTGGACCATCAGCCTCTCGCCGATCTTGGACATGGTCAGCTCACCGGCCTTGGAGAAGGTGAGCAGCACCAGTGCCTCGTACCGCGCGAAGGTCAGCCCGTACGGTCTGACCACCGCGTCGACCTCGGCGAGCAGGATCTGGTGGGCCCGCATGATCGACGTGATGGCGCCCATCGACGGCACGGGGCCCCAGCGCTGCTGCCAGAGCTCGTCGGCTCGGGCGATGGGATCGAAGGCAAGGCTGAGCGGCTTGGACACGTCAGCGACCCTACCGAGTGGTCATGTCCCGGTCTGCCCCTACTCCCGGATTACGGGGTCCACCCGTTCGGCGGACCTCGTACACGAGAAGGACCGAGCAGAGGGTTCCGATCGCGCCGGCCCCGGCGACGACCTGGTGCACCGGCACGAACTCGGCGGCGAGACCCGCCAGCGCCATGCCGAGGCCCTGCACCGTCATCAGCCCGGCGGTCATCAGCGTCATGGCCCGGCCCCGGAGTTCCTCCGGGACCGCCTCCACGAACCACTGGTCGAGTCCGATCACGTACACGGCGCCGACGCCGGACAGGGCGAGGGCGACCACGGCCAGGGCGATACCGGGCGTGACGGCGTACACGAGCAGGGGCAGCAGCCCCAAGGCGGCGGAGGGGAGCACGATCCGTGAGCGCGAACGGGGGCCGAGCGCGGAGCCCGCGACGAGTTCGGCCGCGATGTGCCCGACGGGCATCGCGCACATCATCAGGCCGAGTGCGGCGGGGCCGACGCCGATCCGGTCGGCGTACGGCGCCATCAGCGCCTCCGGCGCGACGACGAACATCGCGGGAATCCAGAAGAGCAGCGTCAGCGCGCGGATCCGCCGGTCGGCGAAGACCAGCCGGGCGCCGTCGAGCGAGTCCCGCAGCAGATTCGCGCCGCCGTCCTTCTCGAGAAGGCGGGCCGGCCTGTCCTTCGTACCGAAGCGCAGCAGCGCGGCCGAGCAGAGGAAGGTGACAACGGTGATCGCGATCGCCCCGCGCGGGGGTACGACGGCGAGGAGGAGGCCGCCGACGGCGAACCCGACGAGAAGCGCGCTCTGCGACACGATCCGCAGGAGGGAGCGGCCGAGGACGTAGAGGTCGCCCTCCCCGAGGATGTCGGTGAGGGCCGCCATCCGGGTCCCGGTGAACACGGGCGCGACGGCGGCGACGGCGCACCGCAGCGCGAGCAGCCCCGCGACGGGCGTCCCGGGCACCACCATCACGGCGACGCACCCGGCGCAGACGAGATCGCACACGACGAGCACCCGCCGCACCGGAAACCGGTCGGCGACCCCGGCGAGGAGCGTCCCGCCGAAGACGTAGGGCAGAAACCCGAGCGCGAAGGTGAGGGCGCTGAGGAGGGGTGATCCGGTGAGGTCGTAGACGAGGACGGTCAGGGAGATCTCGGTGACGACGACCCCGAGCAGTGACAGCAGATGCGCGGCAAACACGACGCGGAACTCCCGTACCCACAACACCTCGCGATACCCCGGCGCGACCTCGGCCGGGCGGGCCGAATCGGCCCGTCCGGCGCTTGAGGACACAGCGCCCGCGCCGCCCGGCGCGGGCGGGACCTCCGAGCCGTCGGGCGCGGGTGCCCCCGCCCCGGCGGCCACCGCCGACCCGGTGGCCGGGCGGCGGGTCTCGACACGTCCGGCGATCGAGGACACGACACTCGGCACGTCCGGCGCGGGCGGGGGCTGCGGCCCGTCGGGCGTGGGGGTCGACGGGCGGGCTGATTCGGTCGGCATGGGACGAAGCCTCGTCCGGAGGGAGTCCGGGCTCTAGACTTTCGGCTCCATCCGAATCTCTCCGGACCGAGCGAGGAACCGACCCGTGGCGTTCCAGTTGCACTTCGGCGAGCACGATCTGCTGCGCTGCCGGTTCGCCCTGTCGCCGCTCTGGGAGACGCAGGAGGCCGTACGCACCCTCTCGCGGCCCGAGCGGCACGGGTATCACCTGCCGTGGCTGCGGCGGATCAGGAGCGCCGCGGCCGGGATCGATCTGCGGCGGCTGTGGCTGTTGATGCCGCAGGCCGGACACAATCCCGACTTCTTCTGCCCGCCGCCCGAGAGCCCCGTCGCCACCTTCGCCGAGGAGATCGCGCTGGTTCGGTCGACGCCCCTCGATGTCGCCCGCCGGGATCTGACCCTCACGCTCGCCGAGACGCCCGGCGCCGCCGAGAGCGGTCCGGGGCGCGAGATGCTGGACGATCCCGCGCACGCGGTGCGGGAGATCGCCGGACTGCTGGAGCAGGTCTGGCAGCGGTTGATCGAGCCCGACTGGCCCCGTCTGCGCGCGCTGCTCGAAGCCGACATCGCCTATCACTCGCGGCGGCTCGCCGAGGTCGGATTCGGGCGGCTGCTGGGCGAGTTGAGCCCCCGGCTCGTGTGGGCCGACTCCACCCTCACCGTCCTCGGCACGCGCGGCGACCACGACCGGGTGCTCGGCGGACGCGGTCTCGTCCTCGTACCGAGCGTCTTCACCTGGCCCGAGATCATCGGCGGGCACGAGCCGCCCTGGCAGCCCGCCGTGATCTATCCGGCACGCGGCATCGGCGGCCTGTGGACGGAGCCGGCCGACCGTACGCCGGAGACCCTCGCCCGGCTGCTCGGCCGGGTCCGGGCCGATGTCCTGTGCGCGCTCGACGAGCCCGCCGGGACCACCGCGCTCGCGCACCGGCTGGGCCTCGCGCCGTCCTCCGTGTCCGCGCATCTGTCGGTGCTGCGCGACGCCGGCCTGCTGACGTCGCGGCGCCAGTCGCACCAGGTGCTGTACGAGCGGACACCGCTCGGGATCGCGCTGGCGGTGTCGTAACGACACGGATTGTGACCGTTATGTCACGATTGGCCGGTCCTGTGCTTCTCCGGTCGTTCAAGGGGGCTGGATGTCCGGCCGCACACCGCGCCGCCTCTCCACCGCAGCCTCGGCCTCCGCCGCCGTTCTCGCGCTCGCGCTCGCCGCCTGCTCGTCCGGCTCCGAAGCCCCCGCGCCCGGCAGGACCGGTACCGCGGCCGTACGGGGCGAGGCCGCCCCCAGCGGCGGCTCACCGTTCTGGGTGGACCCGCAGAGCGACGCCGCGCGCCAGGTCGAGGAGTGGCAGGCCGAGGGCCGTACCGAGGACGCCGAGCTCCTCAAGCGGATCTCGGAGCGCCCCGTGGCCGACTGGCCCTCCGGCGACGACCCCGCGCCGGGGATCCGCAGGGCCGTCAAGGGCGCGGCGGGAAAACGCACGGTGGTGCTCGTCGCGTACAACATCCCGCACCGCGACTGCGGCCTCTACTCGGCCGGCGGCGCCCGCGACGGCCGGGCCTACCTCGACTGGATCGACTCCTTCGCCACCGCGATCGGCGACGCCCGCGCCCTGGTGATCCTGGAGCCGGACGCCGTCTCGCACCTGGTGGACGGCTGCACCCCCGCAGAGCACCACGCCGAGCGCAACCAGCTCCTCTCGGACGCGATCGAGCGGCTGAAGGAGCAGCCGGGCACCAAGGTCTATCTGGACGCGGGCAACCCGAACTGGATCAAGGAACCGGAGAAGCTCGCGGAGCCGCTGCGCACGGCGGGTGTCGCCAAGGCGGACGGCTTCTCGCTCAACGTCTCCAACTTCGAGACGGACGGGGCCGTCAAGACCTTCGGCACCCGGCTCTCCGGGCTCCTCGACGGCGCCCACTTCACCGTCGACACCAGCCGCAACGGCGAGGGCCCCCTCAAGGACCAGGGGGACGAGGCCTGGTGCAATCCGCCGGGCAGGTCGCTCGGGACACCACCGACCGCCGAGACCGGTGACGAGCTGATCGACGCGTACCTGTGGATCAAACGGCCCGGTGACTCGGACGGCACCTGCCGGGGCGGCCCGGCCGCCGGGACCTGGTGGCCGGACTACGCGCTCGGACTCGCCCGCCGCGCGGGTGCGTGACCTCCGTAAGGACGCTGACGCGAACCGGCCCCGACGCCGCGGCCGGCCCCACCGCTACTCCCCCTTCACCTGGATCCACTTCGCCTCCGACGACACCCCCGCCTCGTCCGTCACGAACAGCATGTACCAGCCGGGCGGCACCAGCGTCGGGTCCGACGGGACGTCAACCGTCACCGAGCCACCGCGCCTGGTCAGGGCGAGGTCGATCGAGCGCTGCTCCACGTCCGTGCTGTGCGTGACCGCGCTCGGTCGCATCAGCCGTGCCGTCCTGATCCGCCGGGAGTTCTCCGTACGGAAGGTCGCGCGCCCGTTCTGGTCGAGTTCCGTCGGCCCCTCCCCCAGCACCGGCCGCCGCTTCTCTCGGTCGCCTTCCAAGGAGGGCGGCGTGTAGATCTCGACGCGCTGCTCGAACGTGCCGAGTTTCGTGTTGTCGGCGTCGTCGAAGAGCGGGTCGGAACCGAAGGTCGCCACCCGCCCGTCGGGCAGCAGCAGCGCCTCGGAGTGGTAGTTGCGGCCGACCGTCGGATCGGCCGCCTTTTTGAAGGTGTTCGTCCTCGGGTCGTAGAACTGCGCCTTGAGGATGTCGCTGGCGCCGCGCCCCCGGTAGTCGGACGAACCGCCGCTGGTGAAGACCGTGTCGTCCGGCATGATCACGCTGCTGAGATAGCGCGTCCCCTGCGGCAGGTCCGGCCCCGGCCGGAATGCCGGGCTGTCCTCCTTCAGGTCCACGATCGCCGTACGGGACGTGGACCTGGACGACTCGCCGACCCCGCCGCCGCCCATCACCATCACCCTCTGGTCCTGCGCGGGAGGCAGCACCAGCGAGGCCGAGGTCTCCGTCTGGTCGAGCCGGCTGAGCCCGTCGACCTTCGTGAAGATGTTCTTGTCCAGGTCCCACAGACCGGGCTGGCGGCCCGCCGTGGCGGGCCCGTAGCCCGCGTTCGAGCCCGAGTAGAAGACCTTGCCGCCCTTGGTGAGGAAGAGCGCGGGATAGGTCGGGAAGTAGCGCGTCGGCCCCTTGGCCCACTTCTTCGTCCTGGGGTCGTAGATCTCGTTGGCCCCGGTCAGTACGGCGCCCACGTCGTCCAGGCCCGAGACGGCCAGCACCCGGCCGTCCTCCAGGGTGACCAGCGTCGGGTACCAGCGGGCGTCCTTCATCGGGTCGACCCGGATGTACTTCTCCGCGACCGGATCGAACTCGTACGCCGCCTTGATCCCCTGGAAGTCCTGCTTCTCCGTGGTCAGCTTCTGCGCCAGTCCGTAGTGGTTCTCCGCGTCCTTGCCCTTGAGACCGACGATCTCGTACTGCGCCGCCTCGGTCGTCAGCGCCCGCGGCCCCTTCTCCACCGCCTCCACGAAGACGCGTGCCTCGCCCGCCGTGACCTTCGTCTTCCACGGCAGCATCCGGCCGCTCTCGGCGTACGAGATCTTGAAGTCGCGCTTCGCCCTGGGGACGGTGACGTCGAACTTGCTCACGTACTCGACACCGGACGGCGAGCGGAAGCGGGTGCCCTTCTTGAAGGTCCGCGCCTTGTCCGGGTTCTCGTTCTTGACGCGCATTCCGCCGCCCGCGCGGTCGACCTCCCCGTCGAGGACCTCGTAGCGCGCGGTGCCGCCCGCCACCAGCAGCCGCCCGTCCGGCAGTTGGGAGTGGCCGGAGCAGAAGAAGTCCTCCGGGGTGGGGATCTTCCGGTACGAGTTGTCCGCCGGGTCCCACAGGACGGTGTCGAAGGTGCCCGCGTCGAACTTCTCCTGGCTGTTGCCGGATCCGGCGATGAGCAGCACCTTGCCGGTGTGCAGCAGCGCGGCGTGGATCGCGTTGGTGCGGTACTCCTCGGGCACGTCCAGCACCTCCCAGGAGCCGTACCGTGCCTTGTAGCCGGGCTGCTCGATCTTGTACGCGTGGTACTTCTCCTGCGCGAAGGAGATGGCGGCCGGCGCGTTCAGCGACATCAGCACCAGCACGGCGCCACCGCCGAGGAGGTCTTCTTGAACTTGCGCGAGGGCCGGTAGGCCATGGCTCAGTTCCCTCCTGTCGTCGTGGCGAGCGCCAGCTCGGTCTGCTCCGGTCCGTCGTCGACCGGCCCGAGCGGGATCCGCGCGGCGTCGCGGCGCCCGCGCACGGTGGTCACGGCCCAGACGGCGACCGGGGCGAGCGAGATGA
Source organism: Streptomyces sp. S4.7 (assembly GCF_010384365.1). Taxonomy (NCBI): domain Bacteria; kingdom Bacillati; phylum Actinomycetota; class Actinomycetes; order Kitasatosporales; family Streptomycetaceae; genus Streptomyces; species Streptomyces sp. S4.7. The sequence goes on along the minus strand of NZ_CP048397.1, from coordinate 5,301,672 downwards.
CCAGAGCCAGTACGGCCCAGGTACGCATCGCGGCGTGCGTGTGGCCGAAGTGGACGGACGCCGCGAGTGACACCACCAGCACGAGGGCCCAGAACAGATGGAGCCGGAAGGTCATGAGGCGGTCGGCGCTGGTCTGGCCACCCTTGGGGGTGACCACGAACCGGCCGCTGGTGCGCAGCACCGCCGAGCCCAGCGACCTGAGGTAGATCGGCGCGCAGAGCGCCGACATGGCCATGCCGGCGAGCCCGCCGGACCCCTGGGGCTCGTGGGGCGAGACGTTGTGGCGCCGGTTCCAGAGGTAGAGGCCGATCTGGCAGGCGGCGGCGTCGCTGTAGAGCATCAGCCAGAGCGAGGAGGACACCTGGGTGCCGGAGGCGCCGAGCCAGAGGAACAGCACGCAGCTGAGGATGCCGAGGAGCCAGTTGATCGCGGTCATCGGGTAGTAGACGAGCATCAGCGTGTAGCTGAGGAGCCGGCCGGGCGGCACCCTGAACAGCGCCTTGCCGTACTGCCTGAGGAGCGTCTCGTACGTGCCCCGCGACCAGCGGAGCTGCTGGGTGAAGAAGTCGGTCCAGGACTCGGGGCCCTCGCCCACGGCGAGGACGTCGGGGGTGTAGACAGACCGCCAGTACCGGCCGGTCTGCGGGTTCCTCCCGCGGTGCAGTTCGAAGCCGGTGGCCATGTCCTCGGTGATGGAGTCGTAGAGGCCGCCGACCTGTTTGAGGGCGCTGATCCGTACGGCGTTGTTGGTGCCGACGAACATGGGCGCGTGGTAGTGGTTGCCGGCCCGCTGGATCAGCGCGTGGAAGAGGAACTGCTGCGACTCGGCGGCCTTGGTGACCGCCGAGTCGTAGTTGCCGTACACCTGCGGTCCGACGACGAAGGCGATGTCGGGGTCGCGGAAGAAGCCCAGCATCCTCTCCAGGAAGTTGGCCAGCGGCACGTGGTCGGTGTCGACGGACGCGAAGAAGTCGTAGTCGTCGCCGTGCATCGCGAGCCAGGCGTTGTAGTTGCCGTGCTTGGTCCTGGCCTTGTGCACGCCCTTCTCGCGGTTCCATTCGGGGACACCGAGGCGGCTGAAGTGCCGCACCCCCAGCTCCCGGCAGAGCCGCCGCGCGGACGGGTCGTCGCCCTCGTCGAGCAGCCAGATGTCGAGGGGCCCGCGGTGGCGCAGCCGTACGGCGCCTTCGAGGGTGGCCCGGAGCATGGAGAGCGGCTCCTTGCCGGGGACGTACGTGGTGACGAAGGCGACGCGGGTGCCGAGCTCGGCGACCACCGGGACGGGGTCCCGGGCGACCAGCGTCGCGTGCGCGATGGAGGCGACGTTGACGAGCATGAAGAGGGCGATGAGCCCGATCGACACGAGCATCACGGTGTCGAAGACGACCAGCCAGCGGGCGCCGCCCTCGCGTTCGGTCCAGTGGGTCGGCCAGATCAGATAGACCATCAGCACGCCGGACAGGAACGGGGCCATGACCATGAGAGCGACGGCACGTACCCGGTGGGGCTCCTGCGCCAGCAGACTCCGGTATCGCACCTGGTAGGCGGTGGTCCGGTCCGGCTCGGTCAGCGGGCCCGCGAGACGGCTGTGGGTTTCGTAGTCGTAGCCCTCCGGCCGCACGGCACCTCCAGCGATTGGGCGAGGTCGATATCCTCAGAGAAGTGGATATACCTCGGCGTGTCGACTGGGGTCGTCCGTGCGAGTGGCGGTAAGAGAAGGCGGATCACGGGCGGTCAAGGCCCTTTCGGACGCCCGATCGCCGGGCGGGCCGCCCACGGCCCGTCCGGCGATCGATGAGACGTCACGCCGCCGTCAGCCGGCGAGGTGCCGTTCCAGCGTCTCGACCTTGGAGTTGAGACCGTCGGTGACACCCGGCCGCACGTCGGCCTTCAGGACGAGCGAGACGCGCGGGGCCCGCGCCTCGACGGCGGCGACCGCCCGCTTGACCACGTCCATCACCTCGTCCCACTCGCCCTCGACGGAGGTGAACATGGCGTCGGTGTGGTTCGGCAGCCCGGACTCGCGTACCACCCGGACGGCGTCGGCGACGTACTCCCCCACGTCCTCACCCACACCGAGCGGCGTGATGGAGAAGGCGACGATCATGCGCTGACCGTGCCCTCGCGGCGGGCGCGGGAGGCGATGACCTCGTCCTCGGCCTCGCGCTTGAGCTTGCGCTCGGCGTAGAAGCCGCCGGCCGGCAGGACGGACAGCGCGAAGTAGAGGGCGGCGGTGCCCAGTGACCACTTGGTGCGCTTCCAGGCGTCCAGCCAGAAGATCACGTACAGGACGAAGAGCAGCCCGTGGATCGCGCCCATGACCGGGACGGCGTTGAAGTCCGTCGTGCGCTTGAGCACGGAGCAGACGAGCAGCAGCAGAAAGGACACGGCCTCCGGCGCCGATACCAGTCGGAGACGGTGGAGGGATGAGGCGGTCTTGATGTCCACGAGGCAGGCACCTTCGTCGTCGGGGGGCGTCGCGATCGTCGGCTCGTCGCGGCCGTCGCGCACATGGCCGCGCGCGAGTGATCATCTTGTGAACGCGTGCACAAGCGACGTCTCATTGTGCACCAGGCTTTGCCCGCTTTTTATCCGGGTCCGGATACCTTCGACCTGTGGCTCAGTTGCGACTCCAAGGCAGCAAGGTGCTCGCCGTCGACATGGCGGGCGACTCGGTACGGGCGAAGAACGGCTCGATGGTCGCCTACGACGGCCGGATGGCGTTCAAGAAGCTGTCCGGCGGCGGTGAGGGCATACGGGGGATGGTGACCCGGCGTCTGACCGGCGAACAGATGGTCATGATGGAGGTGAAGGGCGAGGGCACCTGCTTCTTCGCGGACCGCGCGAGCGAGATCAGTCTCGTCTCGCTGCACGGCGACAAGCTGTACGTGGAATCGAGCAACCTGCTGTGCACGGACGGCGGTCTGCGCACCGGCACCAGCTTCACCGGTCTGCGCGGCGGCGCGAGCGGCAACGGGCTCTTCACGACGACCGTCGAGGGCACGGGCCAGGCGGCGATCATGTCGGACGGCGTGGCCGTGGTGCTCCGGGTGACACCCCAGTACCCACTCTCCGTCGACCCCGGCGCGTACGTCGCCCACCAGGGCAGCCTCCAGCAGCACCTCCAGTCCGGTGTGAACTTCCGGACGATCATGGGCGAGGGCGGTGGCGAGGCCTTCCAGATGCGGTTCGAGGGCGACGGTCTGGTGTACGTACAGCCGAGCGAGCGCAACACCGTCGGGGGCGATGTCTGATGCCGTTCCGGGAGATCAACTCGAAGATGGTCGAGGCCACGGTGGCGCCCGGCCGGCGGATGTTCAGCCAGCGCGGCGCAATGCTCGCCTACCGGGGCGAGGTCACGTTCACCCCCAACACGGCGGGCGGGCAGGGCGGTCTGATGTCGATGATCGGCCGGCGTGTGGCGGGTGAGGCGACCCCGCTGATGACCGTCGAGGGCAGCGGCACCGTGATGTTCGGCCACGGCGGGCACCACATCCAGGTGATCGACCTCTCCGGCGACACCCTGTATGTGGAGGCCGACCGGCTGCTCGCGTTCGACGGGTCGCTGGAGCAGGGCACGATGTTCATGGGCGCGCAGGGCGGTGTGATGGGGATGGTGCGCGGCCAGGTGAGCGGTCAGGGCCTGTTCACCACGACGCTCAAGGGGCATGGCTCGGTCGCCGTCATGGCGCACGGCGGGATCATCGAGCTGCCGATCGGCCAGGGCCGTACGGTCCATGTCGACCCCCAGGCGTACGTCGCCCACCACGGCGAGGTACGCAACAAGCTCTCCACCGCGGTCGGCTGGCGCGACATGGTGGGCCGGGGCTCGGGCGAGGCGTTCCAGCTGGAGCTGAGCGGCAACGGTGCGGTGTACGTCCAGGCGTCGGAGGAGAAGCTGTGAGCGCGCCCGTGATTCACGACCCGTCGACGCTGCCGAGCGACGACAACGTCAACGCGTACACCTTCTGCGTGGAGCTCAAGGGGAGCCAGTGGTTCCTCCAGAAGGGCAAGATGATCGCCTACTACGGGCGGATCGACTTCAGCGGCATCGGCCACGGCCGGCTCGACCGGCTGGTGCGCACCAGCTTCCACTCACCGCTGCACGCGAGCGACTGGGTGGTGGCGGAGGGCAGCGGCAAGATGCTCCTCGCCGACCGCGCCTTCGACGTCAACTCCTTCGACCTGGAGAACGGCAATCTGACGGTCCGCTCCGGGAATCTACTGGCGTACGAGCCGTCGCTGGCGCTCAAGCAGTCGATCGTGCCGGGCTTCCTGACCCTGATCGGCACGGGGAAGTTCGTGGCCGCGTCGAACGGTCCGGTGGTCTTCATGGAGCCGCCGCTGCGGGTGGATCCGCAGGCCCTGGTGGGCTGGGCGGACTGCCCGTCGCCGTGCCACCACTACGACCACGTCTACATGACGGGGGTGATGGGCGGGCTGCGGGCGATGAGCGGGCTCGGCGGGTCGTCGGGCGAGGAGCACCAGTTCGAGTTCGTGGGGGCCGGGACGGTACTCCTCCAGTCGAGCGAGGCGCTGCTGGCCGAGACGGCGCGGGGCGTGGTGCCGAACGAACCGGGCGTACCGGGCGGCGGGGCCCCACCGGGCGGACAGCCGGGCGGCACGCCCCGGATACCTGGACAGCTGGGCGACCTCCAGCGACGCTTCGGGCTGTAAACGGTAGTCTGCGGAGTGTGACCTCGAACACGTGCGCCTTTTCCGTGCCGGAAGTTCCCGGGGCGGCTCTTCTGTGCCCGGCGTCACACTCGCGGACTTCGTCCAAATTTCAACATCTTAGGTAGAATTCATATATGGAGACCGAGACGGCCACCCGTTGGCTGAGTGACGCGGAGCAGTGCACCTGGCGCACCCATCTGGACGTCAGCAGACTGCTGATGCACCAGCTGGAGAAGGACCTCCAGCCGTTCGGGCTGACGAACAACGACTACGAGATCCTCGTCAACCTCTCCGAGGCCGAGGAGCGGCGCCTGCGGATGAGCGATCTCGCCGCCGTCACGCTGCAGTCGAAGAGCCGTCTCTCGCACCAGATCACCCGGCTGGAGACCGCGGGGATGGTGCGCCGGGAGAACTGCGAGTCGGACCGCCGCGGCCTCTTCGCCGTCCTCACCGATCAGGGCATGGAGACGATGCAGAAGGTCGCTCCGCACCACGTCGCCTCCGTACGGAAGCACTTCATCGACCTCCTGCCGCCCGAGGCTCTCGCCGCGCTGAGCAAGTCACTCACGCCGGTCGCCGAGCACCTGCGGGGGCGCCGCGCCAAGAGCTGAGGCGCCGGCCGGGACCGGTCCCTCCGGATCCCGGCCCGCGGCGGGCAGGCGCAGCTCGAACAGGGCGCCGCCCGCCTCACCGCGTCCGACCTCCAGTGTGCCGCCGTGCCGGTGCGCCACGTCGCGGGCGATCGCCAGGCCCAGTCCGGCGCCGCCGTCGTCCCTGCTGCGGGCGTCGTCGAGCCGTACGAACCGCTCGAAGATCCGCTCCCGCTCCTCCTCCGGCACCCCCGCCCCGTCGTCGGAGACCGCGAGCACCACCTGACCGCCCTCCCGGCGCACCGTCGCTCGGATCTCACCGGCCGCGTGGCGCTGCGCGTTGTCCAGCAGATTGCCGAGCACCCGCGCCAACTGGCCGCGCGAGCCCGCCACTTCGGCGCTGCTCCGGACCTCCGGCACCACCGGGATCCGGTCGGCCGAGCGCTGCGAGACCTCCTCACGCACCAGTGCGGCCAGATCCAGCCGCGTACGCCCGGCCTGCTCCCCCGCGTCGAGACGGGCCAGCAGCAGCAGATCGGCGGCGAGCTGCTGGAGCCTTACGGTGTCGGCCACCGCGCCCGGCACGTCCAGCAACTCCGGGTGCGCCGCGCCCACTTCGAGCTGGGTGCGGAGCGAGGCGATGGGACTGCGCAGTTCGTGGGAGGCGTCGGCGACGAAACGGCGCTGGCGCTCGACGGAGGCTTCGAGGGCGGTGAGCGTCTCGTTGGTCGTCCGGGCCAGCTTCGCGACCTCGTCGTGCGTGCCCGGCTCGGGCACCCGCCTGCTCAGGTCCTCGGAGGCGGTGATGGCGGCCATCTCGCGCCTGATGCCCTCGACGGGCTTCAGCGCGCGCCGTGTCACGAGCCAGGTCACACCGCCGACGACGACGAGCAGGGCGGGCAGCCCGATGATCATCGCGATCTGGGCGGCGGCGACGGCGCTCTGCTGCGGGCCGAGCGAGGCGCCGACGTGGACGAGGTAGGGGCCGCCCGCCATGCCGGTGACCTCGCGCTGCGAGAAGCGGTGGTCGACGGTCGTGCCTTGGACGGTCACGCTTCCTTCGCTGTGCCCGGTGGGCCGCGAGACCTTTCCGTCGGCCGGGGCGCCCGGGGGCCGGCTGTCGTCGTCGTCCCCGCTGTCGTCGTCACCACCGCTGTCGTCGTCGTCCCCGCTGTCGTCGTCACCACCGCTGTCGTCGTCGTTGTCGTCATCGTCGTCGCCGGTCGGGGCGGGCGACGGGGTGGGCGTGGGGGTCGGCGCCGTGGTGGGCGGGGGCGACGCGGGCCGTACGGCGGACACACCGGTACCGGTGATGCTCTGCATGTCCTCGCTCGCGATCAGCAGCCGCCCCTTCGCGTCGGTCACCTGGGTCGGGTGGTCCTCGCTGTCCGGCAGCTCCAGCTCGCCGATGGGCACGTGGTTCGCGATCTGCTGGGCGACCTCGTTCGACCACTGGTCGGCCTGCCCCTCCGCCTGGTCGGTCAGGTTCGAGCGCAGCGCGAACAGCAGGGCGAACGCGGCGGCCACCAGGGCCACGGCCACGACGAGGGTCGCGGCGAGCGCGGCCCGGGACCGTACGGAGGAGAAGGGGCGCCTCATACGGCGACCAGCCGGTATCCGGCGCCGCGCACCGTCTGGATCGTCGTGGCGCCGAGCTTGCGGCGCAGCGCGCTGATGTAGACCTCGATGATGTTGGGGTCGCCGTCGTACGCGAAGTCCCAGACGTGCTCCAGGATCTCGGGCTTGCCGACGACCTGTCCCGCCCGGATCGCGAGCTGCTCCAGCACCGCGAACTCCTTGGCGGTGAGGGTGATCTCGGTGTCCCCCCGGTGGACGCGCCGGGTCGCGGTGTCGACGCTGAGTGTGCCGACGCGCAGAACGGGCGAGGCCCCGGCGGAACCCCTGCGGCGCAGGAGCGCCTTGACCCGCGCGACGAGCACGACGTACGAGAACGGCTTGGTCAGATAGTCGTCGGCGCCGGTGTCCAGGCCCTCGGCCTCGTCGTACTCGCCGTCCTTGGCCGTCAGCATCAGGATCGGTACGTCGTTGCCGGCGGCGCGCAGGGCGGCGCAGAGGCGGTAGCCGTTCATGCCGGGCAGCATGATGTCGAGCACGATCAGGTCGTACGCGCCCTCACCGGCCAGATGGAGCCCTTCGAGGCCGTCGTGCACGACGTCCACGGCGAAGCCCTCGGCCCGCAGGCCCTTGGCCAGCGACACCGCGAGCCGCTTCTCGTCCTCAACAATCAACAGGCGCATCCGGACAGCCTCCCAAAACGAACCTGAAGACGGCTTCAGGTGGCTTCAGGCTGCGTTCAGCTTCCGTCAGCGAGCTTGAGGTCAAGCGAAACGGCCCGACGGGGAGGAACCCTCATGAAGCGCGATCTTGTCATCGCCAGTATCACCGCGGCGGCTCTGATCGGCGGCGGTACGTACACCGCGGTCGCGACGGGTGCCACCGACACCGGCGCGGACGCCGCGCCGAAGACGGTCTCCTCGGCGTCGCTCGTGAACGACGACCGCGACGACCGCGACGACCGCGACGACCGGAACGAGCCGGACGACGACCGGGACGACAACGGCGCCGGCAACAGCGGCGGCAACGGCAAGGACGACACCTCCGCGGCGGGCTCGAAGCTGACCGCGGCCCAGGCCGCCGCGGCGGCGCTGAAGCAGCACCCGGGCAAGGTGGAGTCCGTCGACCTGGACGACGACGATGACGACGACCGCTCGTCCGCCGGCCGGCACTGGGAGGTCGACATCATCGGCCAGGACGGCAAGTGGTACGACCTGCGGGTCGACGCCTCGACGGGTGCGGTCCGCGCGGACAACGACGACGACGATGACGACGACGACCGCCGCGAGCGCGCCGCGGTGCGCGGCGCCGAGGTGGACGCCCGGGCGGCTGCCGCCGCCGCGCTCAAGAAGCACCCCGGCGCCGTGACGTCGATCGACTCGGACGACGACGACCGCAAGGCCGACCACTGGGAGGTGACGGTGCGGGGCGACGACGGCCGTACGCACGAGGTGACGGTCGACATGTCCTCCGGCACGGTGGCCGCGGACCGGGACGACAACGACGACCGGGACGACGACCGCGACGACCGTGATGACGACGGCGACGACGACTGAGCCCCGCGGCCCCCGGCCGCGGTCGACCCCGGGCGCCGGGCGGGACGCACACGCGTCCCGCCCGGCGCCCGGGTACGTTCCGCGGTGCATCGCGAGGCGGAGGACCGGCGTGGTGGATGGACCGGCCGTACTCGGCCGACTCCGGCAACGCGGCGGAGTGCCGGGCGTCGCGGGCCAGGCGGGACGTTCCGGCCGGTCCAGGTCCTGTCTTCGAACCGGCGCCGTCCGCCCGCAGGGCGGGGCCCGCGGCGTCCGGCGCGTGCGATCGCAAGACGGAGGATCCCATCCGTACCGGCCGTACTCGGGCGAGTCCCACAACGCGGCGGGCGTGCGTGCCAGGCGGCGTGAGCCGGACGCCAGTGTGAAGACAGGCCCTAGCCGCCCGTCAGCCCCGCCACCAGTTCGTCGGCCGCCGCGTACGGGTCCAGTTCGCCCGCGACGATCCGCTGGGCCAGCGCCCCCAGGCGCCGGTCGCCGCGCAGGTCGTCGATGCGTTCGCGGAGGGCGGTGACGGCGATGGTCTCCACCTCGCGGGCCGCACGCCGGGCCCGCCGCCGGTCGAGCACGTCGTGCTTCTCCAGCCACGCGCGGTGCTTCTCCAGGGCCTCGACGAACTCGTCGATGCCCTCGTTGCGCGCCGCCACCGTCTTGACGATGGGCGGGCGCCAGTCGGCGGGGCCGCGGGCCTCGCCGAGGCCGAGCATGTGGTTCAGCTCGCGCGCGGTCGCGTCGGCGCCGTCGCGGTCCGCCTTGTTCACGACGTAGAGGTCACCGATCTCCAGGATCCCGGCCTTGGCCGCCTGGATGCCGTCCCCCATACCGGGCGCGAGCAGCACCACCGAGGTGTCGGCCTGGGAGGCGATCTCCACCTCCGACTGGCCGACCCCGACGGTCTCCACCAGGATCACGTCGCAGCCGGCCGCGTCCAGCACCCTGATCGCCTGCGGCGCCGACCAGGCGAGCCCGCCGAGATGGCCGCGGGTCGCCATGGAGCGGATGTAGACGCCGGGGTCCGACGCGTGGTCGGACATCCGGACCCGGTCCCCGAGCAGCGCGCCGCCGGAGAAGGGTGACGACGGGTCGACGGCCAGGACGCCGACGCGCTTGCCCGCCCCGCGGTAGGCGGACACCAGCGCCGATGTCGTCGTCGACTTGCCGACACCGGGCGAACCGGTGAGCCCGATGACGTACGCGCCGCCCGACAGGGGCGCCAGCGCCGCCATCACCTCGCGCAGTTGCGGCGACGCCCCTTCGACCAGCGAGATCAGCCGCGCCACCGCCCGGGGCCGGCCTTCCCGTGCCTGGGCCACCAGTTGGGGGACGTCCACCGTCATCCGTACCGCGCTCCGTTCCGATCCGATCCGTTGCCAGCGACCCTGGCCACCCTGTTGCCGGCTACGCCCTCGGCGCCGGCGTCACGCCCGCGGCACCCGCACGATCAGCGCGTCGCCCTGGCCGCCGCCGCCGCAGAGCGCCGCCGCGCCCACGCCGCCGCCGCGCCGCTTCAGTTCGAGCGCCAGGTGCAGCACCAGCCGGGCGCCGGACATGCCGATCGGGTGACCGAGGGCGATCGCGCCGCCGTTCACGTTCACCTTTTCAGGGGACACGCCCAGCTCCTTCGTCGACTGGACGGCGACCGCGGCGAACGCCTCGTTCATCTCGATCAGGTCCAGGTCGTCGACGGCGATGCCCTCCTTCTTCAGCGCGTGCCTGATCGCGTTCGCGGGCTGCGACTGGAGCGAGTTGTCCGGCCCCGCCACATTGCCGTGCGCGCCGATCTCCGCGATCCACTCCAGGCCCAGCTCCAGCGCCTTGGCCTTGCTCATGACCACGACGGCCGCCGCGCCGTCGGAGATCTGCGACGCGGACCCCGCCGTGATCGTGCCGTCCTTGGCGAAGGCGGGCCGCAGCCGGCCCAGGGACTCGACGGTGGTCTCGGGACGGATGCCCTCGTCCTGGTCGAAGACCACCGGGTCGCCCTTGCGCTGCGGAATCTCGACGGGCGTGATCTCGGCCTGGAAGACACCGTTCTTCTGCGCGGCGGCGGCCCGCTGGTGCGACTGCGCCGCGACCTCGTCCTGCTCGGGCCTCGCGATCGCGAGACGGGTGTTGTGCTTCTCCGTGGAGGCGCCCATGGCGATGGACTCGAAGGGGTCGGTCAGACCGTCGTACGCCATCGCGTCGAGCATCTCGATCGCGCCGTACTTGTAGCCCTCACGGGACTTCGGCAGCAGATGCGGCGCGTTGGTCATGGACTCCTGGCCGCCCGCGACCACGATGTCGAACTCGCCGGCGCGGATCAGCTGGTCGGCCAGCGCGATCGCGTCGAGGCCGGAGAGACAGACCTTGTTGATCGTGAGCGCGGGAACGTCCATCGGGACACCGGCCTTGACGGCGGCCTGTCGCGCCGGGATCTGGCCCGCCCCGGCCTGGAGCACCTGCCCCATGATCACGTACTGCACCTGCGCACCGGTGACACCGGCCCGCTCCAGCGCGGCCTTGATGGCGAAGCCGCCGAGATCGGCGCCGGAGAAGGACTTCAGCGACCCGAGCAGCCTGCCCATGGGCGTGCGCGCACCGGCGACGATGACGGAGGTGGTCTTGTTCGAATCCGGCATGAGATGGGACCCCTTTGCCTGACGATTGGGGGTTAACGAGGGTTCACCAAATGTACTGACCACTCAGGTCCCGGGTCACCTGGCAACGAGTGTGACGGCGCGCACGTTGCGTAACCGGGCGGTTGGCGCTGCACTGTGCGCATGCTGACGCGAATCGACCACATCGGAATCGCCTGTCACGACCTCGACGCCACCGTCGAGTTCTACCGGGCCACCTACGGCTTCGAGGTGTTCCACACCGAGGTCAACGAGGAGCAGGGCGTACGGGAGGCCATGCTCAAGATCAACGAGACCTCGGACGGCGCGGCCTCGTACCTCCAGCTGCTCGAACCGGTCCGCGAGGACTCGGCCGTGGGCAAGTGGCTGGCCAAGAACGGCGAGGGGGTCCACCACATCGCCTTCGGCACCGCCGATGTCGACGGCGACTCGGAGTCGATCAGGGAGAAGGGCGTACGGGTCCTGTACGACGAGCCGCGCACAGGTTCGATGGGCTCGCGCATCACGTTTCTCCATCCCAAGGACTGTCACGGAGTCCTGACGGAACTCGTCACCTCGGCGGCGAAGCCCCAAGAGCACTGACCCGAACGATTCCCGGCCCGGTAGAGTGGGCCGCTCCGGGCCGGGGCCGGGTCGGGGCGGCGCCTCGGCCGATGATCTGTCACCATTCCCCGGGGGGCCGTTCGCCCGTCGGGCGGTGTCGAATGCGGAGTTGCCAGAGTTGCGACCAGGGGACGGATGGGACCGCGCAGTGCGGGGCTACGAACGCCAGGAGAGCCACCGAGCTGACGACGACCACCTTTCGCGGTTCGAAGCCGAGATGGATCGGCTGAAGACCGCGCGGGAGAAGGCCGTCCAGCACGCCGAGGACCTCGGTTACCAGGTCGAAGTACTGCGCGCGAAACTGCACGAGGCGCGCCGCAACCTCGCGTCCCGGCCCTCCTACGACAACGCCGACATCGGCTACCAGGCCGAGCAGATGCTCCGCAACGCGCAGATCCAGGCCGACCAGCTGCGCACCGACGCCGAGCGTGAGCTGCGCGAGGCCCGCGCCCAGACGCAGCGCATCCTCCAGGAGCACGCCGAGCACCAGGCCAGGCTCCAGGCCGAGCTGCACGCCGAGGCCGTACAGCGCCGCCAGCGGCTCGACCAGGAGCTGGCGGAGCGCCGCCAGACCGTCGAGTCGCACGTCAACGAGAACGTCGCCTGGGCCGAGCAGCTGCGCGGCCGCACCGAGACGCAGGCCCGCAGGCTGCTGGACGAGTCACGCGCCGAGGCCGAGAAGTCCCTGGGCGCCGCCCGCGCGGAGGCCACGAGGGTCGCCGAGGAGGCCCGCCGCCGGCTCGGCGCCGAGGCCGAGACCGCCCGCGCGGAGGCCGAGGCGATTCTGCAGCGCGCCCGCAAGGACGCCGAGCGGCTGCTCAACGCCGCGTCCACGCAGGCGCAGGAGGCCACCAGCCACGCCGAGCAGCTGCGCAGTACGACGACGGCCGAGTCCGACCAGGCGCGCCAGCAGGCGGGCGAGCTGAGCCGGTCGGCCGAACAGCGCATACAGGAGGCGGACGAGCGGCTGCGCGAGGCCCGCGCCGAGGCCGAGAAGATGGTCTCCGAGGCCAAGGAAGCCGCCGTCAAACGGCTGGCCGGCGCCGAGACCCAGTACGAGCAGCGCACCCGTACCGCCAAATCCGAGATCGCCCGGCTCGTCGGCGAGGCCACGAAGGAGTCGGAGGCGCTGAAGGCCGAGGCCGAGCAGGCGCTCGCCGACGCCCGCGCCGAGGCCGAGAAGATGGTCACCGAGGCGGCGGAGAAGGCCCGTACGGCCGCCTCCGAGGACACCGCCGCCCAGCTCGCCAAGGCCGCCCGTACCGCCGAGGAAGTCCTCACCAAGGCGTCCGACGACGCCAGGGCCACCACCCGCGCCGCGAGCGAGGAGGCCGAGCGCATCCGCAGCGAGGCCGAGGCCGAGGCGGACCGGCTGCGCGGCGAGGCGGCCGAACAGGCCGACCAGCTGAAGGGCGCGGCCAAGGACGACACCAAGGAGTACCGGGCCAAGACGGTCGAGCTCCAGGAGGAGGCCCGCCGGCTGCGCGGCGAGGCCGAGACGCTGCGTTCGGAGGCCGTCGCCGAGGGCGAGCGCATCCGGGGCGAGGCGCGCCGGGAGGCCGTCCAGCAGATCGAGGAGGCGGCCAGCACCGCCGAGGAGTTGCTGACCAAGGCCCGCGCCGACGCCGACGAGCTGCGCGCCACCGCGTCCACGGACAGCGAGCGGGTCCGTACGGAGGCCATCGAGCGCGCCACGACGCTGCGCAAGCAGGCCGAGGAGACCCTGGAGCGCACCCGCGCCGAGGCGGACCGGCTGCGCGCCGAGGGCGAGGAGCAGGCCGAGGAGACGAAGGCCGCCGCCGAGCGGGCCGCGGTCGAGCTGCGCGAGGAGACGGAGCGCGGGGTCGAGGCCCGCAGGGCCGAGGCCGCCGACGAGCTGACCCGCCTGCACACCGAGGCCGAACAGCGCCTGAGCGGCGCGGAGTCGGCGCTGACCGACGCCCGCGCCGAGAGCGAGCGGATCCGCCGGGAGGCCGCCGAGGAGACGGAGCGGCTGCGCGCGGAGGCCGCCGAGCGGCTGCGTACGCTCCAGGCCCAGGCGGAGCAGGAGGCCGAGCGGCTGCGCGACGAGGCGTCCGCGGACGCCGCCCAGTCCCGTGCGGAGGGCGAGTCGGCCGCGGTACGGCTGCGGGACGAGGCCGCCGAGGAGGCCGAGCGGGTCAAGTCCGAGGCGCGGGAGAGCGCCGACCGGCTGCGGTCGGAGGCCGCCGCCGCGGCCGAGCGGGTGGGGACCGAGGCGGCCGAGGCGCTGGACGCCGCGCAGGAGGAGGCGGGCCGCCGCCGCCGCGAGGCCGAGGAGTTGCTGACGGCCGCCCGTACGGAGGCGGACCAGGAGCGCGAGCGGGCCCGCGAGCAGAGCGAGGAGCTGCTGGCGTCGGCGCGCAAGCGGGTCGACGAGGCGCAGACGGAGGCGGCGCGGCTGGTCGAGGAGGCCGATCTCCGCGCCACGGAGATGGTGTCGGCCGCCGAGCAGACGGCGCAGCAGATACGGGACGCGGTCGCCGGACTGCACGACCAGGCCGAGCAGGAGATCGCGGGACTGCGCTCCGCCGCCGAGCACGCGGCCGAGCGGACGAGGTCGCAGGCGCAGGAGGAGGCGGACCGGGTCCGCTCCGACGCGTACGCGGAGCGCGAGCGCGCCGCGGAGGACGTGACGCGGCTGCGGGGCCGCGCCCAGGAGGAGACCGAGGCGGCGCGGGCGCACGCCGAGCGCACCGTCGGCGAGGCGGTCGCGGAGGCGGAGCGGCTGCGCGCGGAGAGCTCCGAGTACGCGCAGCGGCTGCGGACCGAGGCGTCGGACTCCCTGGCCACCGCCGAGCAGGACGCCGCACGCGCCCGCCAGGAGGCGCGCGACGACGCCAACCGCATCCGGGGCGACGCGGCGGAGCAGGCGGACCGGCTCATCGGCGAGGCGACGAGCGAATCGGAGCGTATGCGCGCCGAGGCCGCCGACACCGTCAACTCGGCCCAGCGGGCGGCCGAACGGCTGCGCGCGGAGGCGGAGCGGGTCAAGGCGGACGCCGACGCATCGGCCGAACAGACCATCAGCGAGGCCATCACGGAGTCGGACCGGCTGCTCGACGACGCGCGGGCGAGCGCGTCCAAGCGCCGCGGCGACGCGGCCGAGCAGGCCGACCAGCTCATCAACAAGGCCCAGGAGGAGGCGCTGCGCGCCGCCACCGAGGCGGAGGCGCAGGCCGACGCGATGGTGGGCGCCGCGCGCTCCGAGGCGGCGCGGATCCACGCGGACGCGACGGTGGAGGGCAACTCCCTGGTGGAGAAGGCCCGTACGGACGCCGACGAGTTGCTGGTCGGGGCGCGCAACGACGCCACGGCGATCCGCGAACGCACCGAGGAGATGCGGGTGCGGGTCGAGGGCGAGATCGACCAACTGCACGAGCGGGCGCGGCGCGAGACGGCCGAGCAGATGAAGAACGCGGGCGAACGCGTCGACAAGCTGGTCAAGGCGGCCACCGAGCAGCAGGCGGAGGCGGCGGAGAAGGCCAAGTCGCTGGTGGCGGAGGCCGGTTCGGAAGCGAGCAAGGTCCGAATCGCGGCGGTGAAGAAGGCCGAGGCGCTGCTGAAGGAAGCGGAGCTGAAGAAGGCCGAACTGACCCGTGCGGGTGAGAAGTTGCTCGCGGACGCCGAGGCGCAGGCGGCCCGGACCGTCGAGGAGGGCCGGCGTGAACTCGACGTCCTCGTTCGCAGGCGCGAGGACATCCAGGCCGAGATCTCTCGTGTGCAGGACGTGTTGGAAGCGTTGGAATCCTTCGAGACTCCGGCCGCGAGTGGCAAGACGGGTTCTGGCAGCGGCTCCGGCGGGGGTAACGTCAAGGCTGGTGCGACGGCGGGTGTTACTCGTACGGGTGGCAAGCCGTCCGACAGCTAGCCACTCAAAAGGCTGGACATTCTCCAGATCAAACCGGCATCCGCTCGATGACACGCCGCTTCGGCGCCTAGGATTCCCCCTATCACCTCACCGGTCTCATTCGACAGGAACCCCATGAGCGACACTTCCTCCCCATTCGGCTTCGAGCTCGTGCGGCGTGGTTACGACCGCGGTCAGGTGGATGACCGCATTACCAAGCTCGTCGCCGATCGTGACAGCGCTCTCGCACGGATCACCGCACTGGAAAAGCGCATCGAGGAGCTCCACCTCGAAACGCAGAACGCTCAGGCCCAGGTCACCGACGCGGAGCCGTCGTACGCCGGTCTGGGTGCGCGCGTCGAGAAGATCCTCCGCCTCGCCGAGGAGGAGGCGAAGGACCTGCGCGAAGAGGCCCGTCGCGCCGCCGAACAGCACCGTGAGCTCGCCGAGTCGGCGGCCCAGCAGGTGCGCAACGACGCCGAGGCGTTCTCCGCCGACCGCAAGGCGAAGGCCGAGGACGAGGGCGTCCGCATCGTCGAGAAGGCGAAGGGCGAGGCCTCGACCCTGCGCTCCGAGGCGCAGAAGGACGCGCAGCAGAAGCGCGAGGAGGCGGACGCGCTCTTCGAGGAGACCCGCGCCAAGGCCGCCCAGGCGGCCGCGGACTTCGAGACGAACCTCGCCAAGCGGCGTGAGCAGTCCGAGCGTGACCTGGCCTCGCGTCAGGCGAAGGCCGAGAAGCGCCTGGCGGAGATCGAGCACCGCGCCGAGCAGCTGCGTCTGGAGGCGGAGAAGCTCCGTACGGACGCGGAGCGCCGTGCCCGTCAGACGGTGGAGACCGCGCAGCGCCAGGCCGAGGACATCGTGGCCGACGCGAACGCCAAGGCCGACCGGATCCGCAGCGAATCGGAGCGCGAGCTGGCGGCGCTCACCAACCGCCGCGACTCGATCAACGCCCAGCTGACCAACGTCCGCGAGATGCTGGCCACGCTGACCGGTGCGGCCGTCGCCGCGGCGGGTACGCCGGCGGAGGACGAGCCGATCTCCCGCGGGGTCCCGGCCCAGCAGTCGCGCTAGTGCGGTGAACGGACGGGGTGCACCGGGTCCGCCCGGTGGGCCGGTCCGTCCGTGACCGCCCCGCTCGGGGCCGATGGACGAGGCTCCCGTTCCGCAAGTAACGATCGTGCAAGCCCCCCGCCACCGGAGTGGCGGGGGGCTTTGCGCAACCCATAGGTTGTCCGCATGATCGAGGTCGAAGGGCTCACCAAACGTTTCGGGAAGAAAATCGCGGTCGACCATCTCTCCTTCCAGGTCCGGCCCGGGGTGGTGACGGGTTTTCTGGGGCCGAACGGAGCCGGTAAGTCGACGACCATGCGGATGATGCTGGATCTGGACATCCCGACCGGTGGATCGGTCCGCATCGACGGGAAGCACTACCGCGAGCTCCAGGAGCCGGTGAAGTACATCGGGGCCCTGCTGGACGCGAAGGCGATGCACGGCGGACGCAGCGCGTACAACAACCTCCTGTGTCTGGCGCAGAGCAATCGCATCCCGGTGAGCCGGGTCAACGAGGTTCTCGACACCGTCGGTCTGACCGCCGTGGCGAAGCAGAAGTCGAAAGGTTTCTCGCTGGGGATGGGGCAGCGGCTGGGAATCGCCGCCGCGCTGCTCGGAGATCCCGAGATCCTGATGTTCGACGAACCGGTGAATGGTCTGGACCCGGAGGGCATCCACTGGATTCGCAACTTGATGAAAGCCCTCGCCGCCCAGGGCCGCACGATCTTCGTTTCCAGCCATCTGATGAGTGAAATGGCGCTGACGGCCGATCACTTGATCGTGATCGGTCAGGGCAGACTGCTCGCGAACACCTCGATGGCGGATTTCATCCAGACGAACTCGCGCAGTTTCGTAAGGCTCCGCTCGCCGCAGCAGGAGCAGATCCGTGACGCGCTCCACGCGGGCGGTTTCACCGTCGCCGAGGCGGGCGACGGCGCGCTGGAGATCGACGGCTCCACCTCCGAGGAGATCGGTGAGCTGGCCGCCGGGAACGGGCTCGTGCTGCACGAGCTGAGTTCCCAACGCGCCTCGCTGGAAGAGGCGTTCATGCAGATGACGGCCGAGTCGGTCGAGTACCACGCCCACTCCGCCCCCGGCACGGGCCCGGCGGCCCCCGCGTCCGGAGCCGCGGCCCCGGGGCCCCGGTGGGGACAGCACGACAACCAGGGCAAGGGAGTCTGACCCATGGCATCGGTACCCGCGGTCCTCCAGTCGGAGTGGACCAAGATCCGTACGGTCTCCTCCACGATCTGGACCCTCGCCGTCGCGTTCCTCGTCACCGTGGCCATGGGTGTCGCCCTGTCGGCGCTGCTCAACTCCACGTTCGACGATCTGTCGCAGGCCGAGCGCGTCACCTTCGACCCGACCTTCGTCAGCTTCTCCGGGATGATCCTGGGCCAGCTGGCGATGGTGGTCTTCGGTGTCCTGGTCGTCGGCTCCGAGTACAGCTCGGGCATGATCCGCACCTCGCTCGCCGCCGTACCGCAGCGGGGCGCGTTCCTCTTCAGCAAGCTGGCGGTCGCCGGGGCGCTGGCCCTGGTGGTCGGGCTCCTCACCGGCTTCGTCTCGTTCTTCCTCGGCCAGGCGGTACTCGGCGACCACGGGACGACCCTCGGTGAGCCGCACGTGCTGCGCGCGGTCATCGGCAGCGGTCTCTACATGGGGCTGATCGCGCTGTTCTCGATGGGCGTCGCGACGATGCTGCGCAGCTCGATGCTGTCGCTCGGCATCCTGATGCCGTTCTTCTTCCTGGTCTCGCAGATCCTCGCCTCCGTACCGAAGGCGAAGGAGGTCGCCCGTTACTTCCCCGACCAGGCGGGCTCCAAGATCATGCAGGTGGTTCCCGGCGCGATGAACTCCGACGACGGTCCGTACACCCCGTGGGAGGGCATGGGGATCATGGTGCTGTGGGTCGTCGCCGCGCTGATCGGCGGCTATCTCGTACTGAAGAAGCGCGACGCGTAGGGCTCGGTCCAGGGAGCGGCGGCGGACAAACCGGCCGCCGCTCCGTCGCAACGACTTGGCCGGAACCGTCAAGGCCCGGATATCCTCCTAACTCCTACGGGGGCTTTCGGTCCACAGAGGCCACCGCCCCGACACCTGACCGAGTTGTCGATGGGGCTGGAGAATGATCGAGGCAGTCGGCCTGACGAAGCGCTACGGCGCCAAGACGGCCGTGTACAACCTTTCCTTCCAGGTGAGGCCCGGTAGCGTCACCGGGTTCCTGGGCCCCAACGGTTCCGGCAAGTCCACGACGATGCGGATGATCCTCGGCCTCGACCGGCCGACCGCCGGCCATGTGACCGTGGGCGGGCACCCCTTCCGCCGGCTCCCCAACGCGCCCCGCCAGGTCGGCGCGCTCCTGGACGCCAAGGCGGTGCACGGCGGGCGCAGCGCGCGCAATCATCTGCTCTCCCTCGCGCAGCTCTCCGGCATCCCGGCGGCGCGGGTCGACGAGGTGCTGGGCGTGGTCGGTCTCCAGGACGTGGCGCGCCGGCGTTCCAGCGGCTACTCCCTCGGCATGGGGCAGCGGCTGGGCATCGCCGCCGCGCTGCTGGGCGACCCGCAGGTGCTGCTCTTCGACGAGCCGGTGAACGGCCTCGACCCCGAGGGCATCCTCTGGGTCCGCAATCTGATGAAGCAGCTCGCGTCCGAGGGCCGTACGGTCTTCGTCTCCTCGCACCTGATGAGCGAGATGGCCCTCACCGCCGAGCACCTGATCGTGATCGGGCGCGGGCAGCTGCTCTCCGACATGAGCGTCAAGGACTTCATCTCGCACAACTCGGCGGACTTCGCGCGGGTCCGCCCCGCGCAGAGCGACCCCGAGGCGCGCGAGAAGCTGGTCGCCGCGCTGGGCGAGGCGGGCGGCCAGGTGCTGTCCGAGCCGGACGGCGCGCTGCGGGTCACCGGGCTGCCGCTGCCCCGCATCAGCGATCTGGCGCACGAGTCGGACGTACGGCTCTGGGAGCTCTCCCCGCACCAGGCGTCTCTGGAGGAGGCGTACATGCGGCTGACGCAGGGCGCCGTGGACTACCGGTCGACGGCCGACCAGCTCGCCGGGTTCGCGCCGCCGCCGCAGCCGGGCTACGGCGGGCAGCTGTACCAGCCGCCCGTCGTGCCCGAGGTGCCGACGCAGGGCTGGTACGCGCCGCCGCCGCCCGGAGAGAACCCGTACGCGGCGCAGGGCGGCCCGGCCGGCCCGCGGCCCGCCGCGGCGTCCTCGCCGGTGGACGCGCCCGTGGCCGTACCCGCGGAGGCGCCCGCGCCCGTACCCGATCTCACCAAGCGCGGAAGCGACGCGGGCAGCGCGGGCGACGGGAAGACCGACACGACCGACAAGGACGACCGATGACAGCCCCGTACGAGCAGCAGGCGCCGATCTGGCAGGGCGGGCAGCCCCTCGGGTCGTACACCTCGCCGATCCCGGTCCGCCCGGCCACCCTCGGCGACGCGGTCGCCTCCGAGTGGACCAAGATCCGCTCCGTCCGCTCGACCATGTGGACACTCGGCGTCATGATCGTGCTGATGGTGGGCGTCGGCGGGCTCGCGGCGTGGGCCGTCTCCCTCTCGGAGACCACTCTCGGCACGGAGTCGGCGCTGCCGCTGGGCTTCTTCGGAGCGCTGCTCGGCTCGATCTGTGTGATCACCCTCGGCGTGCTGACCATCGCGTCCGAGTACGGGACGGGCATGATCCGCACCACCCTGACCGCCTGCCCCAGCCGGGCCCGGGTGCTGGCGGCGAAGTCGCTCGTCTTCTTCCTGCTCGTCCTCACCATCACGACGGTGACGGCGGCCCTGGTGGGCGGCATCCAGGTCGCGGTGCTGGACGGCCGCGCGCCCACCGGCCAGGAGTGGCTCCAGGCCACGCTCGGTGTCGGCCTCTACCTGGCGCTGCTGGGCCTGCTGTCTCTGGGCGTCGGCGCGCTCATCAGGCACTCGGCCGGCGCGATCACCATCATGATCGGGGTGGTGCTGCTGCCGCTGGTGCTGGCGATGTTCATGTTCTCGTCGTCACTGGTCGACGTGCAGCAGGCCCTCTTCGAGTACTCGATCCCGAGCCAGATCGCGGTCCTCTACGACACCTCGATGACCGGCTCGGGGCCGAAGGGCTGGGATCCGCTGTTCATCGGGACGGTCGTCACGGCCGCGGTGATGGCCCTCGCCTTCTTCTCGCTCGACCGGCGCGACGTCTAGGGGGCGTTTTGAAAGTAGCGTCGTGAGCCGGACGGGACTTTCAAAACACGCCCTCGGTCCTGTCCGGCGCCGCCAACTCGGAGGCGGGGCTCAGAACTTCGGCGCGTTACGGGACCGCTGCACCCGCGAGGTGCGGCGGTCCTTCGCGTTCCAGCACGCCTTGTGCCAGTGCCGCCGGTCGTCCACGCCGCCGTACTCCGGCCACGCCACCACGTGCGGCACACCCGAGGGGATCTCCTGGTCGCAGCCGGGGCAGCGGTACCGCTTGCCCACGGCGTTCGCGCCGGCCACCTGACGGACCGCCCACTCCTCGCCCTGCCAGGACTCGGTCCGCTGGAACCCGCCGTACCGGTCCGACGTCCCACCGTCGTGGTCGGTCGGGGTCTCGCCGCCTCGGGGGCGGTTGCGGCGCGGGGACACATGACACCTCACGGGGCAGACAGCACGGTTCCCCTCCAGCGTACGGGCCGCTCTCCCGGTGCCGGGCCGGCACCGCGTGAGGCCGCGGGCACCCGCACGGTGCAGTTAGCGGACAATCGCAACAACTTCCGTGGCGCCCGTGCCCATGGCACGTGTCAGACGTTAATGCCTGTAGGGGGAGACGCGTCAGCCGCAAGGAGGCAGAAGGCGATGCGAGTTGGAGCTTTTGTACTGGCCGCCCAGTTCCCGGGCCAGGGCCAGGGGGAAGCACTGCACAGAGCCGTACGTACGGCGGAGGTCGGCGAGGAGGCCGGGCTCGACTCGGTCTGGCTGGCCGAGCACCACTTCGTGCCGTACGGCACGTGCCCGTCGGCGGTGACACTGGCCGGGCTGCTCCTGGGGCGTACACAGCGTCTACGGGTGGGTACGGCGGTCAGCGTGTTGCCGAACACACATCCAGTGATACTCGGCGAGCAGGCGGCGCTGCTGCATCTGCTCTCCGGCGGGCGGTTCTCGCTCGGGGTGGGCCGGGGCGGCCCGTGGGTCGATCTGGAGGTCTTCGGATCGGGACTGCGGGCGTACGAGCGGGACTTCCCCGAATCGCTCGACCTGCTGCTGCGGTGGCTGCGCGAGTCACGCGTGTCGGCGGACGGTGAGCGCTACCGCTTCCGTGAAGTCCCCGTGGTACCGAGGCCGGACGAGCTGATCGCGGACGCCGGCCCCGAGGTGGTCGTCGCCTGCACGTCGGCGAGGAGCGTACGGCTCGCGGCCGAGCGCGGACTGCCGATGCTGCTGGGGATGCACTGCGGGGACGAGGAGAAGGCCGAGATGGTGGCCCTGTGGCGTACCCATGCCATCGCCTGTGGCCACACCCCCGAGGAGGCCGACGGCGCCGGTCATGTGTCCGCGGGCGTGGCGCAGATCTCCGACGGCCGTGCGGAGGCGACGGAGACGCTGGTGAAAGCCATGCCCGGCTGGCTGCGGGAAGGGCTCGAAGCACATGTGACGGTCGACGGCAGGCACAGGTCCATGCGTGATCCCGTCGCGTACACGGAGTTGCTGTGCGGGCTGCATCCGGTGGGCTCCCCCCGGCTCGCCGCCGACCGCCTCGCGGCCACGGCGGAACGCACCAAAATCACACGCTTCGCACTGCTCGTCGAGGGCTCCGGGGACCTGGCGGCCACGGAGGAGAACGTACGGAGGATCGGGGCCGAGGTACTGCCACAGCTGTGCTGAGGCGGCGGCGGGCCCGTCCCCCCGGGGGCGCACGACGGGCGTCGGGCGGATCCCTGTGTCGGCCCAGGAATCCGCCGGCGGACCGAAGCCGTGCGGCCCGAAGGCGTCAGCAGTCCCGGAGCTCCGGGGACTGGTTGAGCAACTGCCCCCTGACGGAAGTGAAGCGGGCGAGCCTCTCGTCGACCGAGGGGTCCAGCGGGAACACCGCGACCCGGTGACAGTTCTGGAATGCCAGGCGCACCCCGAAGTGACGCTGAAGCGCACCGCGGATCGCGTCACTGGCGAGCGCGCGCAGCAGCTGACCACGTGCCTGCTCGTCCGGCGGCGGCGTCTGGTTGTCGGCGAACTCTCCGCCGTCCACCTTCAGCTGGGCCACCAAGGAGCTGATCATCTCCCACGCGAACGGCAGGGAGGTCCGGACGCAGTCGACGAATTCGGCTTCGTCGACCTCGCCTCGCTCGGCCTGCTCCAAGAGTGCCGGTGAGACGTCGAGCGACATGGGTTCTCCTCTCGCGACCCCGAAATATCGGGGCCTTACGGGCAGGGAAGGGGGAGACGACGACGCAGCGTGCACGAGCGGCGACCTCCTGCATCCACGTTATGCGTGCTGTCCGGACCGCACCAGGCGAATGGGAACACAACCGGCCACAGACGAACGGGGCTTGAGGGGCGAATCACTGCGTACGCCGACAGTCGAGTAGCGTTGCGGACCATGCGCCTCGTCATCGCCCGCTGCTCCGTCGACTACGCGGGCCGGCTCACCGCCCACCTGCCCGCCGCCCCCCGTCTGATCCTGGTCAAAGCCGACGGGAGCGTGTCGATCCACGCGGACGACAGGGCGTACAAACCGCTGAACTGGATGTCCCCGCCCTGCACCCTCAAAGAGGGCACAGGTGACGATGTCGGGGTATGGACGGTCGTGAACAAAGCGGGCGAGAAACTGATCATCACGATGGAGGAAATCCTCCACGACTCGTCACATGAACTCGGTGTCGATCCGGGCCTGATCAAGGATGGCGTGGAAGCACACCTCCAGGAGCTCCTCGCCGACCGCATCGAGACACTCGGCGACGGCTACAGCCTGATCCGCCGCGAATACCCGACCGCCATCGGCCCGGTGGACATCCTGTGCCGCGACTCGGACGGCGCGACGGTCGCGATCGAGATCAAACGCCGGGGCGACATCGACGGCGTGGAGCAACTGACGCGCTACCTCGACCTGTTGAACCGCGACCCCCATCTCTCCCCGGTCCGCGGCCTGTTCGCGGCCCAGGAGATCAAACCCCAGGCCCGTGTCCTCGCGACGGACCGGGGCATCGGATGCGTGGTGCTGGACTACAACGCGCTGCGCGGCATCGAGGACGACAAACTGCGGCTGTTCTGAGCCCTGCCGCCGGACGGCGGCGGCGCGCCCGGCGCCGCCGCCTCCTCGTCCCGGGTCGTCGCCGCGAACGACTGTCAGCCGAAGTCGTCGGGAACGATGCGTAGCTTCTGCGCGATGCGGGCGAGGGCCTTCTGGTCGGCCGTGTTGAGCGAGTCGAGGACGATGCGGCGTACGGCGCGCAGGTGTGTGGGCGCCGCCTGGCGCACGATGTCGAAACCCGCGTCGGTGAGTTCGGCGAGGGTGTAACGGCCGTCGGCCGGGTCGGGTGTCCGTACGACCAGGCCCCGCTGTTCGCAGCGCTTGACGACGTTGGACAGGCGCGAGAGCGACCCGCTGGCGAGGAAGGCCAGCTCCCCCATCCGCAGCCTGCGCCCCGGGGCCTCGGAGAGATGGCTGAGCACGAGGTACTCGAACAGGGTGAGGCCGTGCGCCTGCCGCAGCGGCGACTCCAGCTTGGCCGGCAGCAGCAGGACCAGGGAGATCAGCCCCGTCCACGCCCCCTTCTCCTGCTCGTCGAGCCATCGCGGCTCCTCGTCGTCCTCGTGTCCGCCCGTGCCGCCCATGGGCCCTCCCGTACCGCTCATCGATCTTCCCGTCCCTCCGGCGACGCCCGCCATCACTTTGCGCTTGAAGTTATTCGTTGCTACTCTCACTTTACGCGTGAACTCATGCCAGAGGGAACGCACCTCTGCGGACAGGAAGAGGAAGCATCATGAGCACCGTCTCCTTCGGCATCACTGCGGGCTTCGGCGAGAAGCTGCACGAGGCCCACGGCTACAGCGGGGCCGTCCGCGTCGGCGACCGGGTCGAGACCTCCGGTCAGGCCGGGGTGGACGACGACCTGGTCGTCCCCGACTCGCTGGAGGACGAGATCATCCAGGCTTTCGACAACGTGGAGCGCACGCTCGCCACGGTCGGCGCGACATGGAAGGACGTCATCCACGTCAACTCCTACCACAAGGTCGCACCGGGGGACGACGCCATCGGCGAGGACCACAACAGGGTCATGACCGAGCAGTTCCGCCGTCGTCTCGACGGCCGCGCGCCGATCTGGACCGAGACCGGCGTCACGGTCCTCGGTCTCGCCGCCATGCGCGTGGAGATCCGCGTCACCGCCGTCGTCGGCTCCGGGAACTGAACCGCGCCTCTCGGCGACGGGCGGGCGCCCGGAGACCGGGGCGGCGGCCCGCCCCCTGCCCGGCTGTACGCCCACTGGAGCCGCTGCCGCCGCCACGAGATCGCACTCGGCTCGGGAATGTCCCGCGATCAGTAACTCGCGCCGATATCCATCCCGTCGGCGTTTCCGTCACTCCCGGAACCACTGACCTCGTTCGCCATCTCCTGGAGAAGCTTTCGCCACGGATTCGGATCGAATGACCGCAGAACATGTTCCTTGTCCCGCTTCAGAGCTTCACGGACCGTGAAATCACCGTGCCGGTTCTTCGCCATCAGATCGAGCAGCCGGTCGGCCGCCGCCGGAATCCCCGTACGGTCCGGCACCCTGACGCAGCTGCTCCGTGTCCCGTAAATATCCTCGAAGCAGTCGTATTCGGTGACGGCGCACGGCACTTCCGCGATGGCGGCCAGCGCCGGCCCGAGACCGACGCTCTCCACGTCCGAGGTGTTGGGGGTGAAGAGCACCGCTCCCCCGCTGTCCCGGCACAGACCCAGCAGGTCGATCTCGTCGAGCCGCCAGCGGCCCGCGGCGTCCTGATGGCTCGACAGCGGCACCCCGTCCAGAAAGACCACGTCGTCCTCCACCTTCAACTCCCGGACGGCGGAGACCACCTCACGGGCGTACGGCGGGTCCTCGTCCAGACTGCCGAACACCAGTAGGCAGGGCACCGGTGTCCCCCGCTCCGTACAGATCCGCTTCATCTCCGCGAACATCGAGACCGCTATCTCCACCCCCTTCACCTGGAACACCCTCACGGGCGCCAGCAACAGCGGCCGTTCCGGGGCCAGTTGGTGCTGTGCCAGGAAGGCCGCGTGCCGGTCCCCCGGCTCCCGCGCTCGCAGCGTCGGCAGTACGTTCGGCAGCGTCGTCGCCTCCAGCTCCGTCGGATATCCCGCCACCTCCTCCGCCAGCGCGGGAGAGACGACGGCCCAGCGGTGACAGGGATGCGTCCCGGGCACGGGCGTGAACTCGTTCGGCGACGCCGGGTACACCCGGGCCCCGTCCTCGAAGATCGCGCAGGTGCCGAAGAGGTCGTGGTCCCAGAACAGCACCCCGCCCGGCACCCCGGGGGGCCAGCGGCGGGCAGCCGCCCGGTGCAGGCCGAGGGTCACCGGGACGGCGTCGGAGAGGGTCATGTTGACCGCGCAGACCCAGTCGACGTCGTGTTCCTCGAACCAGCGCGTGAAGTACTCCTCGTACGGTCCGGCGAGCGACTCGACGGCGGCGCGCGGCTCCGCGCGTGCCTCGTCGTCCAGTGTGTCGGCCCGTGCCACCGCCGCGCGGATCCGGGTCATCTCACGCATCAGCTCCGCGCGGCCGGCGCCGAGGGGCACGGTGTCACTGGTGGACATCCAGTCGGGATACACACTGTGCTCGGCGCCCCGCGGGAAGAAGTGCTGCTTGTCGGGCCGCCAGGAGAAGCCGAGATCGGCCACCACCGGCAGCTCAAGACTCCCGTTTCCCAGCTCGGACTCGATCACGTTGCGGAAGATGGTGAGCAGACCGCTCACAGGCAGGCCATCTCCTGATATCAGCGCCAGTTTCATCGAAAACCTCTCTTCTGAGGGTGATGGACTGAATCTCAATACCGAGGCTTCTTGTGCGCGCACATGGGGACATGGGGAATTGCCGAAGAATGCGGGCATGCTGACGGGGCCGCGAGGCGGCAGGTTCACGTCTCGATTTCTCGTGGTGCACCGGTCGGCGAGATACGCCTTCCTGCTCGTCCGGGTCCGACGACGGCCAATGACCTAGGTTCCACGTGCAATTAAGCTACGGTTGTGATTCAAGAGGTGTCAAGCAGCCATTGATCAATGGGTAGTTGGGGCTGATCCGTCGGCGCCACCGCACTACGCTGCCGTGTCATGGAGCGGACTCGTCTCGACATCGACCGGATCCGGGCGGCCCGGCGGGTGATCGATCCCGTCTTTCTCGATACTCCGCTGTACCGGTGCGAGGCGCTGGAGGCCGGGCTCGGGTGTGCGGTGAGTATCAAACTCGAAACGGCGAATCCGGTGCGCAGCTTCAAGGGCCGCGGCACCGAGGTGGTCGCGGGTCGACTGGCCGGCGGAGGTGCACAAGCCGTGGTGTGCGCCAGTGCGGGCAACCTCGGGCAGGCCCTCGCGTGGTCCGGGCGCGGCCGGGGGATCGATGTGTCCGTCGTGGCGTCCCGCTTCGCGACCGCGACCAAGCTCGATCGCATACGCGCGCTGGGCGCCAGGCTGGAACTGGTCGACGGCGACCACGAGTTGGCCCGTGAGCGGGCTGCGGACATCGCCCGGTACGAGGGAATCCGGCTGGTCGAGGACAGCCTGGACATCGAGACGTGCGACGGCGCCGCGACCATCGGTCTGGAACTGGTGGGCACCGCGCCGTCGTTCGACACCGTCCTGGTCGCTCTCGGCGGCGGGGCGCTGGCGACCGGTGTGGGGTATGTGGTGAAGGCCCTGGCGCCCGGGGTCGAGGTGATCTGCGTCCAGCCGCTGGGCGCACCGGCGATGACACTCTCGTGGCGCCAACGGCGCGTCGTCACGACCGGGTCGACCGACACCATCGCCGACGGCGTCGCGGGCCGGCGTCCCGTCCCCGCCGTCCTGGACGACCTGCTGCTCGTCGCCGACGACGCCGTCCTCGTCCGGGAAGCGTCGATCGTCGCCGGTATGCGGATGCTCCTGGACCACGCGGGACTCGTCGTCGAGCCGTCGGCCGCGCTCGGCGTCGCGGCGGTCCTCGAGGACCGGGAGCGCTTCGCCGGCCGGCACGTGGTCACCGTCGTCTGCGGCAGCAACGTGGACGTGGACGCCTATCACCGCTGGGTCGGGCCGGCGTCCGCGCCGCCCGGGGCCTGACGGCCCCGGGCGCTGTGCGGGGCGGTCAGATCACCGGCGACGTCGCGTCCGCGCCGTCCGTCGTGCCCGTCGTGCCCGTCGTGCCCGTCGTGCCCGTCGTACCTTCCGTGCTCTCCGTCGTCGCCGAGTCCGACGGCGCGGCGGACGTCGGTTCCACCGGCACGCCCACCGTCGCCGACTCCGGTGGCGGTGCCGGGGTCGTCGACGTCGGCGGAGGTGAGGTCGGCGTCGACGGCGGAGGCGACGTGGGGGTCGACGGGGAGGGGCTGGAGTCCGTCGGATCGGGGTCCGGGTCGGAGTCCGTGGGGTCGGGGTCCGGGTCGGAGGGATCCGGCTCGTCGTCCGGCTCCGACGGGTCGTCGGACGGGCTGTCGCCCGGGTCCTGCGACTCGGATCCGCCGCTCGTGCCGGGCGTCGGCGCGCCCGCACTCGTGGTGCCGGGAGCGCCGCCCGGCTCGGCGGGCTTCTCCGTGCTCGCGTCCGCGGGCGTCTCGGTGTCGTATCCGGTGCCGTCGTCGTCCTCCGCCGAGTGGTCGGTCTGGACCCGGTCCGTCGGTGTGTCGTTCCCCGACGCCCCGAGCGTGACGACCGTGCCCAGTACGGCGGCGAGCACCGCGCCCGCGCCGGCGGCGACCAGGTTGCGGCGGGCCCCGCCCAGCACCGGGCGGCGCCGGCGTGCGGACGGCGCACCGGTGGGGGCTCCCGCCGCCGGGGTGTCGTCGCGGCGGGTGACCAGCGTCAGCCGTTCGTCCGGCGACGGCGGCTTCAGGACGGGTACGACCATGGACACGCCGCGCGACGGCGACACCGACGGTTCGGCGTCGGCCTTGCGGGACGCGGCCGGCGTGTTCCCGTTCTCCCGGTCGGAGACCAGGGCCAGCGCCCTGCGCCCGGAGACCGTGCCCCGCTTGTCCGCCACCGCGCCGCGCATGCTGATGGAGGTCTCCAGCTCGGCGCGGGCCCGGTCCAGGCGCCCGACGCAGAGCGCGAGAATCCCCAACTCGTGGTGGAAATAGGCTTCTTCGGCGACCTCTCCGGCGATCCTGGCCGCCTCCTGGCCGATCCGCAGCGCGCGCTCCCAGGCTCCCCAGTGCAGCCCCGCCATGAAGGCGGGCGCCGCTCCCCTGGCCAGCAGGACGGCGGCGCTCGCGTGCCCCGGCTCCCCGCTGGACACCAGGGGGGTGATCGCGGCGAGGAGCGCGTCCGCCTCGGATGCGGCCCGCCGGGGGGTGACCGACGGATGACCGGCCCACCAGGTGAAGTGCTGGACGGCGGTGTGCGCGCGGGACGTGGCCTCGACTCCGTATCCCTGCGCCTCCAGTTGGGCGAGCGCCCCGGCGGCGAGCCGGTAGCGCGGTCCCACGGGCGAGAGGAGCCCGGCGTTCATGAGTTCGCCGACGGCGGCGTCGGCGTGGGTGTCGCCCACCAGCGCCGGCAGATGGGCCTGGTGCGGCACCTCGCCGCCGAGCGCGACGGCGAAGCGCAATGTCTCACGCGCGGCCTCGCCGAGCCGGGAGGCGAGCAGCACGGCGGGCGCGGCGCCCTCGCCGAGGGTGGGCAGCGGTACGTCGTGCTGCCCGTCGGCGGTGAGCCCGTCGCGCTCGGACGGACTCTGGTCCCGGCCGTACGGCACGTCGTCCAGTTCGTGGACGAAGACCCCGTCCGCCTCGTACGCACCGGGTCCGGCGCGCAGGCTGTCGCGTCCGCGCAGCAGTGCGCCCGCCTGGACGAAGCGCTGCGGCAGGCCCTCGGACTCGAACCAGAGGTCACCGGCCCAGTTGGCCTCCTCGTCGGTGAGGGGGCGTCCCGTGGCGCGCTCCAGCAGGTCGAGCGAGGCGGCGCGGCCGAGGCCGCCGAGCAGGACCTCTTCGAGCCGCGAACGGCTCATGGGGGCGTCCACGTCGGGGGTGACCGCGAGGAGGAAGGCGCATTCGGGCGCGGCTTCGAGGAGTTCGTCCAGCGGGTCGCCGCCGAATTCGAGGTCGTCGAGTACGACGACGGCGCCGATACCGCGGACGAGTCCGAGCAGTCCGGCGCGGTCGGGGCGGTGCAGCACGGACCGGTACACGGCCGCGTACAGCTCGTACAGCAGCTCGGTGACGGTGCGGTGGTGGCCGGAGAGGCGTACGACCCCGTCCGGGGCCAGCTCCTCGCAGTCGGCGGCGACGGCTTCGAGAAGTGCGGTACGGCCGGAGCCCGCCGAGCCCGTGAGGCGTATGGAGTGGCCGCGCCCCAGCAGCCCGACGAGCCGCTCGCGCTCCTCCTGACGCTCCAGCAGCGGGAACGGGGGCGCGCCGGGACCGGGCGGTATGGGCGGCCGTCCGGCCCTGCGCTGTTCGGCGCGCTCGTCGGCGTCGAGCCTGACGGGGGTGGGCGGCTGCGATCCGGGCGGGCAGGGCTCGATCTCGCTGCCGTCGACCGGGTTGACGGTGATCAGGAAGTCGCCCGAGATCAGCTCGACGGTGCGGGCGGGCGCCGGGTGCGACAGCCACGGGTTCGGACGGTCGGCGCCGTCCGCGGGTCTGTCGTCGGCGCGCCCGGCACCCTCGGGACGCGGGTCCGCGGGGTGGGTCGGGTCGGTCGGGTTCATCGTCAAAGCCCCCCAGATCGTGGCGTGCGGTTGCCCTTCCGGCCTCGCACGCCCCGCTGTCGCTTCTGGTCCGGTGCCCGCCGCACGGGTTGTTGGTCGGCCGACGGCCGAAACCCTAAACCTCCGCACAGTATCCAGGAACAGCCGGGGTGCCACCCCGTCCGAGACGTCACGGTCTCGTGAGGATTGTGCGTGGCTCCCCGGCCGCGGGCGCCGGACGGGCGACGCCCGCGGTCCGGGCGTTCGGAGGTTCGGGCGTCAGACTCGCGGAAGCGATTCTGCTGCGATACCGCCCTCGATGGCGAGGATGCGGTGCAGCCGGGTGGCCACCAGCAGGCGCTGCATCTGGGTGGGCACGCCGCGCAGGACGAGTCTGCGTCCGCAGCGTCCGGCTCTGCGGTGCGCGCCCATGATGACGCCGAGACCCGTGGCGTCCCAGGAATCCAGTCCGGTCAGATCGAGCACCAGGTCGCCGGCTCCGTCGTCGACGGCCGTGTGCAGGACCGTACGGGCGTCCGCCGCGCTGCGGACGTCGAGGCGGCCCTCGACGACCAGCTCGGCGTGGTCGCCCCTGATGTACATATGCGCTCCCCGAATGCCTCTGTGCTCCGCGTCTGTGTGCTCGGTCTGTGTGCGACGCGTCCGTGCGACGCGTCCGTGCAATGTCTTCGTGCGATGTCTCTGTGCAACACCTGACAGCCGTGCGGCTGCGGAAGTTGCCGTCCGTGAGCGAACTGATACCGAATTCACCCGGTGGGGTGAGGAGCGACCGGTCGATGTCGCTCGGCGCCCGCCACTCCACTCGCCGGCGGGGACTCAGTGCTTGTAGAAGCCCTGCCCGCTCTTGCGCCCGATGTCACCCGCGTCCACCATCCGGCGCATCAACTCGGGCGCGGCGAACTTCTCGTCCTGCGACTCGGTGTAGATGTTGTCGGCGGCGTGCAGCAGGATGTCGACGCCCGTGAGGTCGGCGGTCGCGAGCGGCCCCATGGCGTGGCCGAAGCCGAGCTTGCACGCGATGTCGATGTCCTCGGCGGTGGCGACGCCCGACTCCTGGAGCTTGGCCGCCTCGACGACCAGGGCGGTGATGAGCCTGGTGGTGACGAAGCCCGCGACATCACGGTTGACGACGATGCAGGTCTTGCCGACCGATTCGGCGAACTCCCGTGTGGTGGCGAGGGTTTCGTCGCTGGTCTTGTAGCCGCGTACCAGTTCGCAGAGGTTCATCATCGGTACGGGAGAGAAGAAGTGGGCGCCCACGACGCGCTCGGGACGCTCCGTCGCCGCCGCGATCTTGGTGATCGGGATCGCCGAGGTGTTGGAGGCGAGGACGGTGTCGTCGCGGACGAGCTTGTCGAGCGCGCGGAAGATCTCGTGCTTGATGTCGAGCTTCTCGAAGACGGCCTCGACGACGATGTCGGCGTCTGCCGCGGCGTCCAGGTCGGTGGTCGTGGTGATCCGGGCGAGCGCGGCGTCCGCGTCCGCCTCTTCGAGCCTGCCCTTGGCGACGAATCTGGCGTACGAGGCGCGGATCGCGTCCTTGCCACGGGCCAGGGCCTCGTCGGTCACATCTCGCAGGACGACGTCCCAGCCCGCCTGGGCCGAGACCTGCGCGATTCCGGACCCCATGAGTCCGGCACCGATGACGGCGAGCTTCCTGGCCACGACGTACCCCTTGATTTCCGCTCCGGACCCGCGTGTGCCTTAACACACGCTTTACATTTGCTCTCTGCCGGAGG
The DNA here is from genome assembly GCF_010384365.1 of Streptomyces sp. S4.7. Classification (NCBI taxonomy): domain Bacteria; kingdom Bacillati; phylum Actinomycetota; class Actinomycetes; order Kitasatosporales; family Streptomycetaceae; genus Streptomyces; species Streptomyces sp. S4.7. The sequence goes on along the minus strand of NZ_CP048397.1, from coordinate 5,269,546 downwards.
TTATCGGTCGTGAGGTGCGCTGTGGTGGTGAAGAGATGCGCGTCACGTCTCACATGACGGACATCACATCCGCAGACGACACGAGTCGGCCCATCACCCTTGCCGTACAGCGTACTTGAGCACCTTCTCGCCCAGTACTTCCTCGATGTCGTCCAGCAGCACGAGCGCTTCGCGCGAGGTGTCCTCCGGGGTCCGGCCGGCCAGCATCCGGCGTCCGACGAACGCCATGAGCGTGCCGTGCGCCCAGGCGAGTTGACCGGCGACCAGGGTGGGCAGCGTGTCCGAGTCGTCGGCGCCGGTCTCCTCGCGGAGCGTCGCCTCCAGATGGACGAGCAGTTCCTGCTGGATGTACCAGAGGCGGGACCTGAGCGAGTGCGACTCGTCGACGACCTTCATGAAGCGGTCGTAACCCCTGTGCAGTCCGACCGTGGGCGAGACGGTCTCGGTCAGCTCGCGCAGTTCGCGCAGGACCGCTTCCGCCGCCGACTCACCCGCGTCACGGGCCCGTACGAACCGCGAGAGCCGCTCGACGATGCCCCGGCTGCGGTCGAGGAAGAGGTCTTCCTTCGTCGAGAAGTAGTTGTAGACCGTGTTGACGGAGACGTCCGACGCCTCGGCGACCTCGGCGATGGTCACCGCGTCGAAGCCGCGCTCGACGAACAGATGTGTGGCGACGTCGGAGATGTACTGCCTGGTCTGGCGCTTCTTGCGCTCACGGAGCCCTTCGGACATGCCCCTCAGCTTACGGACGGAAGCTCGCGCCGCCGTCCCGCTGAATTTTGGAGTCGTTGCAAAATTTCAGTGACTCTGTTTTTCTGGAGCCATGCCAATCATCAGTACGGCCGGGCTCGCCCGGTCCTTCTCCAGCGGACAGGGCACCGTCGAGGCGGTGCGCGGTATCGATCTGACCGTGCGGGCCGGGGAGATCCTCGGCTTCCTCGGCCCCAACGGCGCGGGCAAGACCACCACCCTGCGGATGCTCACGACACTGCTGGCGCCCACCGGAGGCGTGGCGACGGTCGCCGGGTTCGACCTGGTCCGTGAGCCCGCGCGGGTGCGCCACAGGATCGGTTACGTGGCGCAGGCGGGCGGCGTCGACCCGCAGATCTCCGTACGCGAGGAGCTGATCACCCAGGCCCGGCTCCACCGGCTGACGAAGGCCGAAGCCGCTTCCCGCGCCGATGAGTTGGCGCGCGACCTCGACCTGTCCGACCTGCTCGACCGCAAGTGCGCCGCGCTCTCCGGCGGGCAGCGCCGGCGTCTGGACATCGCGATGGGGCTGACGCACCGCCCCGAGGTGCTGTTCCTGGACGAGCCGACGACCGGGCTCGATCCGGCCGGCAGGGCCGGGCTGTGGGAGCTGATCCGCCGTATCCGCCAGGAGCACGGCACGACCGTCGTCCTCACGACGCACTACCTCGACGAGGCCGACGAACTCTCCGACCGGCTCGTCGTCATCGACCACGGCGTGGTGGTGGCCGAGGGCGCGCCCGAGGCGCTGAAGCGCGAGTACGTCGGCTCCCCCGGCGCCTCGCTCCAGGACACCTTCCTCGCGATCACCGGACGCGCACCGGCGCCGGAAGACACCGTTCCCACAGCCGTCTAGGAGGCTCCCGTCGTGTCATCGCCCTCCCCGCTCCCCTCCTCCCTGTTCCCGGACACCGCGCTGGTCTTCGGCCGGTACGCCCGCCAGACCCTGCGCTCCAGGTTCCAGATCCTCTTCGGCATCCTGATGCCACTGCTGTTCCTCATCTTCTTCGGGCCGCTGCTGACCGATCTGCCGCTCGGTACGAGGGGGGACTCCTGGCAGATCCTGGTGCCCGGACTCGTACTCCAACTCGCCCTGCTCGGCGCCTCGTTCGCGGGGTTCTCGATCCTCATCGAGAAGCAGACGGGGGTCCTCGAACGGATGCGGGCGACCCCGGTCAGCCGGCTCGCCCTGCTGCTGGGCAGAGTGCTGCGCGACGCCGCGCTCTTCGTCTTCCAGTCGGTACTGCTGGTGCTCGCCGCGCTCGCGATGGGGCTGCGCGCGCCGCTGGGCGGGATCCTCATCGGGTTCCTGTTCGTGGGCGTCCTGGCCGCCGCGCTGGCCTCGCTCTCCTACGCGCTGGCGATGAAGGTCTCGACGCCGCAGGAGTTCGGCCCCGTCATCAACGCGCTGACGATGCCGGCGATGCTGCTGTCGGGGCTGGTGCTGCCGATGACGCTGGCGCCGGGCTGGCTGGACCTGCTGTCGCACGCCGTACCGCTGCGCTTCCTGGTGGACGCGGTACGGGCGGGGTACGTGGGCGACTACGCGAGCGCCGCGATGCTCCACGGCGTGCTGATGGCGGTGGCCCTCGCGCTGGTGTCGGTCACGATCGGCACCCGGGTCTTCCGCCGGGCCGACGCCTGACCGCGGCGTCTAGGCTGGCCGCATGGTCAATCTGACGCGTATCTACACCCGTACCGGCGACCAGGGCACCACGGCGCTCGGCGACATGAGCCGTACGGCCAAGACCGACCTGCGGATCGCCGCCTACGCCGACGCCAACGAGGCGAACGCCGTCATCGGCGGGGCGATCGCGCTGGGGCAGCTCAGGGACGACGTCGTCAAGGTCCTCGTCCGGGTCCAGAACGACCTCTTCGACGTCGGAGCCGACCTCTCCACACCGGTGGTCGAGGCGCCCGAGTACCCACCGCTGCGGGTCGAGCAGCCGTACATCGACAAGCTGGAGGCGGACTGCGACCTCTTCCTGGAGGAGGTCGAGAAGCTGCGCAGCTTCATCCTCCCCGGCGGCACGGCCGGGGCGGCGCTGCTGCACCAGGCGTGCACGGTCGTACGGCGCGCGGAGCGCTCGACGTGGGCGGCGTTCGAGGTGCACGGGCAGACCATGAACCCGCTGACGGCCACGTATCTCAACCGGCTCTCCGACCTCCTGTTCATCCTGGCCAGGGTGGCCAACAAGGAGGTCGGAGACGTGCTGTGGGTGCCGGGCGGCGAGCGCTAGGGTCTGTCGTTCGGATCAGGCCGGATCAGGGAGCGGGGTCCGGTGCGTGCGACCGCAGGGCGGAGGAGGGAGGCATGGCGGAGCCGTGCCGACCGACGACAACGCGGCGGGCGTGCGTGCCGGGGACCGCGAGCCCGGCAAGATCCGAACGACAGACCCTAGGTCCGCTCTTCACACTGGCGCCCGGCTCACGACGCCCGGCGCCCGGACTACCGGTCGCTGTAGGACCTGGGCCGCTCGGCGGGCGCGTGGCCGCCCGGGTCCTTCTTCGGGAAGAGCGTGTAGCTGAGCGCGATCACCACGTTGATCCCGATCAGGAAGACCATCTTCCGCTGCCACATTTGGAGCGACCCGATGTTCCCGTCGGAGCCGACGTACCAGATCGCGGACTGGAGCAGACCGATCGCGATGGCCGAGGCGGCCACCCAGCGGGCCGCCGTCCTCCACTCGTGCACCATGCGGGCCTTGCCGTACTTCGGCGGCAGGACCGGCGGCGGACCGTCGGCGAACCGGTGGGCGAAGCGCGCGTCGGCCCACTTGATCAGCTGTGGGCCGAGGGCCACCGAGAAGCCGATGTAGACCGCGGCGAGACCGTGCTTCCAGTCCGGTTCGGCGCCGTTCTTGAGGTCGATCGCCGTCACGACCAGCAGCAGGACCTCCAGCAGCGGTTCGCACAGCAGCACCGCGGTCGACACGCGCGGCATTTTGGCGAAGTAGCGCAGGGCCAGTCCGATGCCCAGCAGCACCCAGAATCCGACCTCGCAGATGATGATCAGCGTGACGATCACAGCAGTCTCCCTCCGGCTCACTCCCAGTCTTCCGCCGGTCCCGGCCCCGATCGTCGTCACCAGAGACGAACCGTGACTGCATCCTTCGATGTAGCGCGCGGCCGGCCGGTCTCGGCCGGCACGTGGAGGTGCCCGCCCGTGACGCCGTGTTTGATGGTGGGGTGACCGTTCTCCCACGTCCGCACCGAGAGGACGTCCTGATCGCGGCGGCCGGTCTGCTCGGCGGCGTACTGCTCTGGGCGCTCGGACTGCACACCCAGGGGAGCGACCGGGGACTGTCCGGCTCCTGGGTGCTGCTGCCGGTCGCCGCCGTCTCCCTGGTGGAGCTGGTGCGCAGGAGCGCGCCCCGCACGGCCCTGCTGGTCGCCGCACTCGCGCTCGTCGTCGACTTCCTCACCCTGGGCAGCGTGGCGACCATCGCCATGTTCACGGACATCGTCTACGCGGCGGTGCTGTACGGCAGCCCTTCCGCCGCCCGCCGGATCCCCTGGGGCACGGCGCTGACCACGGTCGTCGTCACCGTCGCTGCCGTGAGCTGGCTCCGCTCGCCCCAGGGCCTGCTGCTCGGCGTCCTGGCCGCCGCGATCACCATCGCCCCGGCCACCACCGGCGTACTGGTGCGCAATCACCGCGACGCCGCCGAGGCCGCCCGGCTGCGGGCCGAACAGACCACGCTGCTCGCCGAGATGGACCGCACGCAGGCCGTCATGGCCGAACGCGCGCGGATGGCCCGTGAACTGCACGACATGGTCGCCAACCATCTGTCGGCCATCGCGATCCACTCCACCGCCGCGCTCTCCCTCGACGACGCGCGGATCTCCAAGGACGCGCTGGCGGTGATCCGTGAGAACAGCGTCGCCGGACTGGCGGAGATGCGGCGGCTGATCGGACTGCTGCGGGACACGGACGGCGAGCGTGCGCCGGCCCCCGCGCCGACGCTGGGGTCGCTCGACTCGCTGGTGGAGCAGGCGCGTACGAACGGCGCCTCCAGCGGTCTCACGTTCACGCTGGAGGACCGGCGGGGGGAGGGGCCGGCGCTGCCCGCGCCGGTCGAGATGGCGGCGTACCGCATCGTCCAGGAGTCGCTGACCAACGCGCTCAAGCACGCGCCGCGCGGCCCCGTGACGGTGTTCCTGGAGCGCACGAAGCGCGCTCTGCGCGTCGCTGTCGTCAGCCCGTACGGCGACCGGCCCGGCCCGCGCGCACCGGGCTCCGGCGCCGGTCTGGTCGGGATGCGGGAGCGCGTCGCCCTGCTGGACGGCGAGTTCGAGGCGGGACCGGTCGCGGCGGACGACGCCACGGGCACCACGGGCGGGGCGAACGGCACGAAGATCTGGCGGGTACGGGCGGAGTTGCCCGTCGACGAGGGGGCGGCACGGCATGACCATCCGGGTTCTGGTGGCGGAGGACCAGTCGGCGGTACGCGCGGGGCTGGTCCTGATCCTGCGCAGCTCACCGGAGATCGAGGTCGTCGGCGAGGCGGGGGACGGCGAGGAGGCCGTGCGGCTGGCCCGTGAACTGCGCCCGGACCTGGTGCTGATGGATGTTCAGATGCCCCGGCTGGACGGGGTGTCGGCGACCCGGCAGGTGGTGGCCGAGAAGCTGGCCGACGTGCTCGTACTGACGACGTTCGACCTGGACGAGTACGTCTTCGGCGCGCTGCGCGCGGGCGCCGCCGGGTTCCTGCTCAAGAACACGGACGCGCGGGATCTCATCGAGGCGGTACGGACGGTGGCACGCGGCGAGGGCCTGATCGCGCCCTCCGTGACGCGCCGGCTGATCGCGGAGTTCGCCTCACCGAAGGCCGTACGGTCACCCGAAGCGCCGGACCTCACGGTGCTCGACTCCCTCACCCGTCGCGAGCGCGAGGTACTGGCCAGTCTGGGCGACGGGCTGTCGAACGCGGAGATCGCGGTACGGCTGGACATGGCAGAAGCGACGGTCAAGACGCATGTGAGCAGGCTGCTCGGCAAGCTGGAGCTGCGCAGCCGGGTGCAAGCGGCCGTTCTGGCGCAAGAGTTGGGGATCTGAGGCGGCGGGCGTACGACCGGCGCGCCGTAAGCCCGGACAACGGACCGGCGAGCCGCCGCGCCTTTGGTCTGGACCTATTGACGATTGGTCCAGACCTCCTTACCCTCACGCCACTGACTAGTGCGCGAGCTGTCGCAAGAGTCGGGTGTCACGGACCATCCCGGACCATCCCCGATCTGTCTTGACTCACTCGAGGAGTACCCCTTGAGCACGAAGACGTCCGTCCGCAGAACCAGATTCAGATCCAGATCCGTCGCGGCGCTGACCGCACTGCTCCTCCCCCTCGCCGCCATGGTCGGCCTGGCCTCCCCCGCCGCGGCGGCCACCTCCGCGACCGCCACGTACACCAAGAAGTCCGACTGGGGCACCGGCTTCGAAGGCTCGTGGACGGTGAAGAACACCGGCACCACGACCCTCACCTCCTGGACCGTCGAGTGGGACTTCCCCGCCGGCACCGGCGTCGGCTCCGCCTGGGACGCCACGGTCACCAAGAGCGGTACCAACCACTGGACCGCCAAGAACGTCGGCTGGAACGGCACCCTCAACCCGGGCGCCTCCGTCACCTTCGGCTTCAACGGCACCGGCTCCGGCTCCGGCTCCCCGACCGGCTGCAAGCTCAACGGCGCGTCCTGCGACGGCGGCAGCGTCCCCGGCGACACGGCTCCCACCGCCCCGGGCACCCCCACCGCGAGCGAGATCACGAACACGTCGGCCAAGCTCAGCTGGAGCGCCGCCACCGACGACAAGGGCATCAAGAACTACGACGTCCTGCGGGACGGCGCGAAGATCGCCACGGTCACCGGCACGACGTACACGAACACCGGCCTGACCGCGGGCACCAGCTACTCCTACAGCGTCCAGGCCCGTGACACGGCCGACCAGAGCGGACCGGTCAGCGGCTCGGTCGCCGTGAAGACGACCGGCGGCGGTACGGACCCGGGCACCCCGCCCGGCGACCAGGTCAAGCTCGGCTACTTCACCGAGTGGGGCGTCTACGACCGCAACTACCACGTCAAGAACCTGGTGACGTCCGGCAGCGCGTCCAAGATCACCCACATCAACTACTCGTTCGGCAACGTCCAGGGCGGCAAGTGCACCATCGGTGACGCCTACGCCGCGACTGACAAGGCGTACACGGCCGACCAGGCCGTCGACGGGGTCGCCGACACCTGGGACCAGCCGCTGCGCGGCAACTTCAACCAGCTGCGCAAGCTCAAGGCCGCGAACCCCGACATCAAGGTCCTCTGGTCCTTCGGCGGCTGGACCTGGTCCGGCGGCTTCGGTGACGCGGTGAAGAACCCGGCCGCGTTCGCGCAGTCCTGCTACGACCTGGTCGAGGACCCGCGCTGGGCGGATGTCTTCGACGGCATCGACCTGGACTGGGAGTACCCGAACGCCTGCGGTCTGAGCTGTGACACCAGCGGCCCGGCCGCGATGAAGAACATGATGCAGGCCATGCGCGCCAAGTTCGGTGCCAACTACCTGGTCACCGCGGCCGTCACCGCCGACGCGTCCGGCGGCGGCAAGATCGACGCCGCCGACTACGCCGGCGCCTCGCAGTACATGAACTGGCTCAACGTCATGACGTACGACTTCTTCGGCGCCTTCGCCGCACAGGGTCCCACGGCCCCGCACTCCCCGCTCACCTCGTACCCGGGCATCCCGCAGGCCGGCTTCAACTCGGCCGACGCGATCGCCAAGTACAAGGCGCAGGGCGTCCCGGCGAAGAAGCTGCTGCTCGGCATCGGCTTCTACGGGCGCGGCTGGACCGGCGTCACCCAGGCCGCACCGGGCGGCAGCGCGACGGGCGCGGCCCCCGGCACGTACGAGGCGGGCATCGAGGACTACAAGGTCCTGAAGAACACCTGCCCCGTCACCGGCACCGTCGGCGGCACCGCGTACGCCAAGTGCGGCAGCAACTGGTGGAGCTACGACACCCCGGCGACGATCGCGACGAAGATGGCCTGGGCGAAGAGCCAGGGTCTCGGCGGAGCGTTCTTCTGGGACTTCACCGGTGACACCGCGAACGGCGAACTCGTGACGGCGATCAGCAACGGTCTGAAGTAGCACCACGCGCACAAGGCGAGGGGGACAGCGCCCGTCCGGGCGCTGTCCCCCTCGTCGCTCTCAGTGCCACGGCTTCCGGGAGCTCAGGCCACGTTCACCCGCTGGCCGGGCGGCGCCGCCTCCAGCCAGGCGAGGAAACCCGTCAGCGCGTCCTCGCTCATCGCCAGCTCCAGGCGTGTGCCCTGGTGGACGCAGCCGAGCACGACGGAGTCGGAGAGCAGCGCCAGCTCCTCCTCGCCCTCGGGGGCGCGCCGGGCGAGCACCTCGATGGCGGAGCGTTCGAGACTGCGGCGGGGCCTCGGGGCGTACGAGAAGACCCGGAACCAGTTGATGCGGTCACCGCTGTAGCGGGCGACTCCGTACACCCAGCCCTTGCCGGACGTGTCGGGCTCCTCGGCCACGTTCCAGCGCAGCGAACAGTCGAAGGTCCCCCCGGACCGCTGGATCAGCCGTCGGCGCAGCCCGAAGACGAAGAGCCCGACCGCAACCAGCACGACGACCAGTCCGCAGACAAGCAGAGCGAGGACCATCTGTACCGACCTCCTCGCCTATCGAGTAACCCGCACGAACCAACAGAAACAGGTGCCGCATCGCCTCAGCCGCGACACGGTCTGGATGACTCCAGAACGGGCCGCGGCTGAGGGTAATTCCAGAAGCGGTGCGTCAACGCACCGCCACAGCGCGCAGTCGGACGTCGGCGCGGCGCTCGGCGGCGTCGTCCTCACCCGACTTCGCGCGCTCCAGCGCGCGCTCGGCACGCTGGGCGTCGATCTCGTCCGCCAGCTCGGCGATCTCCGCGAGCAGGGAGAGCTTGTTGTCGGCGAAGGAGAGGAAACCGCCGTGCACGGCGGCGACGACCGTGCCGCCGTCGGTCGTACGGATGGTCACGGGGCCCGACTCCAGCACACCGAGCAGCGGCTGGTGACCGGGCATGACGCCGATGTCGCCGGACGTGGTACGCGCGACGACCAGGGTGGCCTCGCCGGACCAGACACTGCGGTCCGCGGCGACCAGCTCGACGTGCAGCTCAGCAGCCAAGGGTGCTCCTCGGGTCACCACCCGGCTGTGTCGCCGGGTGTCGGTCTAATTCTATGGGGTCACGATCGGCGGTTCGGAGGGGGGCGGCACGAGACCGCCCCCCACCGGTGAGTCGATGACTCAGGAGACGCCGAGCTCCTTGGCGTTCGCCTTCAGGTCCTCGATGCCACCGCACATGAAGAACGCCTGCTCGGGGAAGTGGTCGTACTCCCCGTCGCAGATCGCGTTGAACGCGGCGATCGACTCGTCGAGCGGCACGTCGGAGCCGTCCAGGCCGGTGAACTGCTTGGCGGCGTGGGTGTTCTGCGACAGGAAGCGCTCGACGCGACGGGCACGGTGGACGACGAGCTTGTCCTCCTCGCCCAGCTCGTCGATACCGAGGATCGCGATGATGTCCTGGAGGTCCTTGTACTTCTGCAGGATTCCCTTGACGCGGCTGGCCGCGTCGTAGTGCGCCTGCGAGATGTAGCGCGGGTCCAGGATGCGGGACGTCGAGTCCAGCGGGTCGACCGCCGGGTAGATGCCCTTCTCCGAGATCGGACGCGACAGCACGGTCGTCGCGTCGAGGTGCGCGAAGGTCGTGGCCGGGGCCGGGTCGGTCAGGTCGTCCGCCGGCACGTAGATCGCCTGCATCGAGGTGATCGAGTGACCGCGGGTCGAGGTGATGCGCTCCTGGAGCACACCCATCTCGTCCGCGAGGGTCGGCTGGTAACCCACCGCGGACGGCATACGGCCGAGCAGCGTGGAGACCTCGGAACCGGCCTGGGTGAAGCGGAAGATGTTGTCGATGAAGAGCAGCACGTCCTGCTTCTGCACATCGCGGAAGTACTCCGCCATGGTCAGGGCGGACAGGGCGACCCGCAGACGGGTGCCCGGCGGCTCGTCCATCTGGCCGAAGACCAGCGCGGTCTTGTCCAGAACGCCCGACTCGGTCATCTCGTCGATGAGGTCGTTGCCCTCACGGGTGCGCTCACCGACACCGGCGAACACGGAAACACCGTCGTGCAGCTTCGCCACACGCATGATCATTTCCTGGATGAGGACCGTCTTGCCGACGCCCGCACCACCGAACAGACCGATCTTGCCGCCCTTGACGTACGGGGTCAGCAGGTCGACGACCTTCAGGCCGGTCTCGAACATCTCGGTCTTCGACTCGAGCTGGTCGAAGGCCGGGGCCTTGCGGTGGATCGGCCAGCGCTCGGTGATCTGAGCCTCGCCGTCCGGGTCGTTCAGGATCTGGCCGAGGGTGTTGAACACCTTGCCCTTGGTCACGTCACCGACGGGCACCGAGATGCCCGCGCCGGTGTCCGTCACCACGGCCTGGCGGACCAGACCGTCGGTCGGCTGCATCGAAACGGCGCGGACGACTCCCTCACCCAGGTGCTGGGCGACTTCGAGCGTCAGCGTCTTCCGCTTGCCGTCCTCGGCCGGGTCGGCCACCTCGACGTGCAGTGCGTTGTAGATCTCCGGCATCGCGTCGACGGGGAACTCCACGTCGACGACCGGGCCGATGACCCGGGACACGCGGCCTGTGGCCGTGCTTCCCGGGGTGGCCGCCTCAACAGTGGTCGTCATTACTTTTCACTCCCCGCGGTCGCGTCGGCCAGGGCGCTGGCGCCACCGACGATCTCGCTGATTTCCTGGGTGATTTCGGCCTGGCGGGCCGCGTTGGCAAGCCGGGAGAGGCTCTTGATGAGGTCTCCGGCGTTGTCGGTCGCCGACTTCATCGCGCGGCGGGTGGCCGCGTGCTTGGAGGCGGCGGCCTGGAGCAGCGCGTTGTAGATACGGCTCTCGACGTAGCGCGGCAGCAGGGCGTCGAGGACGTCCTCCGCCGACGGCTCGAAGTCGAACAGCGGAAGGATCTCGTGCTTCGCCGACTCCTCGTCCGCCTCCGCCGTGTCGGCGAGGGAGAGAGGCAGCAGCCGCTTCTGTACCGGCGTCTGCGTCAGCATCGAGACGAACTCGGTGAAGACGATGTGGAGTTCGTCCACGCCGCCGTCCGCCGTGTCCCGCTGGACCGCCTCGATCAGCGGTCCCGCGACCTTCTTGGCGTCCGCGTAGGTGGGACTGTCGGTGAAGCCGGTCCACGACTCCGTGACCTTGCGCTCACGGAAGCCGTAGTAGGCGACACCCTTGCGGCCGACGATGTATGAGTCGACCTCCTTGCCCTCACCCCTGAGCCGCTCGGTGAGCCGCTCCGCCGCCTTGATGGCGTTGGAGGAGTAGCCGCCGGCGAGTCCGCGGTCGCTCGTGACGAGCAGGACCGCGGCCCGTGTCGGCGCCTCGACCTCCGTGGTCAGGGCGTGCTTGGTGTTGGATCCGGTCGCCACCGCCGTGACCGCGCGGGTGAGCTCGGTCGCGTACGGTGTGGAGGCCGTCACCTGGCGCTGCGCCTTGACGATGCGCGAGGCGGCGATCATCTCCATCGCCTTGGTGATCTTCTTGGTCGCGGTGACGGATTTGATGCGACGCTTGTAGACCCGGAGCTGGGCTCCCATGAGTCAGGTCCCTTCCGTCGTCACTTGGAGACGTTGACGCCGGCCGGGGCGTCGTCGCCCAGAAGCTTGCCGTCCGAGGTCTCGAACTGCTTCTTGAAGGCGGCGATGGCGTCGCTGATGGACTCAAGAGTGTCGTCCGACATCTTGGCGCCCTCGGCGATGCTGGTCAGCAGCTCCTTGCGCTCGCGGCGCAGGTGCTCCAGCAGCTCGCTCTCGAACCGGCTGATGTCCTCGACCGGTACGTCGTCCATCTTGCCGGTGGTGCCGGCGTAGATGGAGACCACCTGCTCCTCGATCGGGAACGGCGCGTACTGCGGCTGCTTGAGCAGCTCGACCATGCGCTGACCACGCTGGAGCGATGCCTTCGACGCGGCGTCCAGGTCGGAACCGAAGGCGGCGAACGCCTCCAGCTCGCGGTACTGGGCGAGGTCCACGCGCAGACGTCCCGACACCTGGCGCATGGCCCGGTGCTGGGCGGAGCCGCCGACCCGGGAGACCGAGATACCGACGTTCAGCGCGGGCCGCTGGCCGGCGTTGAACAGGTCGGACTCCAGGAAGCACTGGCCGTCGGTGATGGAGATGACGTTGGTCGGGATGAACGCCGACACGTCGTTCGCCTTGGTCTCGACGATGGGCAGGCCCGTCATCGAACCGGCGCCCATGTCGTCGGAGAGCTTGGCGCAGCGCTCCAGCAGACGCGAGTGCAGGTAGAAGACGTCGCCCGGGTAGGCCTCGCGGCCCGGCGGACGGCGCAGCAGCAGCGAGACGGCGCGGTAGGCGTCGGCCTGCTTCGACAGGTCGTCAAAGATGATCAGGACGTGCTTGCCCTGGTACATCCAGTGCTGGCCGATGGCCGAACCGGTGTAGGGGGCCAGGTACTTGAAGCCCGCCGGGTCGGACGCCGGGGCGGCGACGATCGTCGTGTACTCAAGCGCGCCGGCCTCTTCCAGCGCACCGCGTACGGACGCGATGGTGGAGCCCTTCTGGCCGATGGCGACGTAGATGCAGCGCACCTGCTTGTTCACGTCGCCCGAGCGCCAGTTGTCGCGCTGGTTGATGATGGTGTCGACGGCCAGGGCGGTCTTGCCGGTCTGGCGGTCGCCGATGATCAGCTGACGCTGGCCGCGGCCGATCGGCACCATCGAGTCGACGGCCTTGTAACCGGTCTGCATCGGCTCGTGCACCGACTTGCGGACCATGACGCCCGGAGCCTGGAGCTCCAGGGCGCGGCGGCCGTCGGTCGCGATCTCGCCGAGGCCGTCGATCGGGGCGCCGAGCGGGTCGACGACACGGCCGAGGTAACCCTCGCCGACGCCGACGGAGAGCACCTCGCCGGTACGGGTGACCGACTGACCCTCCTCGATACCGCTGAACTCACCGAGGACGACAGCGCCGATCTCGCGCTCCTCCAGGTTCAGGGCGAGACCGAGGGTCCCGTCCTCGAACTTCAGCAGTTCGTTCGCCATGGCCGAGGGCAGACCCTCGACCTTCGCGATGCCGTCACCGGCAACGCTGACCGTCCCGACCTCCTCGCGCGAGGCCGCGTCCGGCTTGTACGACTGGACAAAGTTCTCCAGCGCATCCCGGATCTCCTCCGGCCGGATCGTGAGCTCCGCCATCTGGATTCCCTGCTCTCCTTGTTGGGCCCGAAGTTCTATGGGGGTCTGGGGGCGACCCCCAGGAATCTTCTGCAATTTCTGCACGGCCCAACCGGGCCGCTGTTCTTGATCTCTGTATGTGTGTCTGTAATCCGGAAATCACGTACCGACCGGCCTTCAGCCGGCCAGCCGCCGTGCCGCCTCGTCGAGACGTTCCGCGACCGTGCCGTTGACGACCTCGTCGCCGACGCGTACCGAGATCCCGCCGAGGACCCCGGGGTCCACGTCGAGGTTCAGATGCATCTGGTGACCGTAGAGCCTGGCCAGGGCCGCGCCGAGGCGCTGCTTCTGGCCTTCGGTGAGAGGCACCGCCGACGTGACGACCGCCACCATCCGGTCCCGGCGGGCCGCGGCGAGCCGGGACAGAGTCTGAAGACCCGCTTCCAGGCTACGTCCTCGGGGCTGGGACACCAGGCGCACGACCAGCCGCTCGGTGCTCGGGTTGGCCCGGCCGCCGAGCAGGCTGTTCAGCAGCGTGGTCTTGGCCGAGGCCGTCGCCGACCGGTCGGTCAGCGCGGCCCGCAGCGCGGTGCTGGACTCGACGATCCGGCCGAACCGGAACAGCTCGTCCTCCACCTCGTCGAGGCCACCGGCCCGCTGCGCGGCGGTGAGCTCGGCGAGGGCCGCCAGCTCCTCCACCGCGTCGACCAGGTCACGCGGCTGCGACCAGCGGGAGCGGACCATGCCGGTGATCAGGTCGGCGGTCTCGCCGCCCACCTGTCCGCCCAGCAGTCCGCCGGCCAGCTCGGCCTTGGACTCGCCGGACCGCGCCGGGTCGGTCAGGACCCGGCGCAGCGACACCTCACGCTGGAACAGCGCGGTGACGGCGGTCAGCTCCTCGGCGAGCTTCAAGGCGTCGGCCGACGTGTTGTCGGTCAGCGCGTCGAGGCGCTCGCGTGCGGCGGCCAGCGCCGCGCGGCTCGCTCCGTGCATCGTCATCGGGCCGCCTCGGCCGTCGACGCGCCGTCCTCGAGCTCGTCGAGGAAGCGGTCGATGGTGCGGCTCTGGCGGGCGCTGTCCTCAAGGGACTCCCCGACGAGCTTGCCGGCGAGGTCGGTGGCGAGCTTGCCCACGTCCTGGCGCAGCGCCGAAGCGGCGGCCTTGCGGTCGGCCTCGATCTGGGCGTGGCCCGCGGCGACGATCTCTTCCCGCTGCCGCTGCCCCTCCGCCTTCATCTCCTGGATGATGGTGGCGCCCTGCTCGGTCGCCTCCTGACGGAGACGGGCCGCCTCGTGACGCGCTTCGGCGAGCTGGGCCTTGTACTGCTCCAGGACGCTCTGCGCCTCGGTCTTGGCCTCCTCCGCCTTCTCGATGCCACCCTCGATGGCCTCACGTCGCTCGTCCAGAACCTTGTTGATGTTCGGGAGGAGCTTCTTGGCGAGGAAGCCGAAGACGATGGCGAAGGCGATCAGGCCGATGATGAGCTCGTCAAGATGCGGGACGAGCGGATTCTGAGCCTCCGCCTCTGCCGCAACGTAGAGAGCGTTCACATCAATGCCTTCCGTGAAAGGGGGTCGGGCTGTCGGTCCGGCTTACTGGTAGACGAAGCCCATGACGATGCCGATGAGGGCGAGCGCCTCACAGAAGGCGAAACCCATGATCTGGTTGGTGCGGATCAGGCCGGCCGCCTCGGGCTGACGGGCGAGGGCCTGGGTGCCGTTACCGAAGATGATGCCGACGCCGACGCCGGGGCCGATCGCCGCGAGGCCGTAGCCGACGGAGGCGACGTTGCCGACCAGGGTGGTCTTGGCGGAATCCCCGGCGGCGGCGAGGTTGTTGGCGAACTCGAGAGCAGCGGACATGCCGATACTTCCTTCTCTTTCACGGACCGGGTGGGGGTTGGCCACCCCGGACGTCTGTTGGTTCTGGTTGCGGGGCCCGGCTCAGTGGCTCTTGGCGAGCGCGCCCTGGATGTAGCTGGAGGCCAGGAGCACGAAGACGTACGCCTGGACGGCCTGGATGAAGAGCTCGAAGATCGTCATGATGAGCACCATCGCGAACGAGGCACCGGCGTAGACGAAGCCCAGTCCGTTCATCAGGTACCACGTGGCCAGCGTGAACATGACGATGAGCAGGTGACCGGCGAACATGTTCGCGAACAGTCGGACCGCGTGGGTGAAGGGCCTGATCAGCAGGTTCGAGAAGAACTCGATCACCACGACGAGCGGTAGGACCCAGCCGAGCGACTTGTCGTAGCCCGTGATGTTCTTCCAGCCGCCGACGAATCCGTGGGTCTTGAAGGTCAGGCTGACCCACACGATGTAGACGATGATCGCGAGTCCGGCCGGGAACGCGATCAGCGAGGGGACCGGGAACTGGGCGAGCGGAATGATCGACCAGAGGTTCATCAGCCAGACGAAGAAGAAGAGCGACACCATCAAGGGGACGTACTTCTCACCGTCCTTCTTGCCGATGATCTCGTAGACGATCCCGCGGCGGACGAAGTCGTAACCGGCCTCGCCGATCATCTGGACCTTGCCCGGCACCAGCTTCGGCTTGTTGAACGCCGCCCAGAAGAATCCGACAACCACGATCGTGCTCAACAGGGCAAGCAGCATCGGCTTGTTGAATTCGAAGCCGGCCACCTCGAAGATCGGCTTGTACATGAACGTATGGAGGCCCGGAGCCGGGAACCCGCAGCCGGAAAAGATGTGGCAGCTCGCATCGAAGGCGAGGGTCTGGGGATCAGCACTCACCGCGGGCTCCTTCAGCGTGGCGCATAGGTACGGCAACCTCGTTGTGTCGGCGCGGCATGAAGCCACGGTTCGGCACTGGACTGGTCTGACAGATGTGGGGGCGGCTCTCAGGCATGGAGCCTCGCGATGGAACAGGCGTCAGCTCGGATGCCCGCGCCCGCAATGCCGCAGTTGGAACCGGACGATAGCAGGATCTCGAACGGGTACTTATCCCGGCCCTACCCTTCACGCCGACGACCCCGTCTTCTCGGGCTTTCCAGCCGTCGAGGATTCGGGTTCGACGTAGAGGATCTTGGCCTTCATGTACGCGCGGGCCTGCGCGGCGATCCAGACGAGGGTCGCCGCGAGGAGAGTGAAGGCGAAGGCCTTCGGGTTGAACAGATCGGTGTCCTTGAAGACCGCCAGGAAGGCGAGCAGCAGCAGCAACTGGGCGGTGTAGAGCATCAGCCCCATCGCCTGGAAGAGATGCGGCAGCGACTTCGCGGTGCGCTGGAGGACGGTGAGACCGACACCCATGAAGAGCATGACCACCACCACACCGACAGCGGCTCCCAGAGCACCCTTGCCACCGCTGAGCACACCACTGATGGCCACGGCGATGACACCGGCGGCCACGGTGGGTACGGCGGTGTTGAGGAGGATCCGGACGTCGTTGGACGGCATGGCGGCAACTCCGCTGGCTGGGTGGGGCAGATGGTGTCGTCATGGACGAGCGTAGGCCCGGTCCGAGAGTTGGATTCCCGGGCCAACGGACCGTCGCACTACGGTCCTTCGGCTCTGGCGCCGGGTCTCGTGAACGGTATCACAAACTATTTGATGAGGTCTTTACCATGAACGTGTGCCGACCGTCACACATGAGGACGAATCCGCACGTGTGAGCCGGACACTGACCCGTCTTGTCTGGTAAAGGGACCTGCTGAGGCAATTCTCAGTGCGCCGAATCGGCCCTGCGCCGATCGGTGAGGTGAGACCGCGGTCCGATCGCGGTAGCCCCGTTGACACCCGCCGGTACGGGAGTCCGCTCGTCGGCCGGTACGCCGTTGGTCGCGAGGGACTCGTGAGGCACCTGGGACGCGGCGCCCGACGGGCTCTCCTGCGGCTCCGACGCCTCGTGGGCGCCCTCCGCCGACTCCCCCGGGGTGCCGCGCCGGCGGCGCCGGTAGCGGGGCGGCACGACGGCCTCGGCCCAGCGCGGGGCGTGCGGTGTGAAGCGGGGCAGCAGCAGGAGCAGCAGCCCGAGAGCGCTCAGCGCGACGACCGCGAGCACGATCCACATCGTGGACATCGTGGACGAGGAGTGGACCGAGTACAGCACCACACCGAAGGCGATCAGCGCCGACCAGAAGTACATGATCAGGACGGCCCTGCTGTGCGAGTGCCCGATCTCCAGCAGCCGGTGGTGGAGATGTCCGCGGTCCGCCGCGAACGGCGACTGGCCGTTCCACGTGCGGCGCACGATCGCCAGGACGAGGTCGGCGACCGGGATCGCGATGATCGTCAGCGGCAGCAGCAGCGGGATGAAGACCGGCAGCGCGGCGTGGGTCGCCTCACGGGTCGAACCGTCGGCGTAGATCTTCAGGGCGTCCGGGTCCACCTGGCCCGTGATGGAGATGGCGCCCGTCGCGAGCACCAGACCGATCAGCATCGAACCCGAGTCGCCCATGAAGATCCGCGCCGGATGCATGTTGTGCGGCAGGAAGCCCACACACATGCCCATCAGGATCGCGGCGAAGAGCGTGGCGGGGGCGGCGGCCTCGATGCCGTACCCGTACCAGATCCGGTACGCGTACAGGAAGAACGCCGCGGCGGCGATGCACACCATGCCGGAGGCCAGGCCGTCGAGTCCGTCGACGAAGTTGACCGCGTTGATGGTGATGACGACGAGCGCGACGGTCAGGAGCGTGCCCTGCCAGGAGGTCAGCGCGACGGTGCCGACACCGGGCACCGGGATCCACAGGATCGTCAGACCCTGCATCACCATCACACCGGCGGCGATCATCTGGCCGCCGAGCTTGATCAGGGCGTCGATCTCGAACTTGTCGTCCAGGACGCCGATCAGCCAGATCAGCGCGGCGCCGGACAGCAGCGCGCGCGGCTCGTTCGACTGCTCGAAGACCCCGCCGAGATTCTGGAGGTTGCTGGCCACGAGCAGTCCGGCGCACAGGCCGAAGAACATGGCGATACCGCCGAGACGCGGGGTCGGTTCGCGGTGGACGTCGCGGGCGCGGATCGCGGGCATCGCGCCGATCGCGATGGCGAACTTCCGCACCGGACCGGTCAACAGGTATGTCACCGCGGCCGTCACGCAGAGCGTCAGCAGGTAATCACGCACAGGCTGCCCCACAGGAATCGCCGACCGTCTGAGCCACACACACTAACTCGCGAGAGGACGGCTGATGGAATGCGCGTAGCCACATGAGGTAAGGACCTACACGGCGGCGCGATAGTTGCACAAACTCGCCCCACCCTATGCCCCGCCGCGTATCTCACCGTACGTCGCCGCAGCTCAACGGTGTGCGAGCGGGCGGGTGTCAGTGCCGGGTCGGCACGCCCGTGAGCGCCGTCACCACCGGGTCCAGCGCCTGGTGGATCTCGTCGCCGATGGAGCGGAAGAAGGTGATGGGAGCCCCGTACGGGTCGTAGACCTCGTCCGCCTCCGCGTTCGGGGCCAGGAGCCATCCCCGCAGCGCCGCGGCGGCACGCACCAGCGCACGGGCACGCTCGACCACGCCCTCGTCGAGGGGATCGGGCAGAGTGGCCGGGTCTATGGCCCGTACGAGACGTGTGAACTCCTTCAGCGTGAAGGTCCGCAGCCCCGCCGAGTGCCCCATGGAGATGACCTGCGCCCGGTGGTCACGCGTCGCCGTGAGCACCAGGTCCGCGCGGATCACGTGCTCGTCCAGCAGCTCCCGTCCGACGAACCCGGACGGGTCCGCGCCGAAATCCGCCAGGACGGCCTCCGCGTTGGCCTCCATCGAGGCCCCCTCGTGTCCCCAGGTGCCCGCGCTCTCCACGATGAGCCCGCCCGTGAGCCGCTCGCCGAGGCGGTCGCTCAGGGCATGCCGGTTCAGCCGCTCGGTGATGGGCGAGCGGCACACGTTGCCGGTACTGACGTGGAGGATGCGGAAGGTGTCGGGGAGTCCCGCTATGCCACGCCCCTCAGGGGCGGTCAATTGGCCACCTCGAGGTCGGGTACGACCTTGCGCAGCTCGTCGGCGTCGACGGCGCCCGCGCGCAGCAGGAGCGGGACCTTGCCCGTCACGTCCACGATCGAGGACGGCACGATGCCGGGCGTCTTCCCGCCGTCGAGATAGACCGAGACCGCGTCCGCCAGCATCTCCTGCGCCGAGTCGCAGTCCTCCGGCGCCGGGTGTCCGGTCAGGTTGGCGCTGGAGACGGCCATCGGGCCGACCTCGGTCAGCAGCTCGATCGCGACGGGGTGCAGCGGCATCCGGATCGCGACGGTGCCACGGGTGTCGCCGAGGTCCCACTGGAGCGAGGGCTGGTGCTTGGCGACGAGCGTGAGCGCGCCCGGCCAGAAGGCGTCGACCAGCTCCCAGGCCTGCTCGGAGAAGTCCGTGACGAGGCCGTGCAGGGTGTTCGGGGAGCCGATGAGCACGGGCGTGGGCATGTTGCGGCCCCGGCCCTTGGCGTCGAGGAGATCGGCGACGGCCTCCGAGCTGAAGGCGTCGGCGCCGAGCCCGTAGACGGTGTCGGTGGGCAGGACGACGAGCTCGCCGCGGCGGACGGCGGACGCGGCTTCACGCAGACCGGTCGTGCGGTCGGTCGCGTCGTTGCAGTCGTATCGCCGTGCCATCTAACGGCCCTCTCTCTGATTTTTGGGTGCTCGGTTCGCCTCCGGGGCGCTCAAGCACCTGTCGACGGTCGACCGTGCTCGCCCCCTCGTTCCTCGGGGCCTCTGCGCGCTCTCCCTTTCGGCAGGCGCGCGCCCCTTCGGCTCACTCGCAGTGCGCCTTGAGGACGAGGTCACGGCGCCCGGGATCGCCGTCGTCGTCGCTGTGCCGGCCATCACGGCATGGCCTTGCGCGCCGTCGCGAAGCGCGGGCGCTTGTTCAGGTCCGGGTGGTCGGCCGCGTCCGCCCAGCCGGACTCCTCGCTGAAGATCCACGGGACCTGTCCGCCCTGGGTGTCCGCGTGCTCGACGACGACGAGGCCGCCGGGCCGCAGCAGCCGGTGCGCGGTGCGTTCGATGCCGCGGATCGTGTCGAGGCCGTCCTCGCCCGAGAAGAGCGCCATCTCGGGGTCGTGGTCGCGGGCCTCGGGCGCCACGTACTCCCACTCGGTGAGCGGGATGTACGGCGGGTTGGAGATGACCAGGTCGACCTGTCCGTCGAAGTCCGGGAGGGCCGTCAGAGCGTCTCCGCGGTGCACGGTGACCCTGGACCCCTCGGCGTTCTTCCGCGTCCAGGTCAGGGCGTCCTCGGACAGCTCCACGGCGTGCACGCGCGAGCGCGGCACCTCCTGTGCCATCGCGAGCGCGATCGCGCCGGATCCCGAGCAGAGATCGACGATCAGCGGCTCGACGACGTCCATCGCGCGGACCGCGTCTATGGCCCAGCCGACGACGGACTCGGTCTCCGGCCGGGGCACGAACACCCCTGGCCCGACCTGGAGTTCCAGATAGCGGAAGAACACCCGCCCGGTGATGTGCTGGAGCGGTTCGCGGGCCTCGCGGCGGGCGACGGTCTCCCAGTAGCGGGCGTCGAACTCCTCGTCCACGACGCTGTGCAGCTCTCCGCGCTTCACACCGTGCACGAACGCGGCGAGCTCCTCCGCGTCGAACCGCGGTGACGGCACGCCCGCGTCGGCCAGCCGCTGGGTGGCCTGGGCCACCTCGGCGAGCAGCAGACTGCGGGGGGCGGGCCCACGGCGGAGCCGCTGAGGGTCGCTCGGCCCCCCAGAAGGTGTCTGCACGCTGGTTCCTCCTGAGACGTAGAAGGGGACGGGTCGTGATCGGTAGGCGGTGAGGCGGGGTACGCGGGGTCGCGGGGCCGGCTCAGGCGGCCGCGAGCTTCGCCGCCGAGTCGGCGTCGACGCATGCCTGGATCACTGCCGCGAGCTCACCGTCGAGCACCTGGTCCAAGTTGTACGCCTTGAAGCCGACCCGGTGGTCCGAGATGCGGTTTTCCGGGAAGTTGTACGTACGGATCTTCTCGGACCGGTCGACGGTACGCACCTGACTGCGCCTGACGTCCGCCGCGTTCTTCTCCGCCTCCTCCTGTGCCGCGGCCAGGAGCCGCGAGCGCAGGATACGCATGGCCTGCTCCTTGTTCTGAAGCTGGCTCTTCTCGTTCTGGCAGGAAGCGACGACCCCGGTGGGCAGATGCGTGATCCGGACGGCGGAGTCCGTCGTGTTGACGGACTGGCCGCCGGGACCCGACGAGCGGTAGACGTCGATGCGCAGGTCGTTGGCGTGGATCTCCACATCGACCTCCTCCGCCTCGGGCGTCACGAGCACACCGGCCGCCGACGTGTGGATCCGGCCCTGAGACTCGGTGGAGGGCACCCGCTGCACGCGGTGCACCCCGCCCTCGTACTTGAGCCGTGCCCAGACGCCCTGTCCCGGCTCGGTGGCCCCGTTGCCGCCCTTGGTCTTCACAGCGACCTGGACGTCCTTGTAGCCGCCCAGTTCGGACTCGGTGGCGTCGATGATCTCGGTCTTCCAGCCCACGCGCTCGGCGTAGCGCAGATACATCCGCAGGAGGTCACCGGCGAACAGCGCGGACTCGTCGCCGCCCGCACCCGCCTTGATCTCCAGGATGACGTCCTTGTCGTCGCTGGGGTCGCGCGGGACGAGCAGCAGCCGCAGCTTCTCGGTGAGTTCGTCGCGCTGCTTCTCCAGCACCTTGGCCTCGGCGGCGAAGTCGCCGGCCGAGGTGTCGGTGGGGTCGGCGGCGAACTCACGGGCCGTCTCGATGTCGTCCCCGGTCTGCTTCCAGGAGCGGTACGTCCCGATGATCGGGGTCAGTTCGGCGTACCGCTTGTTGAGCTTGCGGGCATGCGCCTGGTCCGCGTGGACCGACGGGTCGGCGAGCTTCTTCTCCAGGTCGGCGTGCTCGCCGACCAGTTCCTCGACCGCCTCGAACATTCGGGGGCTCCTGGGTTGCGTACGAAAAATGCTGCGCGAAGTTGCTGCGGGACGGCAAAGCGCCGGTCTCGGCGCCCCAGGGCAGGGGCACCGAGAACCGGCGCAATTGGCTCGCTACTTGTTGGCGGAGCCGGCGGCAGCCTTGCCGAAGCGGGCCTCGAAGCGGGCCACGCGGCCACCGGTGTCGAGGATCTTCTGCTTGCCCGTGTAGAACGGGTGGCACTCGGAGCAGATTTCGGCACGGACGGAGCCCGATTCGATCGTGCTGCGAGTGGTGAACGACGCACCGCAGGTACAGCTGACCTGGGTCTCGACGTACGTGGGGTGGATGTCGCGCTTCAAGGTGTCTCCTAGGGAACATCCTCGCCAGGCGAGGAAGGCGCCGGGTCGCACGCGCGGATGCTCGTACGTGAACCGGGGCCGACGAGCCAGTCTGCCAGGACCGGCCGTATCTCCAAAACCGGGGTGGGTCCGGATCTATTCCGCGCCGCCCTTGACCACGTCTGACGCGTCGCCCTTGTCGCCCGCGGACTCCTTCGTCGCCGACGCCGGGATCGGCCTGTCGGCCCGCAGCGCCCTCCAGACCTGCTCGGAGGCCCTCTCCAGGGGTATGACGCGGTTGAGGTCCGCCGGGTCGTACTGGACGGGCAGCGTGATCATGTCGACGTCCTCGGCTCCGAGGTTCTTCAGGCCGCCGGCGAATCCGGCGAGCTCCTTGACCGTGTCCAGCTCGGAGTCGGGCGTGATCGCCCGTGTCGCGGTGTCGCCGATGTCGTACAGCTTCTTGGGGCTGCTGAGCAGGCCGATTTCCTTGACCTGGGTGATCAGCGCCTTGATGAAGGCCTGCTGGAGCTGGATACGGCCCAGGTCGCTGCCGTCGCCGACGCTCTTGCGCGTCCGGACGAGGCCGAGCGCCTGCTCGCCGTCGAGGGTGTGGGCGCCGGGTTCGAGACTCAGATGGCTCTTGGAGTCGTCGATGGCCTCGGTGGTGGTGATCTTCACGCCGCCGAGGTCGTCGATGAGCTGCTTGAACCCGGTGAAGTCGACCTCGATGTAGTGGTCCATGCGGATGCCGGACATCTTCTCGACGGTCTTCACCGCGCAGGCCGGGCCGCCGACCTCGTACGCGGTGTTGAACATGGCCCGCCGCTCGCCCTCGGCGGTGTCGCCGTCGCCGTCCTCGCAGTCGGGGCGTTCGACGATGGTGTCCCGCGGTACGGAGACGACACCGGCGCTCCTGTGGCCCTCGTCGACGTGCATGATCATCGCGGTGTCCGAACGGGCTCCGCCCTGGTCGGCGCCGTATTCGGCGTTGTCGCCGGAGCGTGAGTCGGAGCCGAGGACGAGGATGTCCATCGATCCGTTGTCGACGTCCACGGGGCGGTCGGTGCCGAGCCTGGCGTTGATGTCGACGCCCTGGATGTTGCCGTTGAGCTTGAAGTACACGTATCCCAGACCGGATCCGCCGACGAGGACCAGGGCGGCGGCCGACCACGCGACCGCGGTGGTGGCGCGACGGCGCGTGCTCGGCTTCTTGCGGCGCGTGCCGGTCGCGCGTATTCGGCCGCCCTTGCTCTGATCGGTCATGTGCTCCTCGGCTCTCGCCGGCTCCCGCCGGTTGTCGTCGGCTCTCGTAGCGTGTGCGGCTACCCCTTGCCATGGCCTTCAGGCACACTTCGTCGTCCGTGGGACAAGACGTGCGGGGCAGCACGCAGGGTTGCACAACGAGCTGTGGCCCCCGCCGGGGGGGCGGGGGCCACGGAGATCTGCCGGCGAGTGACCGGTCAGCCGGTTCCCACCTGCGGTTTCACGCGATTGTGTAGTAGCTCTGCCAGCCCGTGCCCAGGCTCACTCCTGCGGCGAAGATCTCGGACGTGGCCTTGCCGGTGCCCTTGAGCAGGGACAGGCTGCCGCCCGGGGTCCGGACGAGGACGTCGGCCTTGCCGTCGCCGTTCACATCGCCGGGGGTGACGATCAGGTTGTACGCGGACCAGTCGGCGCGGACGAGGACCGGAGCCTCGAAGGGGGCGGTGGACTTGCCCGTGCCCTTCACCAGGTAGAGGGCGTTGGTGCCGCCCCGCCGGACCAGCAGGTCGGTCTTGCCGTCGTTGGTGAAGTCGCCGTGGCCGCGGACCTGGTTGTACACCTGGTAGCCGGTGCCGGAGTTGACCGCGGTGTTGAACTTGCCGTTGCCGAAGCCCGGGTACACCATCACCGTGCCGGCCGACGTGACCGAGACGATGTCGCCCTTGCCGTCACCGTTCACATCACCGGGGGCGACGATCGCGCGGACCGTCTTCCAGTTGGAGAACAGCTTGGTCTTCACGTACGTCGCGCTGCTCACGGAGCGGTGCAGCCAGTAGACGTCGCCCGTGCTGGCCTGCCGTGCGACGAGGTCCTCGTAGCCGTCCCTGTTGAGATCGGTCTGCACGATGTAGTTGTAGGCGCCGTACGAACCGGCGAACGCCTTGCGCGTCAGCTTCTCCCCGGAGGAGGTGAAGGTGTAGCCGGTGCTGCCGGTCGTACGGGCGAACGGGTCCGCCCGGTGGTCACGGCTGAAGCTGGTGTCGTCGATGCGCGGCTGGATCGCGGGCATGTACGTGGAGACCTTGGTGTAAACGTCGTACGTGCCCTGGTAGTTGCACAGCTCGGACTGGGTGGCGACTCCCCATGAGGTGATGCCGATGATCCGGCCGCTCACCATCATCGGGCTGCCGGAATCACCGGGACAGGTCGCCTTGCCCGTGCTGTTGTCGCCCGTGCCGCCCACGCCAGCGCAGATCATGTGGCCGGGCTTGTAGGCGCCCGGGGTGTTGAGCACGGTGTCGAGGTTCTCGGTGCAGTCGGCGTCCGAGTTCAGCGGCTGGGTCACCCGCTGGAGGGTCGCGGCCAGCGTGTCGACGTCCGGGTCGGAGCCGGTCATGCCCCAGCCGTAGGTGGTGGCGGTGGTGCCCGGCGCGTAGCGGGCGGTGTCGCCGTACGACGCGGGCTGGGCCGGCGTGTTGGTCAGCGGCTTGGCGAGCGTCAGCAGAGCGACGTCGTTGTCGATCTTCTCCGCGTTGTACGAGCCGGCGAAGTACGAGCGGCTGATCTTGACCGCGGTGCCCTCGTCGTTCGGACCACCGGCGAGCTTGGCTGTGCCGGCCAGAATCATGCCGCGGCCGACCATGTCGAGCGCTTTGCCGTTCTCGTCGGTGACGCAGTGCGCCGCGGTGAGAACCTTGTTGGGAGCGACGAGCGTTCCGCCACAGGTGAAGTAGAAGTAACCGTCGTTGTCGAACTCGAAAAGCAGCTGCACCATCCAGGGGGCGCTGCTGATGGAAGTGTTCGTTCCGCCGATGATTCGCGGAGACACTTCCTTGGAACTGACGACCTCGGCGCCCTTGGGCGGCAGGAACTTCTCACTGCCGCCACCGCCGTCGGCGGCCTGAGCTGTGGTTACGAGTCCACCGGCGAGAACGGCAAGTGCCGCCGTACCGGCGGCTATCAGTCTTCGCATTTTCGAGACGGGTCGGCCATGACGCGACACACGCACGCAAATCTCCCGCTAATCAAGGGAATTGGTTTGGCGCCGTGTGGGGGGGATGGAACGGCTCATCGGATATTACATGCAGAAATCCGCCCCGTCACCGGAGCAACGGGGCGGATCCATACGGAAGTTCTGCAATCGGACGTCAGTCGTTGCCGTTTCCGGGCGACGGAGTATTCTTCTGGATCTGGAGCAGGAACTCCGCGTTCGACTTCGTCTTCTTCATCTTGTCCAGCAGCAGCTCGATCGCCTGCTGCTGGTCGAGCGCGTGCAGCACCCGGCGCAGCTTCCAGACGACGGCCAGCTCGTCGCTGCCGAGCAGGATCTCTTCCTTACGGGTGGAGGACGCGTCCACGTCCACCGCCGGGAAGATGCGCTTGTCCGATAGCTTCCGGTCGAGCTTGAGCTCCATGTTGCCGGTGCCCTTGAACTCCTCGAAGATCACCTCGTCCATGCGCGAGCCGGTCTCGACGAGCGCGGTGGCCAGGATGGTCAGCGAACCGCCGTCCTCGATGTTGCGCGCCGCACCGAAGAAGCGCTTCGGCGGGTAGAGCGCGGTCGAGTCGACACCACCGGACAGGATGCGTCCGGAGGCCGGGGCGGCGAGGTTGTACGCGCGGCCCAGGCGGGTGATGGAGTCCAGCAGGACGACCACGTCGTGACCCAGCTCCACGAGGCGCTTGGCGCGCTCGATGGCCAGCTCGGCGACGGTGGTGTGGTCCTCGGCGGGGCGGTCGAAGGTCGAGGAGATGACCTCGCCCTTCACCGACCGCTGCATGTCGGTGACCTCTTCGGGACGCTCGTCGACGAGGACGACCATCAGGTGGCACTCGGGGCTGTTGACCGTGATCGCGTTGGCGATCGCCTGGAGGATCATGGTCTTGCCGGTCTTCGGCGGGGCCACGATCAGACCACGCTGGCCCTTGCCGATCGGTGCGACGAGGTCGATGATCCGCGTCGTCAGCACACCCGGGTCGGTCTCCAGACGGAGCCGGTCCTGCGGGTAGAGCGGGGTCAGCTTCTGGAACTCCGGCCGCCCGCGGCCCGATTCGGCCGCCATGCCGTTCGCCGAGTCCAGGCGCACGAGCGCGTTGAACTTCTCGCGGCGCTCGCCGTCCTTGGGCTGGCGCACCGCGCCGGTGACGTGGTCACCCTTGCGCAGGCCGTTCTTGCGGACCTGGGCGAGCGACACGTACACGTCGTTCGGGCCCGGCAGGTAGCCGGAGGTCCGGATGAACGCGTAGTTGTCGAGGATGTCGAGGATGCCCGCGACGGGGATCAGCACGTCGTCGTCGGCGACCTGCGGCTCGCCGCCGCCACCGAACTCCTCGCGGCCACGACGGCCACGACGGTCGCGGTACCGGCCGCGACGGCCGCGACGGCCGCCCGCCTCGTCGTCGAAGTCGTCCTGCGGCCCGTTGCCCTGGTTCTGGCCGCCGCCCTGGCGCTGCTGACGCTGGCCGCCGCCCTGCTGACCGCCACCGCCCTGCTGGTCGTCGCCCTTGCCCCGGCGGTCGCGCTGGCGGCTCTGGCGGTCACCGCGGTCGCGGTCGCCGCGCTCGCCCCGCTGGCCGCGCTCCTGGCGGTCGCCGCGGCGTCCGTCGGTGTCGCCCTGGGCGGACGGGGAGACGGCGGCCTCGGCCTTGGCGTCGGGACGCTCGTCCACGACGGTGTCGGTGCCCGACTCGCCGCGGGTCTCGGTCTTGCTGTCCGGGCTGCCCGCCTGCGCGGTGGCCCTGCGCCGACGACGCTCGCCCGAAGGCTGGTCGTCGCTCGCCGGCTGGCCCGGGATCTCGATCTGCCCGTCGGCCTTGTCGGCCTTCTCGGCCTTGGCCGGGGCACGGTCCGGGGTCTTGTCGGCGGCGGGGGCTTCCGTGACGGGAGCCGCGTCGCCCGTACGGGCCTTGGAGGTGGCGCGCCGCTTGGGCTTCGTCTCGGCGTCGCCGCCGGCCGTCCCGTCGCTCTTGGGCGCGGGCGAACCGCCGCCCTGCGCCTCCTTGATGACCTCGATCAACTGGCTCTTGCGCATCCGCGCGGTGCCCCTGATGCCGAGGCCGGACGCGACCTGCTGAAGCTCGGCCAGGACCATGCCGTCGAGGCCGGTGCCGGAGCGGCGGCGCCGTGAGGTGGTGCCAGTGGCAGCACCTTCGGCGGGCGCGGTGGTGTCGACGCTGTTGTCGGCGCTCACGCCCATCAGATCGGTGGTGTCGCTCACGAAGGGTCCTTCCCTGGAGCGGACGTCGGCCTTCTGGCTCGGCGACCGGTTGTGCTGTCCGACCGCGGGTCGTGATCGTGTCGATCACGGGCCGAGGTCGGGGCGATGGTCCCGCCGGGTACGGCGGAGAACTTGCGTACGTGCAATGGGTCCGGCCCGAGGTCCCCCTGCTCGGCCCACTCCTGGACACAGCGAGGGGTGTCGTGCCGGTTCCGGGGCGTGCTCAAAACTGCTCAGGCAGGCTGCTCAGGCAGTCGGGGAGGCTCCCGGAAGAATGGTGGTCCCGAATGGGGACGCGAAGCACCGAGCCAAAAAGACGTCGGGTGCAGACTTGAGGTTAACACTACCGGCTCCAACAAACATTCCCCCTCTCACTCACCGGCAATCCACCGTCACTGAGAACCGAGCGGCAGAACGCTCGCGCCCGTTCCGTCGAGGCCGAGCCTGTGCGCCGCCCAGCCCTCGCCGGCCAGCTGTACGACCTTGTCGGCCGCACTGTCCTCGGTCAGCGCCAGGACCGTGGGGCCCGCGCCGGAGACGACCGCGGGGACGCCGTCGGCCCGCAGCCGGCCCACGAGCTCCACGCTCTGCGGCATCGCCGGAGCGCGGTATTCCTGGTGCAGCCGGTCCTCGGTGGCCGCGAGAAGCAGCTCGGGACGCCTGGTCAGAGCCTCGACGAGCAGTGCCGAGCGGCCCGCGTTGAAACTCGCGTCCACATGGGGGACGGAGCGCGGGAGCAGCCCGCGCGCGGTCTCGGTGAGGACCGCCGTGCCGGGCACGAACACGACGGGGACCACGGATTCGGCGACCTCCATCCGGATGGCCCGCGCCGCTCCCCCGTCGGTCCAGGCGAGCGTGAAACCGCCGAGCAGACAGGCCGCCACATTGTCCGGGTGGCCCTCGATCTCGGTGGCCAGCTCCAGCAGCGCGGTGTCGTCGAGCCTGGCGTCGCCGCCTATCGTCACGGCGCGCGCGGCGACGATCCCGGCGCAGATGGCGGCGGACGACGAGCCGAGGCCGCGGCCGTGCGGGATGCGGTTGGCGCAGACGACCTCAAGGCCCCGCGGCTGGCCCCCGAGCAGGTCGAACGCGGTGCGCAGGGACCGTACGAGCAGGTGGTTCTCGTCGCGGGGCAGCGTCTGCGCGCCCTCGCCCGCGATGTCGACGTGCAGGCCGGAATCGGCCACGCGCACCACCACGTCGTCGTAGAGCCCGAGCGACAGGCCGAGGGCGTCGAATCCCGGCCCGAGGTTGGCGCTGGTGGCGGGGACGCGCACCCGTACGGCGGCGGCGCGGAAAGCGGGACCGGCCATCGCTTGGACGACTCTCCTTGTGTGGCGGCGAAGTCTCGACGAGATACGGAAACACCCGACGGCCACGAAGGCAACAACACCGCGGCATATGCGGCGGGGCGGGTTGGGTACAGCCTATCGAAGGAAGGTTCTGTGGCGACATAGGGCGCACAGGAGGCGCACGATGCGTGTCGCGTGCCTTCCTGTGCGCCTATGCAGGGTCTTGGTGTGCTTTGTGCGCGGGCGAACCGGTGCCCGGCCCGCCCGGCACGGCCCCGGGCGGGCCGTGTGCCGTCTAGACGAGTCCGAGGCGCTCCGCCGCGGTCACGGCGTCGACGGGGACGGTGACCGGCTGGGGCGCGCCCGCGACCGCCCAGTCGGGGTCCTTGAGGCCGTTCCCGGTGACGGTGCAGACGATGCGCTGGCCCCGGTCGACCTTGCCCTCCTCGGCCGCCTTGAGCAGACCGGCGACGGACGCGGCCGACGCCGGCTCGACGAAGACACCCTCCTGGGCGGCCAACAGCCGGTAGGCGCGCAGGATCTGTCGGTCCGTCACCTCGTCGACGAAGCCGCCCGACTCGTCCCTGGCGGCGAGCGCCTGCTGCCAGGACGCCGGGTTGCCGATACGGATCGCGGTGGCCACGGTGTGCGGGTCCTTGACGACCTCGCCGCGCACGATCGGCGCCGAACCGGACGCCTGGAAGCCCCACATGCGGGGCGTGCGGGTCGCGGGGCCGTCCGCGGTGTACTCCGTGTACCCCTTCCAGTACGCCGTGATGTTGCCGGCGTTGCCGACGGGCAGTACGTGGATGTCGGGGGCGTCACCGAGCGCGTCCACGATCTCGAAGGCCGCGGTCTTCTGGCCCTCGATACGGGACGGGTTCACCGAATTGACCAGTGCCACCGGGTAGTTGTCGGACAGTCCGCGCGCCAGCGTCAGACAGTCGTCGAAGTTCCCCTCGACCTGGAGGATCTTCGCGCCGTGCACCAGCGCCTGGCCCATCTTGCCCAGCGCGATCTTGCCCTGGGGGACGAGGACGGCGCAGACCATGCCGGCCCGTACCGCGTACGCGGCGGCCGACGCAGAGGTGTTGCCGGTGGAGGCGCAGATGACGGCCTGCGCGCCCGCCTCCTTGGCGTGTGTGATCGCCATCGTCATGCCGCGGTCCTTGAAGGACCCGGTCGGGTTGGCGCCCTCGACCTTGAGGTGCACCTCGCAGCCCGTGGCCTCGGAGAGGACCTGGGCGGGGACGAGCGGCGTACCGCCCTCGCGGAGTGTGACCACCGCCGTCGTCTGCGCGACCGGCAGCCGGTCCCGGTACTCCTCGATGATGCCGCGCC
Source organism: Streptomyces sp. S4.7 (assembly GCF_010384365.1). Lineage (NCBI taxonomy): Bacteria > Bacillati > Actinomycetota > Actinomycetes > Kitasatosporales > Streptomycetaceae > Streptomyces > Streptomyces sp. S4.7. The sequence continues at coordinate 5,239,294 of NZ_CP048397.1, read as the reverse complement.
ACTGGTGGGTGCCGATGCTCGTCATGGGTCCCTTACTCCCCTTCAACACGCATAATGCTGGCGACACCGCGCACGGTGTCGAGCTTGCGCAGCGCTTCGACGGTCCCGGAGAGGGCGGCGTCGGGCGCGCGGTGGGTGACGACGACGAGGGATGCCTCGCCGCCGAGTCCTGCACTGTCGAGCCGGCCCTGCTGGCGCACGGTGTCGATCGACACGTCGTGCTCGGCGAAGACCGTGGCGACCTGGGCCAGTACACCCGGTTTGTCGGCCACGTCGAGGCTGATGTGGTACCGCGTCACGACCTCGGCCATGGAGCTGACCGGCAGCCGTGTGTACGCGGACTCGCCGGGCCCCGTAGACTCGCCGATCCGGTTGCGGCACACCGCGACGAGGTCGCCGAGCACGGCGGACGCGGTGGGCGGGCCGCCGGCCCCGGGGCCGTAGAACATCAGCTGTCCGGCCGCCTCCGCCTCGACGAAGACCGCGTTGTACGCCTCGCGCACGGAGGCGAGCGGGTGGCTGAGCGGGATCATCGCCGGATGGACGCGCGCGGTGACCGACTTCCCGTCGGCGGCGCGCTCGCAGATGGCGAGGAGCTTGACGGTGCAGCCCATGCGCCGCGCGGAGGCGATGTCGGCGGCGGTGACCTCGGTCAGTCCCTCGCGGTGGACGTCGTCGAGGCGTACGCGGGTGTGGAAGGCGATCCCGGCGAGGATCGCGGCCTTGGCGGCGGCGTCGAAGCCCTCGACGTCGGCGGTCGGGTCGGCCTCCGCGTAACCGAGCGCCGTCGCCTCGTCCAGCGCCTCCGAGTAGCCGGCGCCCGAGGAGTCCATCCGGTCGAGGATGAAGTTCGTGGTGCCGTTGACGATGCCGAGCACGCGGTTGACCTTGTCCCCCGCGAGGGACTCCCGCAGCGGCCTCAGCAGCGGGATGGCGCCCGCGACGGCGGCCTCGTAGTAGAGGTCCTTGCCGTGCCTCTCGGCCGCCGCGAAGAGCGTCGCACCGTCCTCGGCGAGCAGCGCCTTGTTGGCCGAGACGACGGACGCGCCGTGCTCGAAGGCGGTGGTGATCAGCGTGCGGGCGGGCTCGATACCGCCGATGACCTCGACGACGACGTCGATGTCGCCCCGTTTGACCAGCGCCGTCGCGTCCGTGGTGATCAGGGCGGGGTCGATGCCCTCGCGCACCTTGGAGGGACGGCGGACGGCGACCCCGGCGAGTTCCAGGGGCGCGCCGATCCGCGCGGCCAGATCGTCGGCGTGCGTCGCCATGATGCGCGCCACCTCTGAGCCGACGACTCCACAGCCCAGCAGCGCCACCTTCAGCGGACGCGTACGCATCATGCGACCTCGATTCCCTCTCTCAGCGATGTGGACCAGTCTCACGCACCGGACGGAAGTTTCTACCCTCCGTCCGTCATACGAGACGTCTGTCTCAGCTAACCGACGTCCAGACGCAGGAGATCTTCCTCCGTCTCGCGCCGGACGATCACCCGCGCCCCGCCGTCCTTGACGGCGACGACGGGCGGGCGCGGCGCGTGGTTGTAGTTGCTCGCCATGGAGCGGCAGTACGCGCCGGTGGCGGGGACCGCGATCAGGTCTCCGGGCGCCAGGTCGGCGGGCAGGAACGCGTCGCGTACGACGATGTCACCGCTCTCGCAGTGCTTGCCGACGACGCGCGAGAGCATCGGCTCGGCGTCGGAGCGGCGGGAGACGAGCGCGACGCTGTACTCGGCGTCGTACAGAGCCGTACGGATGTTGTCCGACATGCCGCCGTCGACGCTCACGTACGTCCGCAGCCCTTCCAGGGGCTTGATGGTGCCGACCTCGTAGAGCGTGAAGGCGGTCGGGCCGACGATGGCGCGGCCGGGCTCGACGGAGATCCGGGGGGTGCGCAGGCCCGCGGATTCGCACTCACGGGTGACAATCGCGGTCAGGGACTTGGCGATCTCGTGCGGCTCGCGCGGGTCGTCCTCGGGGGTGTACGCGATGCCGAGGCCGCCGCCGAGGTCGATCTCCGGGAGTTCGACGCCGTGCTCGTCGCGGACCGCGGCCAGCAGTTCGACGACGCGGCGCGCGGAGACCTCGAAGCCCGCCATGTCGAAGATCTGCGAGCCGATGTGCGAGTGGATGCCGACGAGTTCGATGCCGTCGAGCCGCAGCGCGCGGCGGACGGCCTCGGCGGCCTGTCCGTCGGCCAGCGCGATACCGAACTTCTGGTCCTCGTGGGCGGTGGCGATGAACTCGTGGGTGTGCGCCTCGACGCCGACGGTGACCCGGATCTGCACGGGCTGCACCCGGCCGAGGCTCTGCGCGATGTGCGCGACGCGCACCATCTCCTGGAAGGAGTCGAGGACGATGCGTCCGACGCCCGCGGAGACGGCGCGCTCGATCTCGTGCACCGACTTGTTGTTGCCGTGCAGCGCGATGCGCTCGGGGGGCATGCCCGCGTCCAGCGCGGTGGCCAGCTCGCCGCCGGAGCAGACGTCGAGGTTGAGCCCCTCCTCCTTGAGCCAGTGGACGACGGCGCGGGACAGGAACGCCTTGCCCGCGTAGAAGACGTCGGCGTCCTTGCCGAAGGCGTCGGCCCAGGCTCGGCAGCGGGCGCGGAAGTCGGCCTCGTCGAGGAAGTAGGCGGGGGTGCCGAACTCCTCGGCGAGCCGGGTGACCGGCAGTCCCGCGACGGTGGCGACACCGTCCTCGTCGCGGCTGACCGTGCGCGACCAGATCTTCTCGTCCAGCGTGTTGAGGTCGGCGGGCGGCGGGGAGTAGTGGCCCTCGGTGTGCACGTCGGCGTAGCGGGGCCCGGCGGGGTGGGCGGAACGGCTCATCGTCTTCTTGCTCTCTTGGTTACGTCGGATGCGTCCGACTCGGCGGACCGCATCAGAGGTGTTCGGGCGCGTCGATACCGAGGAGGGTGAGGCCACCGGCCAGCACCGTCCCGGCGGCTTCGGTGAGTGCGAGCCGGGACCGGTGGGCGGCCGAGGGTTTCTCGTCGCCGGCGGGCAGCGGGCGGCAGGTCTCCTGGAAGTGCAGGAACGCCTCCGCGGTGTGTTCGAGGTGCCGGGCGACCCGGTCGGGGGCGCGGTGGCGGGCGGCGGCGGCGAGTACGCCGGGGTGGTCGCCGATGCTGTCGAGAAGCGCGCGGGCGCCGGGTTCGAAGGTGTCGCCGTCGCCCCTCGGGATGCCGAGGGCGGCGGCGTTGCGCAGGAGCGCGCGGGTACGGGCGTGGGCGTAGCGCACCGTGAACAGGGGGTTGCTCTCGTGCTGGACGAGAAGGTCGTCGCCGGTCGCGGCCGCGTCGTGGGCCGCGGGCCGCAGCAGACCCCAGCGGGCGGCGTCGGTCCCGAGGCGGGCGAACAGGTCACCCGCGAGAGTGGCGCAGACCGGCCGCACCGTCAGCCGCTCGGTGGCGTCGGGGCCGGTGCGGGCGTCGGCGCCCTGCGCGCGCAGCAGCCGCATGACGGTCTCGGTGCGGACGGCCGCGCGGAGTTCACCGGCGGGGGCGAGGATCACGGCGGTGCCGGCGAGGGCGTCCCCGTGCCCGTACCCGATCCCGGCGCCGAGGACGGCGCGGACGACTTCGGCGCGGCTGCCGGGGGCGAGCGTGAAATTGAGGAAGCCGGGTCCCGTGACGTCGACGCGGGAGAGGGCCGGGGTGGAACGCAGGATCTCGGCACGCAGGATCTCGGCACGGAGGATCTCGGCGATGTCGAGGGGACTGCGCCGGGCGGGGCCCGCGAGCCGCAGCGCGACGGAGGTCGCGTAGTCGCCGCTGCCGCCGGGCCCGGGACGCCCGACCTGGACGCTGTCCGGTACGGGCCCGGCCAGGACACCCTCGTCGACCGCGCGGCGCAGGGCGCGCAGCACGGTCCGGGAGAGGTCGGCGGGGGTCACGGGACCAGCGTATGGGAGGAGGGGGGCGTCTTCGCGAACCGGTTTCGCGATGCGGGCACCTGCACGGATCCGGCCGGCCCGCGGGGCCGTCAGCCGCGCGCGCTTCCGGGCGTGCTGCCGGCGCGCCCCGCCTCGTACCTGTCGTCCAGCGACGGGCTCTCCCGGCGCATCAGCCGGCGTACGACCCTGACGAGGTCGGCGGGCTCGAACGGCTTGGCGAGGAAGGCGTCCACGCCCGCGACGATGCCGGTCTCCACCTCGTACCGCGTACAGGCGCTGATGATCGCGACGGGCAGGTGCGAGGTCAGCGGATCGGCCCGCAGACGGGCGGCGGTGCGGATGCCGTCGAGGCGCGGCATGACGATGTCGAGGGTGATCACATCGGGCCTGACCCGGTGGACGACGTCCAGACACTCGGCACCATCGGCCGCGGTCACGACCTCGAAGCCCTCCAGCTCAAGGTTGACCCTGATCAACTGCCGGATGACCCTGTTGTCGTCGACAACGAGCACCCGGCCTGACGCGCCAGACACCACACGAGAGTAGGTCGGCCTCCCGGGCCGCGTCCGGGTTTTCCCCACTTCTCACCCCGCGTGGGGCACCGGCCGGCGCGGGGCGGCGCGACGCCTCACGGCAAATACCTGTTCACGACGACCCCACGGGGGCTGGTAGGGTTTTACCCGTCGCCAAGGTCCACGGCGACACGCCCCCGTAGCTCAGGGGATAGAGCATCGGCCTCCGGAGCCGGGTGCGCAGGTTCGAATCCTGCCGGGGGCACCGTATTCAAGGTGCCGAACAGGCCTTCCTTTCAGACCACGCGTCTGATCGGGGGGCCTGTTGTCATGTGCGGCCACGGTTCGGCGCCGGGCGGTCGGTGTGTCCTTCCCACCGTCCCGGCACCTCCGTTCGGGGAAGGACCGGTTGACGGTTTGTCACTTGAGTGAATGCCGTGTGGAGGAACTCGTCAGGTGTGCGGTTGTGACCGAAATGCCGCCCGTGGCACGCCTGTTCAGGACCGATGATCTAACCCTTCGGCAACGACATTCCGAGGACCGCACCTCCAGTCAAGTCGCCACGCCGAACTACCCATGTACATTCCGGTAGTTGGCGCCATGAGGGGCCAGAAACGCCTGTGGGCTGGCCAATTGCGCTGGAGTTGAAACGATTCGGCGATTCCGCTTACGGCTCCGAGAGGTGCTTCGGGCGTTGATTGTGGCCGAGTTGGACCGTTCGTGGCCTGTTAGGCACCTGCATTTTTCGAGGATGCACGCATCCGTAACGAGGTGCTACGGCATAGGATCAAGCCGCGCCACGGGGGCCTCGCCAGTCCCTTCCGTAACGTTGCACACGATCTACTCGCGATCCCCACCGACACCCCCCAACCCGTTAATAGGTATCTGCGTGTCACCGATACTCAGCACCGGTTCCGGCGATGGAGCCGCGCAGTGAAAATCAATCGTCGCCTCGTCCTGCTGGTCACCGTGCCGCTCGTAGTGGCCGTCACCTTCGCGGTGCTGGCCCTCGCTCCCGCGACCAACCAGGCACTGCAGGCCAACCGCCTCACCGCCATGGTCGATGTCGCCTCCTCCGTAAGCGAGTTGACCCATCACTTGCAGCGCGAGCGGGCAGCGGCCACCGCCTTGGTCTCCACCCAGGGCGATCCGGACTCGTTCCGCGAAACCTCCAACGCGACGGACAAGAGTGTCGCCCAATTCCGTTCAAAGATCGGCAGCTTGTCGTCCGTTCCGGGCACCGCGCAGGCCGCTCTGGACCGGATCGACCGCTTCATCGGTGAAATGCCCTCCCTGCGCGCCCAGGTGCGTTCCGGAGGGAGCACCGTCACGGCGCTGACGTTCGGCTACCGGATCGTGATCGCCGACCTGATCGACTACCGCGACGGCATCGCCCAGGCCGACGGTGTCGACGCCGAGGTCGCCGACCGGATCCGCGCCGCCGCCGCGCTGTCGCGGGCCTCCGAGCACATGGGCCAGCAGCAGGTCGCGGTCATGAAGGCGCAGGCCACGGGCGGCTTCACCGAGGCGTCCAAGCGGACCTTCGAGGCCACCAGGATCGGCTACACCGAAGCGACGGGCGCCCTGTTCGACCTGGGTCCGGTGCAGTGGCGGACCTGGCTGGAGCGCACGCTCTCCGGTCCCAAGGCCCTTGAGGCACGCCGGCTGGAGGACCAGGTGGCGCGCACCGCGCCGGACCAGGAACTCACCGTCTCTCCCAAGAAGTGGCAGCAGGCGACGGCCGACCGGCAGGCGATCCTGCGGTCGGTCGAGAGCCGTATCGACGAGTCCGTGCTCAAGACGGTCACCGAGACGCGCACCTCGCTCGCCTGGCTGGCCGGCGCCGAGGTGGCGCTGGTGCTGCTCACGCTCATCAGCGCGGTCGTCGTCGCCATCAGGCTCGGCCGCGTGATGATCCGCCGGCTGCGGGACCTGCGCAACGCCGCTCACGAGGTGGCGCACACGGGTCTGCCGCGGGTCATGACGGAGCTGTCCCAGCCCGGCGCGCTCAGCGGCGCCACACCCGAGCAGGTCGCCGAGCGGTCGGGCAACCCGGTCAAGACCACGGGTCTGGACGAGATCGGCGAGGTCGGTGAGGCGTTCAACGCCGTTCACCACGAAGCCGTCCGCCTCGCGGCCCAACAGGCCCACATCCACGAGCAGTTCGCCGAGACGCTGGTCGGTGTCGCCCGCAGGGGAGCGCAGTTGACCACCGTCATGGTGTCCGAGCTGGACGCGGTGCAGCGCGACGAGGCCGACCCCGAGCGCATGAAGACCCTCTTCGCGCTCGACCACCTGGCCATCCGAATGGAGCGCAACACCAACAACCTGCTGGTGCTGGGTGGCTACGGGCACGGCCGGGTACGGTCCGCCGACATCTCCTGCTCGACGGTGATCGTGGCCGCCGCGCAGCAGATCGAGCGCTTCGACCGGGTCTCCCTCGGTGTCATCGAGTCGGGCATCGGCATCGCCGCGCGTGTGGTCCACGACGTGGCGCACATCCTGGCCGAACTCCTCGACAACGCGACGCGCTTCTCGCCCCCGGACAAGCAGGTCGGGGTCGCGGTCTGGCGTCTGTGGGACCGGGCCGTCGTACAGATCGTCGACGAGGGCGTGGGCATCACCGCCGAACGGCGCGCCAGCCTCAACAAGGGTCTGCTGGAGCCGAAGGCCGGCATCGGCGACGTACGGTCCATGGGTCTGCACGTGGTCGCGCGGCTCGCCGCCCGGCACGGCATCGTTGTCGAACTGCGCGACTCCTCCGGACCGGGCACGATCGCCGAGGTCACCCTGCCCGCGAACGTGCTGGCGGCGGCTCCGCAGGAGACCGCGCCGCCCGCGCAGGGCGCGCTCGGTGAGCGCCCCGGCGTGCGCTACGAGACGCCGCGCCCGATCACCGGTCCCGGACCGCTCCGCCGCCAGTCGGCGGGAGCGGGAGCGGGCGCGGGGGCTCCGGCCGGCCGGAGCGGCATCGGCATCGGCATCGGCAGGAACGGCGACGCCGCCGCGGCGGGCGACTACAACCCGGGAGGGGACAGCGGCTCCGCCGGGTCCTCCCGTGACGGCTCACGCGGTTCCGACGGCTCACGCGGTTCCGACGGCTCACGCGGTTCGGACGGGGCGAAGGGGTCCCCCGCCGACGACCGCGAGCGCTCCAACGCGCCTTCCCAGCACCCCGTTCACGCGGAGCCGGTCTCCCGTATCGCCGGAGTCAGCTCCTCGGGACTGCCACTGCGGCAGCGCAACACACCCAAGCAGTGGCCCACCCTGGGCAAACGCGACGGTGCGGAGCAGCGATCCGGCTCCGCCCCCAAGCCGTCGCCCCGCCGTCGGGACTCCCGGCAAGTCTCTGACGTCCTGGCGGCCTACGCCCAGGGGATCAACAGGAGCACGAGCCACCGCGGGCGCTCCGCCACCGACGACGACACCCAACGGAGCAAAAAATGACCACCTCACCCAACGACCTCAGCTGGATCCTCAGCGGATTCGCCGGGCGCATCCCGGAGGTCACCCAGGCGATAGCCGTGTCCGTGGACGGACTCGCACTGGCCTACACCGGGGTGGAGCGTGACGACGCCGACCGACTGGCTGCCATCGCGTCGGGTGTCGTCAACCTGCTCTCCGCCGCTGCCCAGTTGACGAACACCGACCCTGTCGAGCACAGCCTGACCGCCATGGAGGGCGGTTACATGTTCTCGATGGCCGTCTCCAGCGGCGCGTCCCTGCTGGTCACGACCACCAGGGACGCGGACATCGGCGAGGTCAGCTACATGATGTCCGAACTGATCAACCAGGTCGGCGACTCCCTGAGCCCCCAGATCCGCGACACGGACGCCCAGCCCTCCCGCTGACGTCCGGGTCGTGCAGGCCCCACCGTCCGGTTCGTTTGCCGTACGTGGTGTTCCGCTCGTTCCCGTCCGTTTTTTCCTCCATCGCGATGAGAGCCCTCATGTTCTTCGACATATCCATACGTGGCCGCAGCAGAGTCCGGCCGGTCGGCGCAGCCGCCCTCGCACTCGGCCTGGCTGCCGTCACCGGGTGCAGCGGCGACAGCGGCGCCGGCGACGACACTGTGAAGATCGGCCTGGTGGCTTCGCTGTCAGGCACCTACGAGCCCGTCGGCACGGAGCTGCGCAAGGGCTTCGAGCTGTACCTGGCGACGCATGACAACAAGCTGGGCGGCCGTGAGGTCGAGCTGATCGTGGCGGACGAGGGCGACGGTCCGCCGACCGCCGTCCCCGCGGCCACCAAGCTGATCAAGAAGGACAAGGTCGACGCGCTGACCGGCCTGGTCGGCGGCGGTTCGGTCAACGCGGTGCTGCCGCTGATCGACCAGGCCAAGATCCCGCTGCTCGGCTCGAACGCCCGCCCCCTCGTCAAGGACACGAAGTACATCTGGACGACGAGCTTCCTCTCCGACGAGCCGGGCAAGGCCATCGCCCCGTACATCAAGGAGAAGGTGGACGGCCCGGTCTACGCGATCGGCCCGGACTACCAGGGTGGCTACGACGAACTGCGCGGCTTCACGGACGAGTTCAAGAAGGTCGGCGGCGAGCTGGCCAACCCGGACGGCAAGACCAAGTGGACGCCGTTCCCGAAGACCACGAACTTCCTGCCGTACTTCGCCGACATCGCCAAGACGGACGCGAAGGCGGTGTACTGCTTCTACGCCGGCAAGGCCGCCATCGACTTCGCCAAGCAGTACGCGCAGTCGGACGTCGCCGACCTGCCGCTGTACACGGCCTTCGTCACCGAGGGCAGTGTGCTCCAGGCTCAGGGTGACGCGGCGAAGGACGTCTACTCGGTCCTGAACTACGCGGCCGACCTCGACAACGAGGCCAACCGCAAGTTCGCCGCCGACTGGACCGCCAAGCACGAGACCCAGCCGACGACCTTCGCCATGGCCTCGTACGACGCGGCCGCCGTGCTGGACCAGGCGATCAGCGACGCCGCCAAGAAGGGCGACGTGACGCCGGAGGCCATCAACGACGCCATCGGCGGTCTCGGCCAGATCAACAGCCCTCGCGGCAACTGGGAGTTCGGCGACAAGGCGCACTCGCCGGTGCAGCAGTGGTACCTGCGCCAGGTACGCAAGGACGGTGACCAGCTGGCCAACGTCATGGTCCAGGACCTGGCGACCCTCGGCAGCTGAGATGAATCTCCTTGATGCCCACTTCGTGCCGGCGGTGGACGGCGTGGCCTACGGGCTGCTGCTGTTCGTCGTCGCCGCCGGCCTGAGTCTCGCCTTCGGCACCGCGGGCGTGCTGAACCTGTCACACGGCACGCTGTACGCGATCGGCGCCTATACCGGTGCCGAGTTGAGTGACGGGACCTGGGGCGGACTCGCCGTCGGACTGGCGGCCGGAACCGCGGCGGCTGCCGCCGCCGGGGCCGGTCTGTCCGCAGCGACCATCCCCCTGGCCCGTCGTGGGCATCTCGCACAAGCACTGCTGACGTTCGGGCTCGCCCTGATCGGCGGCAATCTGCTCATCGAGTTCTTCGGAGCCGACGAGCTACCGGTACGCGTCCCCGAGGCGCTCGACTCCTCGGTGACGCTGCTGGGCCACCGGTACCCCGCGTACCGGCTCTGCTTCATCCTCATGGCCGTGCTGCTGGCGGCCTTCGGTACGTGGGTGCTCACCCGGACCCGGGTGGGCGCCGCCGTACGGGCCTCCGCCGACGACCCGCAGATGCTGGCCACCACCGGGCACAGCCCCCGCGCCGTGCACACCGGTGTCCTGGTGGCCGCCGGGGCGCTGGCGGGGGCCGCCGGGGTGCTCGGCGCGCCCATCATCGGGCCGGGCGCCGGCACGGCCGACACCGTGCTGATGCTCTCGCTCGTGGTCGTCGTGCTGGGCGGGCTGCGGTCGCTGTGGACCACGCTGTTCGCGGCGATCGCCGTCGGCCAGGTGCAGACGCTCGGTGTCTCGGTGGCGCCGGACTGGGCGCCGTACCTGCTGTTCGCGGCCATGGCCGCCGTACTGATCCTGCGCTCGCAGGTCACCGAACCGGCGACGTCGGGGGCGCACGGCGGCGGGGACGGTGGCGCGGACCCGGTCGAGTGGCTGCGGCGACGGCTCTCCGCGTCGTTCAAGGGGCGGGGAGCGGGTGCCGCGAACGCGGCCCCGTCCGGTGGTGTCCGGTCCGGGGCGCTCGCGTCCGGGACCGGCGCCGGTCAGGCCGAAGTGGGCCGGTCCGGGGGCCGTGGCATGTTGCCGTGGCTGCTCCGGGGCGGCGGCGACGGCGACCTCGCCTCGCGGGTGCGCCGGGCCGCTCCGCTCCTCGTCCTGCTCGGCGTACTCATCGCCCTGCCGACACTGCTCGACGCCTACACCATCTCGCTGGCCGGCTCCGCGCTCGCCCTCGGGCTGCTCGCGGTCAGCGTCACGATCCTGACCGGCTATGCCGGGCTGCCGACCCTGGGCCAGACGGCGCCGTTCGCCGTCGGCGCGTACGCCACCGCGAATCTCGCCGACGCCGGCTGGACGGTCGGCCCGGTCCAGATCGTCGTCGCGGCGATCGCCGCCGCGCTGTTCTCCCTGGTGACGGGGCCTGCGGTGATCAGAGCCCGTGGGACCACGGTCCTGATGATCACCCTCGCCATCGGCGAGCTGGCGAGCGCGGCGATCAACCAGCTCAAGTCCGTGACCGGCGGCGCCGACGGCCTCGTCGGCTTCCCGGCCACGCAGGCGCTCTGGGGCGGCGAGGGGATGGTCGACGAGAGCGAGGTCTACAACTACGCGCTCGCCGTCGGGGTCGTCGCCGTCTGCGTCACCCTGCTCGTGCTGCGTTCCCCCGCCGGAAAGCTGCTGACCGGCACCCGTAACGCCGAGGCCCGCATGCGCGCCTCCGGTCACCCCGTCGGGCGCTACCTGCTGATGGCGCACATCGGCGCCGGCGCGCTCGCCGGGGTCGGCGGCTCGGTCATGGTCACCGTGCAGCAGTACCTCTCCCCCGCCGACGTCGGTTTCGAGATCGCGGCGTTCGCGCTGCTGGCGGCCGTCATCGGCGGCAACACCTCCGTGGTCGGCGCCCTGATCGGCGCCGGACTGATCGTCAGCACCCGCGACTGGGTGGCCAGTTCATGGCCCGGCCACGGCCATCTGCTGCTCGGCGTCCTGTTCGTCGCCGCCGTCTACCTGCTCCCGCGCGGTCTGGCAGGACTGCGCGCCGGGCCCGGTTCCGGCGGACGGGGAGCGGCCAGGACCGACCGTCACCCGTCCGGCCACGACAGCGCTCCGGCAGGGAAGGTCGCCCCATGACAGCCAACACGCCGGCCACGGCGCCGGTACTGGACCTGAAGAACCTCCTCCGGCGGTACGGGAGCCTCACCGCCGTCGACGACGTCAGCCTCCGGCTCCCCGCCGGAGCACGGCACGCCGTCATCGGGCCCAACGGCGCCGGCAAGACCACCCTGCTCAACCTCATCGCCGGTACCGACCGCCCCGACCAGGGCACCATCGCCCTGAGCGGCGCCGACATCACCCGTACGGCCACCGCCAAACGCAGCCGTCTCGGCATCGCCCGCAGCTTTCAACAGCCTTCCGTCATAGGCGAGTTGACCGTGCTGGACAACATCGTGCTGGCCGGCTGGCGGCACCACCCGCTGCGCCGGGGCGCGTGGCGGCGGCCCTCCCGCTACCGGCAGCACGCCGAGTCCGCGGAGCGCCACCTGGAGGCCGTCGGCCTCGCCGACTCGGCCCGCAGGCCCGCTGCCGACCTCTCCCACGGCCAGCGCCGCATGCTCGACCTCGCGGCGGCCCTCGCGGGCGACCCACGCCTGCTGCTGCTCGACGAACCGGCCGCCGGGCTGACCGACGGCGACATCGGCCGTCTGCTCACGATCCTGGGCGGCCTCCCGGACAGCGTGGCCGTCATCCTGGTGGAGCACCACGTCGAGGTCGTCGCCGAACTCGCCGAGACGGTGACCGTGTTGGCGGCCGGACGGGTCCTGATCACCGGCCCCACCGCCGAGGCGCTCGCCCATCCGGAGGTCCGCGACGCCTATCACGCCACCGGTGGCACCGGTGGCACCGGTGGCACCGGCGGCGACGGCACCGGCGGCGGCAAGGACAGCGCCGTACGCGACACCGCAGAAGCGAGAGGGTGACCGACCACCGATGCTGGAACTCACCGGCCTGACGGCGGGCTACCACGGCGGCACCGTCCTGCACGACATCGATCTGACCGTCCCCGCCGGCTCCGTCCACGCGATCGTGGGCCACAACGGGGCGGGCAAGACCACCCTCGTCCACAGCGTGGCGGGGTTCATCCGCCCGTCCGCCGGCTCGGTACGGCTCAACGGCCGGGACATGACCGGGCAGCCCGCGCACCGGGTGGCGCGCGCCGGGATCGGCCTCGTACCGCAGGGCCGCCGGGTCTTCGCCGGGCTCACCGTCGCGGAGCACCTGCGGCTCTCCTACCGCCCGCCGCGCCGCGGCGACGCGACGCGGCCCAGCGCGTGGACCCCGGCGCGGGTGCTGGAGCTGTTGCCCCGGCTGGGTGAGCGCCGGGGCAACCGGGGCACGGACCTGTCCGGCGGCGAGCAGCAGATGCTCGCCCTGGCGCGTGCGCTGCTCGGCTCGCCGAGCGTGCTGCTGATGGACGAGCCGACGGAGGGGCTGGCGCCCGGTCTGGTCAAGCAGGTCTACGAGCTGGTCGGCACCCTGGCGGAGGAGGGGATCGCGGTGCTGCTGGTCTCACCGAGCCCCACGCAGGCGGCGGAGTGCGCCCGCGCGATCACGGTCCTCACCTCGGGCCGCCCGACCCTGCGGATGTCGGGCGAGGACGCCCGCGCGGACCCGTCACGACTCCACGAGTCCCTGGAACTGACCCCGACCCGCCCCACGCCGCACTGACTCCGTTGTCCTCCATCGCCGGCCGGACCGCGGGCAAGCCCGCCCGTCGGGCCACCCCAGCCCGCCCGGCGATTGAGGACACCCACCACCGGCCGGAACCCAACCGCCCCGCCCGGCCGGCCAACCAAGCCAACACGGCGGGCCACTCCAGCCCGTCCGGCGATTGAGGACGAACCGGCCCACCGGGCGGCCCCGGTGAGCCGCTCACGTCACTTCAGCCGGTGCCCACCGAACCCGCTGTTCCGGTCGGACCCACTGTTCTGCGCCTGCCACCACGCGTCGAACTCCGGCTGCCCCATCGCCCCCCACTCCGGCGTGTTCTCCACCTGCGCGCTGCCCATCCTGCGGGCCAGCGCGACCAGCGAGGCGCCGACGGCGCCGCGGTTGGTGTCGTACGCCTCCGCGATCTCCTTCCAGCTCCCCCCGGCCACCGCCGCCGCCTCCAGGGCGGTCGCGTCCTGGAGCGCCTTCACGCTGCCGCCGCCGATGTGCGGCCGGGCCACGCTGGCGGCGTCGCCGACCAGCAGCATCCGCTCGGAGGTGTACTGCGGCACCTGAAGGTCGTAGATGGGCTGGATGAACGTGGTCTCGGCGGGCGTACGGAGCACCCGGGCCGCCCAGTACGGCGGGAAGTTGTCCGCGACGAGGGCCCGGAGGTGCGCGGTGAGCGCCGAGTTGAGCCGGCCGGGCGGCAGCGAGGTCGGTGTCCTCAGGTCCGGGTGGAGGTCCTCGGACTCCGGCGGGGCGGTGTAGAGCACCCAGTTGAGCCGGTGTCCGCCGACGCCGTCGGGGATCCGGTAGATCATGCAGTGGCCGCCGGGGAAGACCACGTTGTGCGCGTCGTTGCCGTCGGAGGGCAGGTCCGCGACGTCCGCCGAGGTGCCGCGCCAGCCGATGTACCCGGCGTACGTCGCGCTGAGCCCGGGGAACATGGCGTCGCGCACGACGGAGCGGTAGCCGTCCGCCCCGATCACGGCGTCGTAGCGTTCCCGCTGTCCGTCGGCGAGTTGGAGGGTCACGCCGTCCGAGTCGGGCTCCACCGCGCTGACGAGCGCGCCGGACCGGTAGTCGACCTCTTCGGGCACCCGGCGCCGCAACTCGCCCCACAGGGAACCCCAGTTGTAGGCGCGGAACGGGAACGGCTGCTCACCGACGGCCCGTCCGTGCTCCGTCTCGCCGTCCCGCACGCTCCACACCCGCCGGGTCAGCGGCGCCCACGGCATCTCGGCGGCGACGTATCCGGCGCTCTGGAGCTCGTCGTACCGGTCGTTGTGGAGGGCGATCCCGACTCCCCTGTCCCGGAGTTGGGCGTCGGCCCGCTCGAAGACGGTGACTTTCCCGGCTCCGCCGCGGGACACGGCCAGAGCCGTGGCACACCCCGCTATGCTGCCGCCGACGACGGCGACGCTGCCTCCACGCATGCCTGGCACTCCCACTCGGTCGATGTTCCGATCTCCCCAACACATGGGGCCACGACGGATCTTATCGACGTCGATCGCGCACGAAACGGGCGCGACGGCTTCACAACGCCGCGTTCCGAAGGCAGGCCAGGTACGGCCCCCACGAACGCGCGTCGGTCCTCCCTCGCGAAGATGAATCCATTAATGACGATTCGAGGGAACAATCCCACCATCATCTGTACTATCTGCTCATTCGAGCTGACGCTACGTCAAAGCAGGATCTCGGACAGGGGGCATGGTGACTTCGAACAGTCCCGGCGGTTCAGGTGGACGGCACTCGTATCTCAAGGACGGTGCCGTGGTCGGCGCCGTCGCCGCGGCCGTCATCGGCGCGCTCGTGGCACTGTTTCTCAAGTACGGGCCTGAAGGGAACGACGGCAGCGACAAGGTGGCGGGTTCCCCGTCCTCCGTCGCGACGCTCCCCTCCGCGGACGGGACCACGCCCGCCCCGCCTCCCTCCGAGGAGACCTCGTCCGCGTCTCCCTCACCCGGCGCGGACGAACCGTCCCCGCCGGGTGAGAACGGCGACGAGGGGCCGGGCGGCAGCGGCGGCGCGGCAGGATCGTCCGCCGACCCGCAGTCGCCGCCCGGACCCGTCACCTCGTACCTGTCGGATCTCGACCCCGTGGGAGGTCTGGGGAACTACAAGCACACGGGCGCCGCGACGGTGCAGCGGACGACGTACGGGAACAGCGTCATCTTCTCGCTCAACTCGTTCAACGGGGGCGCCAAGACGGTGACGTACAACGTCCCCGCGGGCAAGAAGGAATTCCGTGCCACGGTCGGGCTCGACGAGAGGACGGAGAGCGGGTGCACGGTGTTCTTCCAGGTTTCCTTCGACGGAAATCCCGTGGACAGCGGATTTACTCTCCCGGTTGGTCAGACGCGCGAAGTGGTCGAGAAGATCGGCGGCGCCGGCCGTCTGACAATCACGGTGAACGGCGTCGACAGCCCCACCGGAAAGGTGAACGGCACATGCCGCGCGGTATGGGGCGACGCCCGCTTCAGCTGAGGGCGCGCCCTGCCCGCACTCCTGCGAAGGGGCGCTCTCGATGGGCGATACCCTCCGCCCTGCGCAGCGCCGGCCGGTTCATCGACGCCGGAGCAGGTGTACGCCACGGCGTCGCCGCGGCCGGAGCGGAGCCCCCACCGGCTCACCGAACAGCTTCCTCCTCCGCTCCCCCACGGCGCCGCTCACCCGTCCCGACCCATTGCAGAACCGCGAAGCCTGCGACCGCGCCTACCGCGCCCCGAGCCGGGCGAATGCCCCGGCTGCGCGGGCCCGGTGGACCCGCCGCCACTCCCACACTGACGCGCACAAGCGAAGATGCCTGGGCCGTTCCCGCTCCCACCGGCCGCGCGGGACGCCCCCATCTGCCGTTCGCGAGAGGCTCGGGACCGGTCAAAGGGTGGACGCCGTGCGGCCCTGCGGGATCGAGATCCCGCCGGGCCGCGTCAACTGCGCGCGCTATCGCGCCAGTTGGGCGTCCGCCCAGTCGCCGTGGTCCGAGTCGATACCGTCGCCGCCGTCCGTGACGCGCAGCGTCAGCTGCCGCACCCCGCTGACGTCGACGTCGAACGCGTGGGCCGCGTCCGTCGGTCCGAGGACGCCGCTGCGGGCCAGGACCTCGCCGTCGCCGATCACCTCGAAGTCCACCGAGCCCTTGTCCGGCTTCTCCTCGTCGATGCCGGCCCATGCCGTGAAGCGGTCGTACGCGCCGTTCAGGTCGACGGTCACCTCGGAGCGCGCGTGCACTCCGAGTCCCTTGTCGTACGTCGTGTCGCCGAGCCGCAGCGGCCCGCCGTCGCCCGCGCCGTTCTCACCGTTGGAGAGGTCGCGCTCGACCGGGCCCCAGCCGTTGGTTTCGGAGACGAACGGCAACGAGCTGACGTACACGGTGCCTTCGCGTGCCACGAAGACGCGCACCGTGCGCTCGACGGTCAGCGGCGGCGCGCCCCGACGGGCGTCCGGGTCCCGGTAGGTGACCGTGACCGGGATCTCCGTCGCCCCGTACACGGGGTCGGCGGGGACCGTGACCCGCCAGGACGCGGTCAGTTCGGCCCCTTCGGCCAGTTCGTCCGCCGTCGCGCCCGCTCCGTCGACCGCCCAGCCCTCGGGGGTACGGGCGCCGAGCGTCACGTCCTCGGCGGGGCCCGCATCGTCCAGGACGAAGCTCGCGTCGATGTCGACCGTCGCGCCCGGCAGGGCGTCGGTCTTCGCCGGGGTCACGGACAGGGTGCCGACGGGCACCGTGTCCACCGGCCGGTCGCAGCTGTCGCGGCGCGGCACCGCGCGGCAGATCTGCGCGGCGAAGCCGCCGTCCGCCAACACGGGCACCGTGAGTACGTCCTGACGGTCCATCACCTGGCTCTGGCGTACGACGCCGTCGTCGCCGTCCCGTACGACGTCGACCCGCCACGAACCGGATCCCAGGAACGTCAGCGGGACCCGCTCCGTACCCCCGTCGCCCGCCGTGACGGAGCCGAGGAACCACCGGTCGCCGTGTCTGCGCGCGAACGTCGCCCCCTCGCCGGGCGCGCCGGCCACGAGCCGGCTCTCGTCCCAGACGGTCGGGACCTGGTCGAGGAACCGGGAGATCTCGGGCCGGGCCCGGTACGCCTCCACGCTGCCCGCGTAGTTCTGGAACCCGGACTCGTACACGACGGAGAGCGCCAGCTCGGCGGCCTCGGTGTTGTTGCGCTGCCCGAACTGGAATCCCATGGGTGTGAAGTCCATGGAGCCGACCACGTTACGGGTGTAGGGCAGGGTCGCCATGTCGTCGGCCTGGACGTCGCCCTGCTCGGCGCCGTGCACGCCCTCCATCGTCATGACGTGCGGCCAGGTGCGCTGGATGCCGTGCGGCAGCGTCGAACCGTGGAAGTTGACCATCAGCTCACGGTCGGCGGTCTCCCGGAGGATCTCGTCGTACCACTCCATGCGCTCTCGCGAGTCGGAGTCCATGAAGTCGATCTTCAGCCCGGCGGCGCCCCACTCCTTGACCCTGTCGAGCTGGTGCGTGCGCTCGGCGGGTGTGTCCAGATCGGTCCAGTGCATCCACAACAGGACGCCCACGCCCCGCCGTTCGGCGTACTCCATCAGTCGCGGCATCCAGTCGGTGGTGTTCCAGCCGTCGTCCACCAGGGAGTACTCCCAGCCGTGCGCGGCCGCGTAGTCCACGAACCGCTGCTGGGTCTCGAGGCTGCGCTGCGCCACGCCGAACCCGGCGAGCCAGGACCAGGCGACGGTGCCGGGGCGGATCCAGGAGGTGTCCGCGACGCGGGAGGGCGGGGCCAGGTCGTCCACGAGTGTGGACCCGGTCACGGTCGCCAGGTCGCCCGCGATCACGGTCCGCCAGGGGGTCGCGAGCGGCCCGCCGACAGGCAGGGGCACGGAAGGGTCGGCCAGCGCCACGTCGTAGCGACCGCCGCCCGTCGTGTGTGTGAGCCGGCTCGCGGGATAGCGGCCGTCGACGTCCGCCTCGGTGAGCAGCACGTGGTCGTCGCCCACCTGGAAGAGCGCGGGGTACGCGTACTGCCCGCTCGACGCCCCGGCGGCGGTCGTACCGTCGTACGGCTGCTCGTAGTTGACCGAGTAGTCGCTCAGCCGGGCCGGCGCGTCGGCCGGCAGTACGAAGCCGGACGCCTCGCGGAGCACGCCCCGGCGCCGGCGGGCAGCACGTAGCGGTAGGCGACCCCGCCGTCGGCCGCGCGCACGACCAGGTCGACCCGTGCCCCGTCCACGCCCCGGAGGGTGAAGCGCGACTCGGCCATGTCGACTGCCCGGCGGCGTTCCTTGCCGACGACGGTCGTGTACCGCTCGCTGATCCGGCGGTCCTTCCGGTCCACCAGGCGCAGCCCGCGGGTCAGGTCGGCGTCCTCGGTGACGATGCCGACGGGCGAGGGTTCGACGAGGGTGCGCCCGCCGTCCCGTACGGCGAGGGTGACGGTGCCGTCGGCGGGGTCGAGCCGTACGGCGGCGGTGGGGCCGCCGCGGGAGACGGTCCAGTCGGAGCCGGCGGGCCGGGGACCGGCCGCGTCGTCCTGGGCCGCCGCGGGGGTCCCGAGACAGAGCACCCCCGCGAGCGCGGTCGCGCAGACGGCGCGCCATCGCTTCGCCGATCCTGGTCTGCTGTTCGTCATCGCTTGTCCCTCTCACTCGGAGCCGGGCTCAACGGGCAAACACGGGGCGCGAGTTGGTGAGGACAGGGCTGAGCCTGAAGGGGCGCCCGCGCCCCGGATCGTCCACCGTAATTCCCCGGAACCGCCAGGGTCTGTCGCACAGAATCCAACAGAATCCATAACGCGCATACGATGCGGGCATGGGGACCTCCGCCATACCGGACGACGCGCCGGGCGACCGCCTCGCGGCGTTCGGCAATCAGCTGATCGATGTGCACATCTGGCTCCGTGAGGAGCTCGCCCGGCTTCAGGACGACGTCGACGACCACTTCGCGGGAGACGGTGAGCGCCCGCGCGAACTACAGGCGCACTGCCTCGCGTTCTGCTCCGCCCTGACCCGGCATCACACGGCGGAGGACGACGGGGTCTTTCCCGAACTGGCGAGGCGCTTTCCCGAGTTGGCGCCCGTACTGGAGCAGTTCGCGCACGACCACCACATGGTGACCGCCATCCTCGGCCGGCTCCAGGACCTGCTCGACGGCATCAGCCCGGCCCCGGACGCCGCCGAGGCGCGTCGGGTGCGGGGTGAACTGGACGGTCTCGTCGCGCTGGTGGAGTCCCACTTCACCTACGAGGAGAAGAAGCTGGTCGCCGCGCTCAACGCGCTGGACACACCACTGCCCGGCGACTTCGCCCTCCGGGACGCGCGCGGCGGGTAGGGCGCGCCTGTCCTCGACGGCCGGAAGGGCCGCGTCTTCGGGCCCGTCCGGCCGTCGAGGACGAAGCCGACCGCCCGCGCTCAGGCGGAGCGCTTCTTCGCCGGGGCCTTCTTCGCCGTGGTCTTCTTGGCGGCCGTCTTCTTCGCGGCGGTCTTGCCCGTCGCCGTCTTCTTGGCCGCTGTCTTCTTGGCAGGCGTCTTCTTGGCCCCGGTCCCGGACGCCGTCTTCGAAGCGGTCTTCGACGCGCTCTTCTTCGCGCCCGCCGACTTCTTGCCCGTCGGCAGACGCGTCACCTCCGCATGATTCCCGTCCCCTTCCCCGCCCCCCTCGCCACGCGACTCCTTCGCCGCCCGCACACTGCTCTCCAGCGCCGCCATCAGGTCCAGCACCTTGCCCCCGCGCCGCTCCCCCGCCCCCTCCGGAGCCGTCAGCTCCCCGCCGCCCGCCTTGGCGGCGATCAGCTCCTCGACGGCCTCCCGGTAGTCGTCGTGGAGGGATTGAAGTTCGACCTCGCCGAGGGTGTCCATCAGGGCGTCGGCCAGGTCGAGTTCGGCGTCCCGGATGCTGACCTCCGTCTCCGGCGCCACCCCCTCCGGCTGCCGGATCTCGTCCGGCCACAGCAGCCCGTGCAGCGCGATGACATCGCCGAGGACCCGCACCATGCCCAGCCGCTCGCGCCCGCGCAGCGCGAATTTCGCGATCGCCACCTTCTCGCTGCGTTTCAGGGCCTCGCGCAGCAGTGTGTACGGCTTGGCGGCCGGGACGCCGTTCGCCGCGATGTAGTACGCCGAGCCCACCTGGAGCGGGTCGATCGACGTCTCGGGCACGAACCCCACGATCTCGATCGTCTTGGCCGTCGGCAGCGGGAGCTGGGCGAGGTCGTCGTCGGTGATCGGGATCATCGACCCGTCCGCGTCCTCGTACGCCTTGCCGATCTCGGCCGAGGTGACCTCCTCCTCGTCCAGCTCGCAGACCTTCCGGTAACGAATCCGGCCGCCGTCCGCCAAATGGATCTGCCGAAAGGAGATCGAGCGGCTCTCGGTGGCGTTCACCAGCTTGATCGGGATGCTCACCAGACCGAAGGAGATTGCGCCGTTCCATATGGATCGCACGGTAAATCCCTTACATCCGAATTCGTGGGATTCTCATCGTATGACGCCCATCGCCGAGGTGGAGGGGCGGCGGATCGCCCTCAGCAATCTGGAGAAGGTCCTCTACCCGGCCACCGGCACCACCAAGGGCGAGGTCCTGCACTACTGCGCGACCTCGGCCGGCGCCCTGCTCACCCATCTGGCCAATCGCCCCGTCTCCTTCCTCCGCTACCCGGACGGCCCCGCCGGCCAGCGCTTCTTCACCAAGAATCCGCCGCCGGGCACACCGTCCTGGGTGCGCAGGGCGACGGTGCCCCGTTCGGCGGAGCAGACCGCCGAGCAGGTGCTGGTGGAGGACCTCGCGACGCTGATGTGGGCGGCGAACCTGGTCGTGGAGTTCCACACCCCGCAGTGGCAGGCCGACAGTCCGGCCCGCGCCGACCGCATCGTCTTCGACCTGGACCCCGGCGAGCCGGCCGGCATGGTGGAGTGCTGCGCGGCGGCGCTCTGGCTGCGGGAACGGCTGGCGGCGGACGGGCTCAACGCCTACGCCAAGACCTCGGGCTCCAAGGGCCTGCATCTGCTCGTACCGCTGGAGCCGACCCCGTCGCGTGAGGTCTCCGCGTACGCCAAGTCGCTCGCCGTCGAGGCCGAGGCGGAGCTGCCGCACCTGGTGGTCCACCGAATGGCCCGCGCGCTCCGCCCCGGCAAGGTCTTCGTCGACCACAGCCAGAATTCGGCGGCGAAGACGACGGCCGCCCCGTACACGCTGCGCGCCAGGACGGAACCGACCGTCTCCGCCCCGGTGTCCTGGGAAGAGGTCCGCAATTGCGCGGCGCCGGAGGACCTGGTCTTCCGCATCGGTGACATCGCGGGGCGATTGGCGCGGTACGGGGACCTCCTCGGCCCGCTCATCAATCTGAACCGGGCGGGCCGCCTGCCGTGACCGCCGCCGTGGCGGGCGTGCACCATGGAGGTGCGCCGGTCATGAGCGCCATGAAGCGTCATGAGAAGAGAAGGAACACCGCATGATCATCTTCGGGACCAAGGGCTACATCTACCAACTGGCGATACTGACGCTCGTGTGCGGCCAGTGCGGCAATCCGTCCGCGCACACGCTCCGCAAGCGCGTCTCCAAGTTCACGCTGTTCTTCGTGCCGCTGTTCCCGTACTCGACGAAGCACTACACGCAGTGCACGTTCTGCGGCGTGGAGCACCAGGTGCCGAACGAGCAGGCCGAGCAGCTGCTCGCGCAGAGCGCGTCGCAGGCCCAGCAGGGCGTCGGCCAGCAGCACGGCGCCAACCCGTTCGCACAGGGCGGCCAGGGCGGTCAGCCCGGTGGCGGGAACCCGTTCAGCCAGGGCGGCCAGGGACAGCAGCCGGGCCAGGGCGGTAACCCCCACCAGCGCTGAGGGCGGCCGGCGCGGGGCACGCAGAGTTACGGTTGCGGACAGAATGTGACGAAACTAGGGTAAATCGGGCGAGGGTCAAGCAGCCCCCCATCACCCCTCGCCCCCTTCCCGAACATCAGGAGTCACGCATGTCCCAGCGTTTTCTGCGCTCCTCCACCCCGCGTCTCCGGGGTTCCTTCGGCCCGTACGTCGCGGCCCTCGCCGTCGCCGCCGCGGCGCTGACCGCCACCCCCGCACTGGCGGCGGTACCGACCCCGCCGCCGGTCGGATTCAGCGGCCACGCCGACGCCGGCCGCCTCGGCGACGCCGGCCCCGAGGCCGAGGTCTCCACGATGGGCTCGGGCAAGTACAAGGGCCGCGTCACCGCCAGGACCGGACTCCTGCTGCGCGACCGGCCGACCCGCGGCGGCCGGGTCATCGGCAGCGCCGCGTACGGCTCGATCGTGCACATCCTCTGCAAGATGCGGGGCGAGGAAGTGAACGGGAACGACCGCTGGTACCTCCTGACGGACGGCAACTGGGCCTGGGGCTCCGCCGCGTACATCGAGAACATCGGCAAGGCACCGCGCTGGTGCTGACCCACCGGGAGCCCGACATGCCTCATGTCTTTACATAACCGGACATAAGGCATGTCGGGTTGCTACGTTGCGCTCCATGACCGCAACGAAGGCGGACTCTCCCCCGCCCGAACTACGGCTCCGCAAGCGGCGCGGGGTCGAGCTCTCGCTCCTGGTGTGCGCCGTCCTCATCTCCCTCTTCGGCTACGTGGCCGTCGGCCTCGCCCACGACGACGCCGTCCCGCCCGACGCGCTGCGTCACAGCGCGGGGCTGGGCCTGCTCCCTCTCCTGGCGCATCTCGCGGTCCGTCTCCGCGCCCCGTACGCGGATCCGCTGCTGCTCCCGATCGCGGTCCTGCTCAACGGCGTCGGGCTCGTGCTCCTCCACCGGCTGGACCTCGCCACCCCCGGCGAGCGGGACGCGCCCGCGCAGCTCGTCTGGTCGACCCTCGGTGTCGCGCTGTTCATCGTCGTCGTCGCGCTGCTGCGTGACCACCGGGTGCTCCAGCGGTACGCGTATCTGTCGGTGGTCGCCGCGCTGCTGCTGATGACCGTGCCGATCTTCTTCCCCGCGGTCAACGGCGCCAGGATCTGGATCCGGATCGACGAACTCTCCTTCCAGCCGGGCGAGTTCGCGAAGATCCTGCTCGCCGTCTTCTTCGCCGCCTATCTCGCGGCCAACCACGGCGCCCTCGCCTGCACCGGCCGCCGGATCTGGAAGCTCCAGCTGCCCACCGGGCGGGTGCTGGGCCCGATCGTCGCGATCTGGCTGCTCAGCGTGCTCGTACTGGTCCTGGAGCGCGACCTCGGCACCTCGCTGCTCTTCTTCGGGCTCTTCGTGATCCTGCTGTACGTGGCGACGGGGCGCACCGGGTGGATCGCGGTGGGGCTGCTGCTGGCCGGGGTCGGCGCGTTCGCCGTCGGCTGGCTCGAACCGCACGTCCACAGCCGCGTGGAGGACTGGCTCGACCCGTTCGCCTCCATCGACGCCGGCCACGGGCCCGACCAACTCGCCCAGTCGCTCTTCGCGTTCGCCGCGGGCGGCATGTTCGGTACGGGGCTGGGGCTCGGCCGGTCCGTCCTCATCGGCTTCGCCGCCAAGTCCGACTTCATCCTCGCGACGGCGGGCGAGGAGCTGGGGCTGATCGGGCTGACCGCGATCATCCTGCTGTACGCGCTGCTCGTCGCCCGCGGCTACCGCACCGGGCTCGCTCTGCGCGACCCGTTCGGACGGCTGCTCGCGGTCGGTCTGGCGTCGATCGTGGCGCTCCAGGTGTTCGTGATCGCGGGCGGGGTGACGGGGCTGATCCCGCTCACGGGCATGGCGATGCCGTTCCTGGCGCAGGGTGGTTCGTCGGTCGTCACCAACTGGGTCATCGTGGCGCTGCTCATCCGGCTCAGCGACTCGGCGCGCAGCCCGCATCCGGAGACGGTGGAGACGGGCGTGATCGCGTCGGCGGTGATCGCGACGGGATCGCCGGGACGCACGGAACCGGCCGGGCATGCGGGGTCGGCCGGACCGGCGGACGGGCCTTCGGCCGAACCGGCGGCCGGGGGTGAGCGATGACCGGCCATATCCGTCTCGCCGCCGTGTTCTGTCTGCTGCTGCTCGTCGCCCTGCTCGTCAACTCGGCCCGGATCCAGGTCATCCAGGCCGGCTCCCTCGACAGCAACCCCGCCAACCGCCGTAAGGCCATGGACCGTTACGAGCAGCCACGCGGCGAGATCGTCGTCGACGGCCGGGCCGTCACCGGATCCAAGGACACCGGCCAGCAGCTGCGCTACGAACGCACCTACACCGAGGGGCCGTTGTACGCCCCGGTGACCGGCTTCTCCTCGCAGACGTACGGCACCACCCTGCTGGAGAACGCCCAGGACGGCATCCTGGCCGGCACCGACCCGATGCTCGCCCCGCTGCCGTTCTGGAACGACATCACCCGCGCCCACCCGCCCGGCGGGAAGGTCGTCACGACCGTCGAGCCGGCCTTGCAGCGGGCCGCCTACTCGGGTCTGGACGGCAGGCGCGGCGCGGTGGCCGCGATCGAGCCGGCGTCGGGCAGGATCCTCGCGCTGGTCAGCAGCCCCTCGTACGACCCCGGGACGCTGTCGGGCACGGGCCGGGCGGTGACCGGCGCGTGGCGGCGGCTCAACGGCGCGGACGACCAGCCGATGCTCAACCGGGCCATCCGGCAGACGTATCCGCCCGGTTCGGCCTTCAAGATCGTCACGGCAGCCGCCGCGCTGGACGCCGGGGTGGTCGAGGACGTCGACGAGCCGACGGGTGTCCCGGAGCCGTACGTCCTGCCGGGCACGCGCACCACGCTCCCGAACGACACGCGCGGCTGCGACAGGGAGTCGCTCGCGTACGCCATCAAGTGGTCCTGCAATTCGGTGATGGCCGGGCTGGGGGTGGCGGTCGGGCTCGACCGGATGGTGGCGGCGGCGGGCCGATTCGGCTTCAACGACCGGCGGTTGCGGATCCCGTCGGGTGTCGCCGTGTCCAACTTCGACAGGGAGATGAGCGACGACCAGCTCGCGCTCTCCTCGATCGGACAGTTCGACACGACGGCGACCCCGCTCCAGATGGCGATGGTGGCGGCGGCCGTCGCGAACGGCGGGGATCTCAGGCGCCCGTATCTGGTGGACCGGACGCTCGCGGCCGACGGCGACGTCGTCTCCCGCGCTGGCGTGCACTCCTACCATCGGGCGATGAGCCCGTCGACGGCCTACCGGCTGCGGCAGTTGATGGTGGAGGTCGTGGACACCGGTACGGGGCGGAGCGCCGGGATCGACGGCGCGACGGTCGGCGGGAAGACGGGGACCGCGCAGCACGGTGTGGGCAACTCCGGTACGCCGTATGCCTGGTTCATCGCCTGGGCGCAGGCCGCGGACACGGGCAGGCCGGCGGTGGCGGTGGCCGTGGTGGTGGAGGACGCGGAGGCGGTGCGCGGTGAGATCAGCGGCGGTGGTGACGCCGCCCCGATCGCACGGGCGGTGATGGAGGCGGCGCTGCGAGACTAGGTCCTGTCTTCAAAATGGCGTCGTCCGCCCGCAGGGCGGGGCTCACGGCGTCTGGTGCGTGCGATCGCAAGGCGGAGGATCGCATCCGTACTGGGCGTACTCGGGCGAGTCCGACAGCGCGGCGGGCGTGCGTGCCAGGCGTCGTGAGCCAGACGCCAGTGTGAAGACAGGACCTGGGAGCCTTGGTGGGCGACGGCTGGTGGTCGGTGGGAGAGGCGCTGGAGCGGATCGGGCGGCTCGATCCGCAGCTGTGCGCGTTCATCGAGGTGTGGCACGCGCGGGCGTCGGCGCGGGCGAGGTCGGTGGATCGCCGACTGCCTCTGGCGGGGCTGCCGTTCGCGGTGAAGGGCCCGGCGGGAATTCGCTCGTACGCGGCGCGGCGGCTGGTCGCGGCCGGGGCGGTGCCGGTCGGCTCGACGGCGGTGCCGGGGCCGGGGACGTACTGGCAGACGTGGGGCCGGGGCGCCCACGGCCGTACGGTCAATCCCTACCGCGCCGACCGCACGCCCGGTGGTTCGTCGGCGGGTTCGGCGGTGGCGGTCGCCGCGGGCATGGTGCCGCTGGCGACGGGGAGCGACGGGGCGGGGTCGGTGCGGATCCCGGCGGCGTGGTGCGGGGTGTTCGGCCTGAAGACGACGAGAGGGCTGCTGCCGTCGCCTGACCGCACCGGGCTGGTGACGGCGGGGGTGCTGACGCGGCGTGTGCGGGACGCGCGGCTGTATCTGCGGTACGTGCTGGACGGGTACGAGGAGGCGCCGCGCGCGCGGACACCGGTGCGTGCCGTGTACTCGCCGGACCTCGGTTTCGCGCGGACGGATCCCGCTGTGGACGCGGTGGTACGGGCGGCGGTGGGCCGGCTGGTGGCGGCCGGGGTCGTACGGCTCGACGGGGCCCCCGATCCGCCCCTGTCGCTGCTCGACCCGCGCGAGACGTGGCTGGCGGTACGCGGTGGCGAGCCGCCCCGCGCGGCGGGCGCGGGAGGGGGCTCCGGCGCGGATGTGCGGGAGGAGAACGACCGGCGGCTCGACGCGTACTTCGCGCGTACGCCGCTGCTGCTCAGCCCGGTGACACCGAACCGCCCGCACGGCCACGAGGGGCCGGGCCCCGACGTCTACTCGACGGCACTGACCTGGGCGTTCAACGTGAGCGGTCATCCGGCGGCGAGTCTGCCCGCCGGTTTCACGCCCGACGGCTGCCCGGTGGGGCTCCAACTGGTAGCGGAGCACGGGGCGGACGTCCCACTCCTCGAAATCGCGCGTGTGGCCGAGGAGGCCCTGCCTATCGTTCGCGCATGACGACATCTTCCGCCGCCCCGGCCGGCGAACCCGCCCGCGAACCTGCTCACGAACCCGCCCGCGAACTTGCCCAGGTGAATATCGCGCGCCTCAAACACCCCCTGGACACGGTCGAGTTGAAGGGCTTCGTGGACGCGCTCGATCCCGTGAACGCGGTCGCCGACGCGTCCGACGGTTTCGTGTGGAGACTCCAGAGCGACACGGGCAACGCCACCGACGTCCCGGTCTTCGGCGACGAGTGGCTGATCATGAATCTGACGGTGTGGCGCGACGTCGACGCGCTGACCGACTTCATGTACCAGGGGAGACACCGCGAGTTGCTGGCCCGGCGCTTCGAGTGGTTCGAGCGCGTGGAGGAGGCGATGACGGCGCTGTGGTGGGTGGAGGCGGGCGTCCGCCCGACGGCGCGGGACGCCGAGCTGCGGCTGCTGAGCCTGCGCGAACACGGCCCGACGGCGCACGCGTTCACGCTGCGGAAGACCTTCGGGCCCGGCGAGTAGCGCGGGAGCGGCCAACACGCGCTGTCGGACAGCGAGTCGACAAGTGGTGCGGAGGGGATTGACGAGAGCTACTGACAGGAAGTCTCATAAGAGGGTCGAGACCGTACCCCCGGTAACCCCAGTCATGAGGTGCTCTCAGCCATGACAGCAGCGCACGAACGCGATGTGACAGCCACGCCCACGCGCGACGACGGCGGGGGCGGGTCCGGCGTGCTCCACGCCGCACCCCGCGACGACGACGGCGCACGCGACATCCAGCTCCTGCGCGACGCGCTGGGCCCGCTGCGGGACCGCGAACAGGTCGCGCTGCGTCTCCTCGAAGCCTCGGCCAAGCACTCCTTCGACCCGGACACGGACCTCGACTGGGACGCCCCGGCGGAGGACGGCAAGTGGTTCTGGCCGCCGGAGCTGGTCTCGCTCTACGACACCCCGCTGTGGCGGAAGATGTCCGAGGAGCAGCGGATGGACCTGGCCCGCCACGAGGCCGCCTCACTCGCCTCGCTGGGCATCTGGTTCGAGATCATCCTGATGCAGCTGCTGGTCAGGCACATCTACGACAAGTCGGTGACCAGCAACCACGTGCGCTACGCCCTCACCGAGATAGCGGACGAGTGCCGGCACTCGATGATGTTCGCGCGGATGATCCAGAAGGGCGGCGCCCCCGCGTACCCCGTCCCCCGCGTCTACCACAACGTCGCACGCGTGCTGAAGACCCTCTCCACGACCCCGGGTTCGTTCGCCGCGACACTCCTGGGCGAGGAGATCCTGGACTGGATGCAGCGCCTGACGTTCCCGGACGAGCGCGTCCAGACCCTGGTGCGCGGCGTGACCCGCATCCATGTGGTGGAGGAGGCCCGTCACGTCCGCTACGCCCGCGAGGAACTGCGCCGTCAGATGGTCACGTCCCCCCGCTGGGAGCAGGAACTGACCCGCCTCACGGCCGGCCAGGCGGCCCGTGTCTTCTCGGTCTGCTTCGTGAACCCCCAGGTCTACGACAACGTCGGCCTGGACCGCCGCGAGGCCGTGGCCCAGGTCCGCACGAGCCCCCACCGCCGAGAGGTGATGCAGTCGGGCGCGAAACGCCTCACGGACTTCCTGGACGACATCGGGGTCATGCGCGGCACGGGCAGGCGGCTCTGGAAGGCGTCGGGGCTGCTGGCGTGAGAACGGGTGGGGCCGGGAGCCCCCCCGGCCCCATCCGGCGCAGCGTCCCGCCCGCCTCGGTCAGTGCTTCGCCCGGCGGCGCAGGACCAGCGTGGTGCCCGCCGCCGCCACCGTCACCAGTGCCGCGCCCGCCCAGACCTTCGTGCTGTCCATGTCGGTGACGCTGCCGCCCAGGCCGCCGCGGGCACCCATGGACGGATTCGGGCTCGGGCTCGGGCTCGACGCCGCGCGGACGGTGAAGGTGAACGAGGAGGGGCCGCCGTTCGGGCAGGCGATGCTGATCGCGTGGCTGCCCGCGCGGGCGTCGCGGCGGACGGTGCCCGTGCCCCGGTAGGTACCGTTCGAGCCCGCGGACAGCACGACCGAGCCCGTGAAGGCCCCGGACGAGGCCGTCACCGTGCTGGCGTCGCAGCCGCCGTTGAGCGTGAGCGAGACCGACGAGCCCGCGGTCGCCGGGTTCGGGCTGACCGTGAGGGTCGGCTGGGTGTCGGCATGGACGGTCGCCGCGCCCATGCCCAGGGCCAGGGTGGACAGGGCAGCGGTGGTGAGGATGCGAACAGGGCGCATGGTGGGGATCTCCGCTTCCGTGGCACGGTGCGGGCATCTGCCACCCGCTCGGGGAACCGGGCCGTGGCCTTCATAAAAGGCAGACACACCGTCAAGCGGCGCGCCGAGGCCGGGCGCCCCGTTCCGTCGAACAGCTCAGTGCCGGGCGCTAAGCCGCTGGTCGCGGAGGTGGGACGGGGACGGGCGGCGGGTACGCGGCGGTACGCCGCAGGGGTGACCGGCGTCCGCCCCGGCAGGGCGCTGCGCGACACTGGCGGCGTGAGAAGCGAAGAGACCGTCTTTGTCGGTGGGCCGCTCGACGGTCGCGTACTGCCCGTGCTGACCGGGCCGACCGGGCAGCCGCCGAAGTGGTACGAGGTGCCCGTGCCGGACGCGGGCGGCGGGCCGCCCACCGTGTTCGCGTACCGGCGCGCGCCCGCCGGGTACACCAAGCGGCTCGGGATCCAGCGCGGCTGGAAGTACGAGTACGTTCCCGAGGGGCGCGAGCGGCGCACGCTCAAGTGGCCCTGGTCCAAGCCGGGGCAGGGCTGAGCGTTCGGCGGTTCGGGGCAGGATCGCGAACTCGTTGGCCACACACGGTCACATATGGTGCGGCAGGCGCGATTTGTCGGGCACCATCTAGGATCGACCAGGCCGGAGACGACCTCCCGGCAGAGCGACCAGGGGGCTTTTCGCGTGATGGAACCGCTGCGGCACGACGACCCGCGCCTTGTCGGCCCGTACACCGTGCTGGCGCGGTACCGGGAGTCGGCGAGCGCCGTGCGCTATCTGGCGTACGGCGCGAACGGCGCCACCGCCGTCGTCTCCGTCGCCCGGCCGCCCCTCGCCGCACTGCCCGCCTTCCAGCGGCGCTTCCAGGCCGAGGCGCGCACCGCGGAGCGGCTGGCCGGCGGGTGGGTGCAGCCGCTGCTCGACTCCCGTACGGACGCGGCCGGGACGGAGCTGCTGTGGACCGCGAGCGACTACGTCCCCGCGCTCACCCTCGGCGAGGCCGTCGCCGTCGCCGGTCCGCTGCCCGCGCGTGCCGTACGGATACTGGGCGCCGCGCTCGCCGAGACGCTCTCGCGGGTCCACGCGACGGGAGCCGTGCTGCACGGGCTCACGCCCGACACCGTGACCCTCGCCGCCGACGGGCCGCGCCTGACCGCCTTCGGGGCGCTGGGCGCCGCGGCTTCGGCGGAGGCGGCCGAGGGCGGGCGGCTTTCCGTACGGCTGGGGTATCTGACCCCGGAGCAGTTGGACGGCGAGGTGCCCGGGCCGCCGTCCGACATCTTCGTGCTGGGTCTGCTCCTCGCGTACGCGGCCACCGGCACGACGCCCCTCGCCGAGGGCCCGCCCGACGCGGCGACCGAGCGCATCGCGCACGGGACGGCCGAACTCGACGGTGTGGCCGAGGAGTTGCGGCCGATCGTCGCGCGCTGTCTGGCGAAGGAGCCGGGCGAGCGGCCGACGGCCGGGGCGGTGGCAGCGGAGCTGGCGCTCCAGGGCGCGGCAGCGGCGGCGACCGCCGTGCCGGGCGGCTGGCTGCCCGACGCGCTGTCGGCCTCGATCGCCGAACAGGCCGCCCTGGTCGACGCCCTGCACGCTCCGCTGGAGAGCCCGGCGGACAGGGTGCCGGAGGAGCGCGCACCGGAGGGGCCGGCGGACGCCGTTCCCGGGGCGCCCGTCGCCGCGCCCGAGCCCGACTCCCGCACCACCCGTATCGGCCGCCCCCGGACCGCCTCCGGCAGCGAGAGCGGTGTCGTCGACCGGCCGACCGCCGCCCTGTCGGTGCCCCGCGCCCGGCCCGAGCCGACCGCGCTGCCACTGCCCCCCGCCGCCGCCCCGGTGCCGCAGCAGTCCCAGCCGCTCCCGCCCGGCCCGCCGGGACCCCCTGCCCTGCCGCCGGTGCCGGTACCGGCCCCTGTCCCGGCCGCCGCCACGGGTTCCGGTTCGGGCCCGCTGGCCGCACTGCGGAACGGGCCGCTCGGACAGCCCCTCGGGCGGCGCGCGCTCATCACGGGTCTGGTCGCGGGCACCGCCGGGCTGGTGATCGGCGGCGGAGGCGTGCTCGCGCTCGCCGACGACGAGCCGTCCGGCGACACCGACGACAAGCCCGGCAAGGACACCCGAAAGGGCCTCACGGGACTGCCGCCCGAGGCGCTGTGGGCGTACGAGCAGAAGGTGGCGGCCGACGAGGTCCTGAATGCCGCCGTCATCGGCCGCACTCTCGTCCTGACGGCCGGGTCGGGCTCGACCGGCGTGGACGTGCGCACCGGCAAGCGGCTCTGGCGCAACGCCGACGTCGCGGCGCTCCACCAGGCGCTGCCCGCCTCCGGCGGTCTCGTCTTCGTCGCCGGGACGACCGGCCTGCTCTGGATCTCGGCCGCCTCCGGCGAGGTGAGGCACCGGGTCGGCTACACGAACGGCATCGCCGACGCGCCGGGACTCGGCGTCGCGGGCATCACCGGGAGCGGTGACGGCCAGGTCTGGTTCACCGGATCGCACAAGGCCGGTACGGGGAAGGCGGCCACGGTCCGCACCCATCTCTTCGCCTTCGATCTGGCGACCCGCAAGGAGCTGTGGCGCTCCGTGATCTCCAACGGGCGCGCCCCGTTGACCCCCGTGTACCAGCTGATCGCCGTACGGGAGGCGGACATCGTGGTGCGCCAGGACGCCAAGTCGCTGACGCCCGCGCAGGTCAAGGCGGGCAAGGGCAGGTCGGTCTACCACTGCTTCGGACGCGTCGACGGTGAGCGGGTCTGGTCTAAGTCGTTCGGCGCGGTGCCGCCCTCGGGTGGTTCGGCGGGTGACGCGGAGGGCCGGCTGTTCGCGGCGGCGGCCGATCAGTTGTACGCGTACGACACCGCCGACGCCAAGCAGTTGTGGCGCAGGTCGGGCGCGCCACGGGTAACGGGGCAGAACTCCTTCGCCTTCGGCACCGGTACGGTCCTCGGCTCCACGCTGTACATCGCCAACCGCTACCAGGAGGTGTACGCGATCGACCCCGAGTCGGGTGTGGAGCGCTGGAAGGGCACGACCGAGGGCCCGGCCTGGACCGGTGTCCCCCGGATCACGCTGAGCGAGAGCGGCCGGACGGTGCTGTCCGCCGACGGGCTCCAGGTGACCGCGTTCGGGGCGAAGGACGGCAGGCGGCTCTGGAAGTTCCAGAACGCCGGCGGGCCCGCTCCCTCCCCCGCCGCGGACGGCGCGGCCGTGGCGCCGCCCGCGTACCAGCCGCTGATGGCCGGGAAGACCGCGGTGATCCGGCGCGGAGGCACCTTCTACGCGCTGCCGGTCGACTGACCCGGGGAGCCCGGACCGCACAAGCCGCCACGCCGGGGGCCGTGACATCGGCCCGCCCGGGGTGACGGCGTGCCGCCGTATCGCCCAATTGTGCGCTAAGCACACGAGGACGGGACATCTGACACCGCATCATCGCCTTGGGGCCGGACGGGCCGTCCCGCAAACGGAGGTGATGGTGTGTCAGGCCGACTTCTGCGGTCCGTCTGCACGGCGGCACTCGCCGTCCTCGCGGCGGTCCCCTGCGCGGCGCCGGCGGGCGCCGAACCCACCCCCGCCCCGGTCCCCGAAAGCACCGCCGAGTACGCACCCGGGAGCGCGCCCCTCGATGACGGCGCGCCGCGCGGCGTCTCCGAACTGCTGACCGAGATGCGCACGCTGTACCAGCAGGCGGAGGAGGCCACCGAGGCCTACAACGCCACCGAGGTGAAGCTCGCCGCCCGACGGGCCGAGGCGAAGAGGGTCGGCGCGGGTCTCACCGACGCCCGCAAGGCGCTGGTCCGCAGCCGCGCCCTGGCGGGACAGCTGGCCCGCCGGCAGTACCAGGGGACCTCGGAACTCTCCTCCTACGTCCAGCTCCTGCTCACCGACGACCCCCAACGCGCCCTCGACCAGAAGCATCTGATGGACCGTGCGCAGCGCGAAGGGCTGTCGACCGTCGCGCGGCTGACGAACGGCGAGAGGCGCGCCGACACCCTCGCCGCGCGGTCCCGGAAGGCGCTCGACGAGCAGCAGGCGCTCGCCGCGAAACAGAGGAAGCAGCGCGACACGGTCAAGGCGAAGCTGACGGATGTCCAGAGGATGCTCGCGTCGCTCACCACCGAGCAGATCGCCGCGATCGCCGAACGCGAGGCCGCCGACACGGACGAGGCGCAGGAGAAGCTGATCACCTCCGGCGCACTCGGTCAGGCGGCCGGTGGGGACGCGAGCCCCGGCAGGAGCACGCGGGCGCCGTCGGCCGGGGGCGAGAGGGCACTGGCGTACGCCGTCGAACAGATCGGCAAGCCGTACGAGTGGGGCGCCGAGGGGCCGGAGGCGTACGACTGCTCGGGGCTGACCTCGCGGGCCTGGACGCGCGCCGGGGTCGCCGTGCCCCGTACGAGCCAGCAGCAGTGGGCCGAGCTGCCGAGGGTGGAGCTGAGTGAGCTGCGCCCGGGTGATCTGGTGGTGTACTTCCCGAAGGCCACCCATGTGGCGATGTACCTCGGCGAGGGGAAGGTGGTGCACGCCCCGCGTCCCGGGTCCCGGGTGAAGGTCTCCCCCCTCGCGTCGAACCCGCTGCTCGGCGCCGTACGGCCCGATCCGGACGCCGGTCAACTCGACGCGGCGTCGTACGTAGCGCCGGAGCTGCCGCCGGGCGCCACCGAGGGAGACGACACCGGCAACGACTCGCAATCCGCTCCCGCGAGCGGCACTTCCTTGGGCGTGTCCGGAATGTAGCGTCGTCCGCCCGCGGGGCGGGGCCCCGCGGGCGGCGGGTGCGGTGCCGTGCCAGGCGTCGCCGGCCGGGCGGGACTTCGCGGACACGCCCCTCGGCGGAGGGCCTCAGCCGGCCGCGGCCTCGCCGACCGCCGCGAGATACGCCTCGGTCTTCCCGGCGTCGTAGAGGAAGTTCTCGAAGTCCGAGGGGTCGTCGAAGCCGTTGGCGAACCGGTCCGCGACCGGCTGGAGCCGGCACGCCGCGCCGAACATGTCCAGCACGTGCCGCGCCGGCGGGGCCAGCATCGTGTTCGTCCACTTCGTGGCGTGCCGCGCGCTCTCCCAGTGCCGGTCGAACGTCGCCTGCATCCACGCCTCGTCGAACTCCCGGTCGCCGTGCGCCAGGATCGAGTCCAGGTACGAGGCGGCGCACTTGGAGGCCGAGTTGGAGCCCTGGCCGGTGACGGGATCGTTCGCGATGACGACGTCGGCGACCCCGAGGACGAGTCCGCCGCCCGGCAGCCGTCCGATCGGGTGCCGGACGGTGGGTGTGTAGCGGCCGGCCAACGTGGCGTTCGCGTCGGTCAGTTCGACCTTGGTGGCGCGGGAGTACTCCCAGGGGGTGTACCGCTCCATCAGCTCCAGCGTCAGCGAGAGATGGTCCGCGGGGTCCCTGATGCCTTCGAACACGTCGAGCGGCCCGCCCGGCACTCCCTCCCAGAACAGGATGTCCGCGCGGCCGGTGAAGGTCAGCGTCGGCATCACGAACAGCTCGCCGACACCGGGCACGAGATTGCAGCGGACGGCGTCGAAGTCCGGGTGTTCGGGGCGCGGGCCCAGACCGTGGACGTACGCGACGGAGAGCGCCCGCTGCGGCGCGGCGTACGGGGAGCGGGAGGCGTCCCTGGCGAACATCGCGACCAGTTCGCCCTTGCCGGCCGAGACGAGGACGAGGTCGTAGGCGCGCGAGAAGTAGTCGAGGTCGGACACGGCCGCGCCGTGGATGACGAGTTGACCGCCGCGCTGGGCGAACGTCTCCATCCAGCCGGCCATCTTCACCCGCTGGTCGACGGACTGGGCGATCCCGTCCAGCATGCCCACCCAGTCGACCGGGCGGGAGGAGTCGGGCGCGGCGACCGAGACGCCGAGACCCTCCACGCGCGGTGCCTGGGACTCCCAGAAGCCGAGCCGGAGGTCCCGCTCGTGCTGGAGGGCGGTGTGGAACATGCACTGGGTCGACATGACCCGGCCGCACCGGATCTCGTCCGCCGTACGGTTGGACATCAGCGTGATCTCGTAGCCGTGCGACTGAAGGCCGAGAGCGAGCTGAAGGCCGGACTGACCGGCTCCGACGACGAGTATCTTCCGCATGGCGGGTTCTCCGTTTGTCCGCTTCCCATTGGTTGTCGCTGCCCGCTGCCCGGCTATCCGTCCACCGCTTCGAGGGCGTGGCCCACCAGGGCCAGCAGCGATTCGACGACCGTGATCCGTTTACGTGCGTCCATGATCATTACGGGCACGCCCTCCGGTACCGACAGCGCCTCCCGTACGTCCCGGACCTCGAACGACTCCGTTCCCTCGAAGTGGTTGACGGCCACCACGTACGGCAGGCCGCGGCTCTCGAAGTAGTCGAGCGCCGGGAAGCACTCGGCGAGCCGGCGGGTGTCGGCCAGGACGACGGCGCCGATCGCGCCGCGCACCAGGTCGTCCCACATGAACCAGAAACGCGGCTGGCCGGGGGTGCCGAAGACGTACAGCACCAGGTCGTCGTCGAGCGTGAGGCGGCCGAAGTCCATCGCGACGGTCGTGGTGGTCTTCTCGGGGGTGGCCGAGAGATCGTCGGTCCCCTCACTGGCGCTGGTCATCACGGCCTCGGTGCGCAGCGGCCTGACCTCGGAGACCGATCCGACGAAGGTCGACTTGCCGACACCGAAGGCGCCCGCGACCACGATCTTGGTCGCTATGGGGGCTCTGGTGCGGTCCAACTGCCAGTCCCGCGGCGCTTCTTCCCCGGCGTCCCGCACGTCCGGCGGGTCAGAGACGGCGGAGTCCACCCAGCACCCTCTCCAGCAGCGCCCGGTCCGGGTGGTCGCTGCCGTGACCGGTCCCGTACACCCGGATCCGTCCCTGGTCGGCCAGATCACTGAGCAGGACCCGGACGACCCCCAGCGGTATCTTGAGCAGCGCCGAGATCTCGGCGACCGTCCGCATCCGTCTGCACAGTTCGACGATGGCGCGCATCTCCGGCATGACGCGCGCCGCGAGCCCGCCGCCGTTCGTCAACTCCTTGCGCTCCTCGGGAGCTTCGAGCGCGGCGACGAACGTCTCGACCAGCAGCACATGCCCGAAGCGCGTCCTGCCCCCCGTCAGGGAGTACGGTCGCACGCGCGCGACGCGGCGGTCCGTGCCGCGCGACGGAAGCCCACGGGCACCGGCCCCACGGGCGGGCCCGGGTGAGGGCCCCGGCCCCGGCATCGAAGCCGACACCGATGTCATTGGGCGCTCTCCATCGACTTGCGCAGCTCGCTGCGGAGTTCGGGGGTGAGTACGTGTCCGGCGCGGCCGACGAACATCGCCATGTGGTACGCGACGACGTGCATGTCGCAGTCGGCGCCGGCGTGCAGGCCGAGCAGCGAACCGTCGCTGATCGACATGACGAAGACGGTGCCCTCGGCCATGGCGACCATCGTGTGCTTGACGCCGCCGGTGTCCATCAGTTCGGCGGCGCCGAGGGTGAGACTGCTGATCCCGGAGATGATGGTGGCGAGGTCGGCGCTGGAGCCGCGCGGGCTCTCGCTCCCGTCCGTGCCGTCCGCCGCGTCGTGCAGTGCGGGGTCCGAGGAGAGCAGCAGGAGTCCGTCGGACGAGACGACCGCCACGGAGCGTGCTCCCCGCACCTCCCCGACGAGATTCGTCAACAGCCAGTGTAGATTGCGGGCTTCGCTACTCAGTCCGAATGTGCCGGTCGCCGTCAACTGCGTGCCTCCTCGACAGTTTCCCCCGTCTCATTCGTACGCGCGTCGGTCCCCTCCGCCGCTTCCGTCTGCCGCGGTACTGAATCGCTCTGCTTCTGCTGCACTTCGGTCTGCTCCAAGAGCTCGGCGTCGGCGTCGCGCTTGCCGGCCTTGGCGCCCCGGTGAAAGCCACCGAGCCTGCGGCGCAGCGCGTCCGCGTCGACGCTACCCGTCCGATCGGCCGTCGTGGAGGCGGACTTGACCGCTTTCGGGGTGCGCTTGGGCAGTCCCTCGTCGGTGACGGCGGGCGTGACGGCGTCGGTGACCGGCTCCGTTGACGTCTCGGCGGGCGGCTGCGCCTCGTCCGTCCCGGCTGACACATCCGTCCGATCCGCCTCTTCCGTCTCACGAACTGAGACAGCCGGGGCCTCGGCCGCGTCGGTGGCGCCGTCTGCGGCCTCATCCGTGGCCTCGTCCGCGGCCTCGTCCGCGGCATCGTCCGCGGCATCGTCCGCGGCATCGGCGACCCGCTCGTGCGTGTCGGGTCCGATGGCGTACGGGTCCCCGGCGGACTCCTCTGGCGCCGCCACCAGCGGCTCACGGTCCGAACGGCCGGGCAGCGTGTTGGAGTTGGCCTCCGCCACCGACCCCGGCAGGGTCAGCACCGGCGCCGCGCCCGCCGATGCCACCCGGAGCGGGGCCGTGACCGGCCGGGCCGTGGGGAGCAGGGCCTGCGGCAGTACGACGACCGCCGCGATCCCGCCCTGCTGGTGCTCGCGCAGCGTGATCTCCACGCCGTGGCGCGTAGCGAGCAGCGCGGCGACGCGCAGGCCGAGCCCGTCCCCTTCGCCGTCGGTGGTGGCGGCCTGCTTCCCGGGCTCGTCCGTCAGCGGCTGCTTCGACTTCGCTTTCGTCTTCGTCTTCGTCTTCGACGCCGGCTTCGGCGGCTCGTACGCGTGCGGATCGGCGATCCGTTGGTTGAGTTCGGCGATCCGCGCCGCCGACATGCCGATGCCCCGGTCCTGTACGGAGAGCATCGCGTCACCGCTCTCCAGCATCCAGCCCGAGAGTTCGACCTGGGCGTCGGGCGGCGAGAACGACGTGGCGTTCTCCAGGAGTTCGGCGACGAGATGGCTGATGTCGTCGGCGGCGAAGCCGGCCAGCTGGGCGTGCGGCGGCAGCGACTGGATGGTGACCCGCTCGTACTTCTCGATCTCGCTGACCGCCGCGCGCAGGACGTCGACGAGCGGCACGGGGCCCGCGTAACTTCCGCCGTACTCGTGCCCGGCGAACATCAGCAGGTTCTCGTTGTGCCGGCGCATGACCGTGGCCATGTGGTCGATCTGGAAGAGGACGCCGAGCCGGTCCGGGTCCTGCTCGCGCTCCTCCAGGGTCTCGATGACGCCGAGCTGACGCTCGACGAGACCGAGCGTGCGCAGCGAGAGATCGACGAACGTGTGGTGGACGGTGCTCCGCAGCCCTTCGAGCTGCGCGGTGACGCCGGCCGCGCGCTCCTGGAGTTCGGTGCGCTGGTCGGCCATGGCCTGCCGGGCGCCGATCAGTCCGGTGCGCTCGCTGTCGAGCTTCTCGGCGCGGGCGGAGACCTCGAGGAATTGGGCGTGCAGGCTGTTGAGCGACCGCACGACCTGGCCGAACTCGTCGTTGCGGCCGGTGAAGCGGACCGGTTCCTCAGTCGCGGGCCCGGCGGCCAGACGGGCCGCTCCGATACGGACGACGGCGAGCGGCCTGGTGAGGGTACGGGCGATGGCGGTGGACACGCCGACCGAGACGATCAGCAGGCCGCCGAGGAGCGCGATGCCCAGCTCCAGCGAGGTGACCGAGTCGTCGCGGAGCTGCTCCAGCCGCTTGAGCTGGGCGGAACCGATGCCCGACTCCACGCCGCGCATCTGCTCGATACGGCTGGAGAGCGACGACTCGACCTTCTCCTGGTTGGCGTCGCGGTCGCTGTCGGAGAGCTCGGGGCTGTCGGTGAGGCGGGTCAGGTACTTCTCCGCCGCCGTCACCTCGGGGCCGGTGACGGTCGTGGCGAGGGAGTCGCGTGCCTTGGTGCCCGCCGACTGGTCGAAGTCGGCGAGGGAGGCGAGTTCATGGACGCGGGCCTGCTGGGCGGCGGCGCTGAGCGCGTCGCGCGTGCGGTCGCTCTCGGCGGAGTCGCCGCCGTCGGCGGGCTGGACGGGGAGGCCGGTGACGGGGTCGAACCGCGGCTCGGTGTTCTTCGGTGCCGGGACGGCGAGCGCGGCCAGCAGCAGGCCGCGGGTGGCCGACGCCTGCTCGACGGCGCGGCCGAGCGCGGCGGGGGCCCGGGTGCCGTCGGCGGCCTCGGGGGGCGTCTTCTCGGCGACCTCGTCGCTGATGGCGTGCAGTTTGGCGATGACGTCCGTGTACGCCTGGTACGCCTCCAGGGCGGTGCCCTTGCCGGTGAGGGCGGTGCGGCGGATGGACGGGACGGTGGAGAGGTCCCTGCGCAGCCCGGGAGAGGCGGACTCGTCGATCTCGTCGATCTGCCGGTCGACGCGGGTGGCCGGGTCGCCGCCGGGGGCGCCGTCGGCCCCGTCGCCGTCCACCTCGTCCTCGTCGCCGTCGCCCTTGTCACTCCCGGCGTCCTCGCGGCCCCCGGCGATATGGACGACGACCTCGTCGCGCTCGTCGGCGAGGGAGTGGGCGAGGACGGCCGTCTGCCGGTTCAGCTCGGCGAGGGTGACCAGCCGCTGGGCGTCGGTCAGTTCGGCCGATGTGGCCAGGACCGCGGGCAGACCCGCCGCCACGACGGTGACACCGACGACGGCGACCGCGGCGACGAGCCGGCTGCGTACCCGTACGGGCCGGCCGGCCGGAACCTCGGGTGCGTCGGCGGAACCGGCCGTCCCCGCCTTACGGGGCTCTGCCGAGCCCTGGGACCCGCCGCGCGTGCCGCCCTTGCCCCGAGGCCGCTTCTTCTGCACCGGTGCTCGCATTCTTGACTCGTCCGCCCATGAAGCAGAGGTGACGTCCGGTCACACCGGACAACCCCTCCACCCCTGGCACGGCTTCCGACCATTCCAGCGTTTCTCGGAGGGGGCACGTTTCGGCTGCTCCGCCACCTGAACGAGTGAACATCAAGGAGGAGTTGGCGAACAACTCGCGCGGGCGCGCGTCGCGGTTGGCGCGGGTGGAGCGGTTGGAAGTTACGCGTGAGCTTTGGCAAGATGCCCGGTCGCATCGACGCGGATCTGATCATTCCGCTCGTGGGGACGGGGGCTCCGGCGCCGCGCGGAGTGGGCGCCCCGCGCACCGTGCGGGCGCGCGTCACGGGGCGGCGCGGTACGCCGTCCGCCGCCTCCGTACCGGGGCGCCACGGGTCCGGCGGGGCACGGCCGGACACCCGCGGACACGGCCGAGGCGTCCGGCGGGGGCGTACCGCCCGTCCGGCAGACTGGGGGCCATGCGCATCGACATCGCCACCGCCCCCGGCAGCCATCCCCGCCCGAACGAGGACTGGACCGCCGTGGCCACGCCCTCGGCGGGCAGCGGCGGGACGCTGATCGCGCTGGACGGTGTGACGCCTCCGCCGGACGGTGACGGCTGTGTGCACGGAGTCCCCTGGTTCACCGCCCGGCTGGGCGGGGCGCTGACCGAACTGTCCGCTTCCCGGCGGGAGATGTCCCTCGCCGACGCCCTCGCGGAGTCGATCCGGCGCACGGCCGACACCCACCGTGACACGTGTGACCTTTCTCACCCCCGGACACCCCAGGCAACCGTCGTCATGGTGCGCTGGGACACCGACACGGTCGAGCACCTCGTCCTGTCGGACTCCACCCTCCTTCTGGAGTCGCCGGACGGTGAGGTGCGGGCCGTCGTGGACCACCGCCTGGACCGCGTCCCGCGCTCGGTCCGCCGGCAGGCCGCCGCGACGGACGCCCTGCGCAACGCGGAGGGCGGCTTCTTCACCGCGGCCGTCGACCCGGACGTGGCGGCGAAGGCCGTGACGGGGCGGACACCGGCCTCACAGGTGCGTACCGCCCTGGCGCTCACCGACGGCGCCGCGCGCTGGGTCGAGGTGTTCCGGGAGGGCGACTGGGCGGACTGTCTGGCGCTCGTCAGGAAGAGCGGACCGCAGGAGCTGATCGACCGGGTGCGGGCGGCGGAGTCGGCGGACCCGGACGGGGTGGTCTTCCGGCGGGGCAAGCCGTACGACGACGCGACGGTCGTGTACGTGGAGCCGTAGGGCCCGGCCCATGGGGCGGGAGCCGTGGCGCCGGCCCCTCGCGGCGCCCTCCGTGGCCGGGCTCAGCTCTCCGCGCGCGCGTTCAACTGGTGCAGCAGCCGTGCCAGTTCGGCGACCTCCGACCGGTCCCAGTCGGCGAGCTTGCGTACGTACCGCTCGCGCCGCGCGTCGCGCACCCGGCGGAAGCGCGCGACCCCTTCGGCGGTGAGCCGGACGAGCGAGGCACGCCCGTCGGCCGGATCGGGCTCGCGCGTGACCAGTCCGAGCCCTTCCAGGGCGTGCAGTTGACGGCTCATCGTCGCCTTGCCGACCCCGAAGTAGACGGCGAGATCGGTGGCCCGCTGATGGCCGGTCTCCTCCAGCCGTACGAGAAGTCCGTAGGCGGCGGGCTCCAGTTCGGGGTGGACCTCGCGGGCCATCTCACCGGAATTGGCTCTGGCGCGCCGCAGAAAGACGGCCAACTCGCGCTCCAGCGCCAGGAATTCGTGGTCCCCATCACTTTTCCCGGCTGGTTCGGGTTCGTTCGCCGTACCGTCTCCGTGCACGTCAGCACCCACAACACCCATCGCGCGCTTTCCGCTCCTGAAGTTTTCCGTCTCCGAGGCCCATTGCCGCAGCTCCGTCATTATTTCGCAGGTTTTATCCCGGCGACAGCGGCCCCGGCGCCCGCCCCGTGCACGCACGAGGTGGGCCCCCGGCACCGAGTGCCGGGGGCCCACCTGCCGCGGTCCTCTGGAGCGGGTGACGCCCGCTACGCGGCGACCGGGATGTCCGTGGCCGCCGGCGCCGTCGCCGACGAGAGCGCGATCTCCAGGACCTGGCGTACATCGGTCACCGGGTGGACCTCCAGCTTGTCCAGGATCTCGGCGGGGACGTCGTCCAGGTCCGCCTCGTTCCGCTTCGGGATCACGACCGTCGTGATGCCCGCCCGGTGCGCGGCCAGCAGCTTCTGCTTCAGGCCGCCGATGGGCAGCACCCGCCCGGTCAGCGAGACCTCACCGGTCATGGCGACATCCGTACGGGCCTGGCGTCCGCTCAGCAGCGAGGCGAGCGCCGTCGTCATCGTGATGCCCGCGCTCGGGCCGTCCTTGGGCACCGCGCCCGCCGGGAAGTGGATGTGCACGCCCCGGTCCTTCAGGTCGGCCACCGGCAGTTCCAGTTCGGCGCCGTGCGAGCGCAGGAAGGACAGCGCGATCTGCGCCGACTCCTTCATGACGTCGCCGAGCTGTCCGGTCAGGGTCAGACCCGAACCACCCGTCTCCGGGTCGGCCAGCGACGCCTCCACGAAGAGGACGTCCCCGCCGGCGCCGGTGACGGCGAGGCCCGTGGCCACACCGGGCACCGCGGTACGGCGCTCGGCCGGGTCCTGGGCGGACTCGGGCACGTGGTGCGGCCGGCCGATCAGCCCGCGCAGATCGCCGTCCCCTACGGAGAACGGCAGTTCGCGCTCGCCCAGCTCGTGCTGTGCGGCGACCTTGCGGAGCAGTCTGGCGATGGAGCGTTCGAGGTTGCGTACGCCCGCCTCGCGGGTGTACTCGCCCGCCAGCTTGCGCAGCGCCTCGTCCTCCAGCGTCACCTCGCCGGTCTCCAGACCGGCCCGCTCCAGCTGCCTCGGCAGCAGGTGGTCGCGGGCGATGACGACCTTCTCGTCCTCGGTGTAGCCGTCGAGACGCACCAGCTCCATCCGGTCGAGCAGTGCCTCGGGGATGGACTCCAGGACGTTGGCGGTGGCGAGGAAGACCACGTCGGAGAGGTCGAGTTCGACCTCCAGGTAGTGGTCGCGGAAGGTGTGGTTCTGCGCCGGGTCGAGCACTTCGAGGAGTGCGGCGGCCGGGTCGCCCCGGTAGTCGGAGCCGACCTTGTCGATCTCGTCGAGCAGGACGACCGGGTTCATCGAACCGGCCTCCTTGATGGCCCGGACGATACGGCCCGGAAGCGCGCCCACGTACGTACGCCGGTGGCCACGGATCTCCGCCTCGTCCCGGACACCGCCGAGCGCGACACGGACGAAGGAACGCCCCATGGCGTGCGCGACGGACTCGCCGAGCGAGGTCTTGCCGACGCCGGGCGGACCGACGAGGGCGAGGACGGCGCCGCCCCGGCGGCCTCCGACCACACCGAGCCCGCGGTCGTCGCGGCGCTTGCGGACGGCCAGGTACTCCGTGATCCGTTCCTTCACGTCCTCCAGGCCCGCGTGCTCGGCGTCGAGGACGCGCTGGGCGCCCCGGATGTCGTACGCGTCCTTCGACCGCTCGTTCCACGGCAGTTCCAGGACGGTGTCCAGCCAGGTGCGGATCCACGAGCCCTCCGGGCTCTGGTCGGACGACCGCTCCAGCTTGTCGACCTCCTTGAGCGCGGCCTCACGGACGTGCTCGGGCAGATCGGCGGCCTCCACACGGGACCGGTAGTCGTCGGACTCGTCCTCGGGGTCGCCGTTGAGCTCGGCCAGCTCCCTGCGTACGGCGTCGAGCTGGCGGCGCAGCAGGAACTCGCGCTGCTGCTTGTCGACGCCCTCCTGGACGTCCTTGGCGATGGACTCGGCGACGTCCTGCTCGGCGAAGTGCTCACGGAGCTGGTCGGTCGCCGTCTTGAGACGGGCGACCGGGTCGGCCGTCTCCAGCAGCTCGACCTTCTGGGCCGTGCTGAGGAAGGGCGAGTATCCGGCGTTGTCGGCGAGCTGCGAGACGTCGTCGATCTGCTGGACACGGTCCACGACCTGCCAGGCGCCGCGCTTCTTCAGCCAGTCGGTGGCGAGAGCCTTGTACTCCTTGATCAGTTCGGTGACGGAACCGGGCAGCGGGTCGGGCACGGTCTCCTCGACACGCAGCCCCTCCACCCACAGGGCCCGGCCGGGCCCGGTCGTGCCGGCGCCGATCCTGACGCGGCCCCTGCCGCGGATCAGGGCGCCGGGGTCGCCGTCGGAGAGCCTGCCGACCTGCTCGACGGTCCCGAGCACGCCGGTCCCAGCGTAAGCCCCGTCGAGGCGCGGCACGAGCAGCACCTTCGGCTTTCCCCCGTCGGAGCCGTCGCCCGCGGCCGCCTGGGCGGCCTCCACGGCGGCACGTACCTCGGTGTCGGACAGGTCCAGCGGCACCACCATCCCCGGCAGCACGACCTCGTCGTCGAGCGGCAGCACGGGCAGGGTGAGCGGTGTGGACGTGGCAGCCATGGTCTCCCCTTCGGCAGTCAGAACTTGAGCTATGTCGACTCAATGCTTGTGAGCCTGCTGTTGTTCCCCGGATACCGGGGGAGGGTGTTCGCTCTGAGCGATCGATGATCGGGGCGCGGGGGGCCTCGCGGATCAGCGCTCAGGGACGGCGGAGGTTGGCCCGGACGGCGTCCCGGATCGGGGTCGGCCCCGTGTTGAGTTCGAGGATCTGCCGGCCGATCCGGGGTTCGCGCAGCAGCTCGGCGAGCGTTTCGGCGACATCGGCGCGAGCCACCTGACCGTGGAACTCGGCGGGGCCGAGTGAGACGGTGCCGGTGCCGGGATCGTCCACCAGCAGTGAGGGGCGG
This sequence comes from Streptomyces sp. S4.7, assembly GCF_010384365.1. Lineage (NCBI taxonomy): Bacteria > Bacillati > Actinomycetota > Actinomycetes > Kitasatosporales > Streptomycetaceae > Streptomyces > Streptomyces sp. S4.7. The sequence continues at coordinate 5,194,727 of NZ_CP048397.1, read as the reverse complement.
AGAATCAGCCAGTCCAGCTCACTGCGGCTCAGCACGATGTCCGCCTCCTTCTTCACGGCGAAGTAGTACTCGCCCTCGTCACCGAGGTCGCGCTCCCGCCAGGACTCCGGGAGCACCGAGACGAGTGCGAGACGGCCGACTCCGGCGCGGCGGGTCGCCTCGATCGCCTTCGCGACCCCGTCGCCGTCGATCGCCTTGGTGGTCCCGGCGCCGCCCCCGTTGGATCCCGCGGTGAACACGACGGCGTCGGCGTCGCCGATGGCCACCGCCAGCGCCTGCGCGGACATCCCGGCGAGATCCCCGACCACCGTGTCGACGCCACGCGCCGCGAGATCCGCCCGCTGGTCGTCACGGCGTACGAGCCCACGGACGAAATCCCCTTCGGAGAGAAGCTCCCGTGCGAGCAGACCGCCGATTTTCCCCGTGATCCCGATAATGAATACATCCACCTGGAGCGCTCCGTCCGTCGCGGGTCGTGACCGCCCCAACACCCCGATCACCACCGGCATTCCGGACGCCGTGCCCGCCCCCGGACGAAGCAACGCCACGCGATACGAACCACTCGTATATCGGCGCGGGGAACACGTGCGCGAGGTAAGAAGTCGGCGTCGCGCGGCCCGGCGGAAAGTGCTCGCGCTCCGGCGGCACCTGAGATGTAATGACCCCATGGACAGTTCAGCCATTACCTCCGCATGGGTCGCGGGATGGGTCGTCAACCGCTCGGCACCGGCGCCGGTCCTGGAGCCGTGGGGCTACCGCATCGACGTCGGGCTGCCCGGCCATGTGTTCCGGCACGTCCTCCCCGAGCCGGACGAGCCCTCCGTGCGCAAGCTCTGCGAGACCGTCACCGAGCCCGGAGCCTGGCTGAAAGTGCTCGCACCGCCGGAGCGGGTCGCCGAGTGGATCACACCGGGCTGGACGGTGCCGGACGACCCCGGACACATGATGTTCCACGCGCTGCGCCGCTCCGCCCCACCGGCCCCGCCCGCCGGCTACACGGTGGAGACGCGGACCCGCGACGGTGTCCTTCGCGTACGGGTGACGGCCCCCGACGGCTCCCCCGCCGCGCGGGGCCAGGTCGCCGGGACGGGCGACGGCGCGACGGCGGTCGTCGACCAGGTCGAGACCTGGGAGAACCACCGCAGGCGCGGCCTCGGGCGGCTGGTGATGCGTACGCTCGAAACCGCCGCCGCGGACGCGGGCGCCACCACGGGTGTCCTCTCCGCCACCAGGGACGGCCTGGGCCTGTACACGTCACTGGGCTGGCGGCTCCAGGGCCCGCTCACAGGTGTCGTACGCGGGAGTGACGACTGACCGGCCCCTCCCCCGGGCACACGCCCCGGGAACCGAATTGTCGTCGCCCCGCGCGCCCCGCGAGGATGACGGCGGACCCGGTTCAGCCGCAGATCTGAGGAGACATCCCCGTGCCCGTCCCCACCCCCGGCGCCCCCGGCGCCCCGGAAGACCGCCCCGTCACCCTCGACCGGCGCGACGGACCGTACGGCGAGGTCGTCCTGCGGCGGCGGCCCGGCGGTGCGGGCGACGAGGGTGACATCCACGAGATCATCGCCAACGGCACGTTCCTGATGGACACCTCCGACGGCCGCTCCGAACGGCTGCTGATCGACGCCGCGCAGGCCGCGCTCGCACCCGACCGCCGTGAGGGCCTGCCGTCCGTCCTCATCGGCGGACTCGGTGTAGGTTTCTCGCTCGCGCACGCCGCCGCCGACGACCGCTGGGGCCGGATCGTGGTGGTCGAACGCGAGCAGGCCGTCATCGACTGGCACCACCAGGGACCGCTCGCCCGGATCTCCGGCGCCGCGCTCGGCGACCCGCGCACTGTGATCCTCCACACCGATCTTGTCGAGTACCTGCGTGCGGCGGCGGAAGTCACCGACGAGCCCACCGACCACTACGACGCCCTCTGCCTCGACATCGACAACGGACCCGGCTGGACCGTCACCGACGAGAACGCGAGCCTGTACACACCCGGCGGGCTGGCCGACTGCCTGGCACGGCTCAACCCCGGCGGAGTCCTCGCCGTATGGTCCGCGCAGCCGTCCCCCGCCTTCGAGGAGGCGCTGCGGAATGCCGGTTTCACCGGGGTTAGGACCGAAGAGATCCAAGTTGCCCGAGGAGTGCCTGACGTGGTCCATCTCGCCGTTCGCCCTGCGTAGCCGGGAGCCCTCCGGTGCCTCTACGCTGCTCCCCACACACGGGATCGACATCCTCACGGGGTTGTGGATCGAGGAACACGGATCGCGGAACGTACCAGGGGCGGGGCGATGGAGCAGACACACACCAGCCAGAACGGGGTCGCGGCCACTCCCGGCGCGCAGCGCCGGGTGCTCGTGGTCGAGGACGACGCGACGATCGTGGACGCCATCGCGGCCCGGCTGCGCGCCGAGGGCTTCGTGGTCCAGACGGCGGTCGACGGCCCCGCGGCCGTGGACGCCGCCGAGGCGTGGCAGCCCGACCTGATGGTCCTCGACGTGATGCTGCCCGGCTTCGACGGTCTGGAGGTCTGCCGCCGTGTGCAGGCTCAGCGTCCGGTGCCGGTGCTGATGCTGACGGCACGCGACGACGAGACCGACATGCTCGTGGGCCTCGGTGTCGGCGCCGACGACTACATGACCAAGCCGTTCTCGATGCGGGAGCTGGCCGCGCGGGTGCATGTCCTGCTGCGCCGGGTGGAGCGCGCGGCGCTGGCCGCCGTGACGCCGCGCAGCGGCATCCTGCGCCTCGGTGAGCTGGAGATCGACCACGCGCAGCGCCGGGTGCGGGTGCGGGCGGAGGACGTGCATCTGACGCCCACCGAGTTCGACCTGCTGGTCTGTCTGGCGAACACGCCGCGCGCGGTGCTCTCACGGGAGCAGTTGCTGGCCGAGGTGTGGGACTGGGCGGACGCCTCGGGCACCCGTACGGTCGACAGCCACATCAAGGCGCTGCGCCGGAAGATCGGCGCGGAGCGCATCCGGACGGTGCACGGCGTGGGGTACGCCCTGGAGACACCGGCGCCATGAGCCGGACGCCGGGCGGCGGGGGCGAGCAGGCCGAGGGTCCCGGACGTACGGGGCGCGCGGGCCGTACGCCGCGGGGTCCGCGCCCGCCGCGCGCCGCGCGCCCGTCATCGGCCCGCACCGGAGTCCCCCGGCCGGCCAGAGGGGGCTCGCCGCGGCACGACCCGTCCGGCCACGGTGGTCCGGCGCGCAAGGGCCCGGCCCGGATCAGGGCGGGGCACGGGTCCCTCGGCGGGTCGGACACCGGCGGCCTGCGGCCCTTCTCCATCAAGACCAAGCTCGGCATGCTCGTCGTGGTCTCCGTGCTCATCACCACGGGGCTGCTGATGGTGGCGCTGCGCACCGAGACCGAGCTGCGCTTCATCACGGTCTTCTCCATGATCGCGACGCTGTTGATAACGCAGTTCGTGGCGCACGGTCTGACCGCCCCGCTGGACGAGATGAACACCGTCGCGAAGGGCATCTCGCACGGTGACTACACACGGCGCGTCAGTGGCGCGGACCGCCGTGACGAGCTGGGCGACCTGGCCTCCACCATCAACCGGATGGCGGACGACCTCGAAGCCGTCGACAGGCACCGCAAGGAGCTGGTCGCCAACGTCTCGCACGAGCTGCGCACACCGATCGCCGCGCTGCGTGCCGTGCTGGAGAACGTGGTGGACGGGGTGTCCGCCGCCGATCCGGAGACGATGCGTACGGCGCTGAAGCAGACCGAGCGCCTGGGCCGGCTGGTGGAGACGCTGCTGGACCTGTCCCGGCTCGACAACGGTGTGCTGCCGCTGAAGGCGCGGCGCTTCGAGGTGTGGCCGTATCTGTCCGGGGTGCTGAAGGAGGCCAATCTCGCGGCCTCGCAGCGCGGTCTCAGCTCGGGCTCCGGCAACCACACCCGTACGGACGTGCATCTGCATCTGGATGTGTCGCCGCCGGAGCTGACGGCGCACGCGGACGCGGAGCGGCTGCACCAGGTGGTGGCGAATCTCATCGACAACGCGGTCAAGCACAGTCCGCCGCACGGCCGGGTGACGGTGCGGGCGCGGCGCGGGCACGGTCCGGAGTCGCTGGATCTGGAGATCCAGGACGAGGGCCCCGGTATTCCGGAGCCGGAGCGGCACCGGGTCTTCGAGCGCTTCAACCGCGGCAGCGCCCCGTCGCCGCACGGTCCCGGCAGTGACGGCGGTACGGGGCTGGGGCTGGCGATCGCGAGCTGGGCGGTGGATCTGCACGGCGGGCGTATCGGGGTGGCCGAATCCGTACGCGGCTGCCTCATCCAGGTAACACTTCCGGGAATCCCTCGGGCGCGAGGTTGACGTAGGGTTCGAACCGGAGGCACCGAACGAACGCGTCCTGACGGAAATGCGGTCGGGTGCTGCCGGTCCGGACTCCGTTCAGTCGGGGAAAGACCGTGTCGGCGTCGCGGTGCGTCCACTGCTCCGAGGACAGCTCAAGGAAACCTGGCTCGTTTCCCGCCAATTCCTACGCCGAAACCCGCCTTCCGGTGTGACTTGCATGACGTTGCCCCCGCCCGGTCTGCTCCTCTCGGTCCGGTAGGCGTAGCCTTGATTCCCGCTGTCCATCACCTTGTGAAGCGGAAGAGGGCGGTTGCCGCCGTGTCGTCTCAGTCCCCCAGTAACTCAAGCGTCTCGACCGACCAAGCGGGCCAGGAGAAGAATCCTGCCGCCGCCTTCGGGCCCAATGAATGGCTCGTCGACGAGATCTACCAGCAGTACCTCCAGGACCCGAATTCGGTCGACCGTGCCTGGTGGGACTTCTTCGCCGACTACAAGCCGGGCACGACCGGTACGGCGGACAAGAGCCAAGAGTCCACGACGGCGTCCACCGCAGCCGCGGGGGCTGCGGCGGGTGCCGCGCCCGCCGCACCCGTGACGTCGACGGCCACGACCACCGCGACCGCTCCCGCCGCCCCGGCGAAGCCCGTGGCGGCGGCTCCCGCGCAGGCGCAGGCCCCCAAGGCCGAGTCGCAGGCCCCGGCGGCCGCCCCGGCCGCTCCTGCGAAGCCCGCCGCCGCGGCTCCCGCGCCGGCGCAGGCCGCGCCGCCCGCCGCGAAGCCGGCCGCCGCCAAGGCGGCGGCGAAGGACGAGCCGTCCGCCGAGGAGCCCACCGGCCCCGAGTTCGTGACGCTGCGCGGCCCCTCGGCCGCTGTCGCGAAGAACATGAGCCTGTCGCTGGAGCTGCCCACGGCCACGTCCGTGCGCGCCGTCCCGGTGAAGCTGCTCTTCGACAACCGCATCGTCATCAACAACCACCTGAAGCGGGCGCGCGGCGGCAAGATCTCCTTCACGCACCTCATCGGGTACGCGATGGTGCAGGCCATCAAGGCCATGCCGTCGATGAACCACTCCTTCGCCCAGAAGGACGGCAAGCCCACCCTCGTCAAGCCGGAGCACATCAACTTCGGTCTGGCCATCGACCTGGTGAAGCCGAACGGCGACCGCCAGCTCGTCGTCGCCGGCATCAAGAAGGCCGAGACGCTCAACTTCTTCGAGTTCTGGCAGGCGTACGAGGACATCGTCCGGCGCGCCCGCGGCAACAAGCTCACGATGGACGACTTCAGCGGCGTCACCGTCTCGCTGACCAACCCGGGCGGCCTCGGCACGGTGCACTCGGTGCCGCGTCTGATGCCCGGTCAGTCGGTCATCATGGGCGTCGGTTCGATGGACTACCCGGCGGAGTTCCAGGGCACGTCGCAGGACACCCTGAACAAGCTGGGCATCTCCAAGGTCATGACGCTGACCTCCACGTACGACCACCGCGTCATCCAGGGCGCCGCCTCCGGCGAGTTCCTGCGGATCGTCAGTCAGCTGCTGCTCGGCGAGAACGAGTTCTACGACGAGATCTTCCAGGCGCTGCGGATCCCCTACGAGCCGGTGCGCTGGCTCAAGGACATCGACGCCTCGCACGACGAGGACGTCACCAAGCCCGCGCGGGTCTTCGAGCTGATCCACTCCTACCGGGTGCGCGGCCATGTCATGGCCGACACCGACCCGTTGGAGTACCGCCAGCGCAAGCACCCCGACCTCGACATCACCGAGCACGGCCTCACCCTGTGGGACCTGGAGCGGGAGTTCGCCGTCGGCGGCTTCGCCGGCCAGTCGATGATGAAGCTGCGCGACATCCTGGGCGTGCTGCGCAACTCGTACTGCCGCACCACCGGCGTCGAGTTCATGCACATCCAGGACCCGAAGCAGCGCAAGTGGCTCCAGGACCGCATCGAGCGCTCCAACACCAAGCCGGAGCGCGAGGAGCAGCTGCGGATCCTGCGCAGGCTCAACGCGGCCGAGGCGTTCGAGACGTTCCTCCAGACCAAGTACGTCGGCCAGAAGCGGTTCTCGCTGGAGGGCGGCGAGTCCGTCATCCCGCTGCTCGACGCGGTCATCGACTCGGCCGCCGAGTCGCGGCTCGACGAGGTCGTCATCGGCATGGCCCACCGCGGCCGGCTCAACGTGCTGGCGAACATCGTCGGCAAGTCGTACGCGCAGATCTTCCGCGAGTTCGAGGGCAACCTCGACCCGAAGTCGATGCACGGCTCCGGCGACGTGAAGTACCACCTGGGCGCCGAGGGCACCTTCACCGGGCTCGACGGCGAGCAGATCAAGGTCTCGCTGGCCGCGAACCCCTCGCACCTGGAGGCGGTCGACCCGGTCCTCGAAGGCATCGCGCGCGCCAAGCAGGACATCATCAACAAGGCGGGCACGGACTTCACCGTGCTGCCCGTCGCGCTGCACGGCGACGCGGCCTTCGCGGGCCAGGGTGTCGTCGCCGAGACGCTCAACATGTCGCAGCTGCGCGGCTACCGCACCGGCGGCACGGTGCATGTGGTGATCAACAACCAGGTCGGCTTCACCGCCGCCCCGGAGGCCTCGCGCTCCTCGATGTACGCGACGGACGTCGCGCGCATGATCGAGGCGCCGATCATCCATGTGAACGGTGACGACCCGGAGGCGTGCGTCCGGGTGGCGCGGCTCGCCTTCGAGTTCCGCCAGACGTTCAACAAGGACGTCGTGATCGACCTCATCTGCTACCGCAGGCGCGGTCACAACGAGGGCGACAACCCGCAGTTCACCAACCCGCAGATGGTCACCCTGATCGACAAGAAGCGTTCGGTGCGCAAGCTGTACACCGAGTCGCTGATCGGCCGCGGCGACATCACGCTGGAAGAGGCGGAGCAGGCGCTCCAGGACTTCCAGGGCCAGCTGGAGAAGGTGTTCGCCGAGGTCCGCGAGGCCACGTCGCACCCGGCTCCGACCCATGTGCCGGACGTCCAGGCGGAGTTCCCGGTCGCGGTCACGACGGCCATCTCGCAGGAGGTCGTCAAGCGGATCGCCGAGTCCCAGGTCAACATCCCCGACCACATCACGGTGCACCCGCGGCTGATGCCGCAGATGCAGCGCCGTGCGGCGTCGGTCGAGGACGGCACGATCGACTGGGGCACCGGCGAGACCCTCGCCATCGGCTCGCTGCTGATGGAGGGCACCCCGGTCCGTCTGTCGGGCCAGGACACCCGCCGCGGCACCTTCGGCCAGCGCCACGCGGTGCTGGTGGACCAGGAGACCGGCGAGGACTACACCCCGCTGCTCTACCTGTCCGAGGAGCAGGCCCGCTACAACGTCTACGACTCGCTGCTGAGCGAGTACGCGGCGATGGGCTTCGAGTACGGCTACTCGCTGGCCCGCCCGGAGTCGCTGGTCATGTGGGAGGCGCAGTTCGGCGACTTCGTCAACGGGGCGCAGACGGTCGTCGACGAGTTCATCTCGTCGGCGGAGCAGAAGTGGGGCCAGACCTCGGGCGTCACGCTGCTGCTGCCGCACGGCTACGAGGGCCAGGGCCCGGACCACTCGTCCGCGCGTCCCGAGCGCTTCCTCCAGGTGTGCGCGCAGAACAACATGACGGTCGCGATGCCGACCCTGCCGTCGAACTACTTCCACCTGCTGCGCTGGCAGGTCCACAACCCGCACCACAAGCCGCTGGTCGTCTTCACCCCGAAGCTGCTGCTGCGGCTGAAGGCCGCGACGTCGAAGATCGAGGAGTTCACCTCGGGCGGCTTCCGCCCGGTGATCGGCGACGCGATGGCCGAGGCGGGCACGATCGACCCGGCGGAGGTCCGCAAGGTCGTCTTCTGCGCCGGCAAGGTCTACTACGACCTGGACGCCGAGCGCCAGAAGCGTGGTCTGAAGGACACCGTGATCGTGCGTCTGGAGCGGCTGTACCCGCTGCCGGGCGCGGAGCTCCAGGCGGAGATCGCGAAGTACCCGAACGCCGAGAAGTACCTGTGGGCACAGGAGGAGCCGGCGAACCAGGGCGCGTGGCCGTTCATCGCGCTCAACCTGATCGACCACCTGGACCTGGCGGTCGGCGCCGACATCCCGCACGGTGAGCGTCTGCGCCGTATCTCGCGGACCGCTTCGTCGTCGCCTGCGGTCGGCTCCGCCAAGCGGCACCAGGCGGAGCAGGCGCAGCTCTGCGCGGAGGTCTTCGACGCCTGAGCGCGGTGACGTGACGTACGTACGAGGGCCCGGCCCCGCTCGGAGAGCGGGGCCGGGCCCTCGTACGTACGTCCGTGTGTACGGGCGCGTCAGCCCAGATACGGCTCGAAGTCCCAGTAGGGCCTGATCCGTTGGCGCGCCGACAGTGTGTGGTGGTGCTGCGCGCCCATGGTGCGCGTCAGCTTCTGGAGCGCGTCCTCCTCGACCTTGTCCGCCTCCTCGCGCTGCTGGAGCCCCCGCAGATCCGCGGCGAGCGCCGTCTGGCTGGAGAGCGTCAGCGGATGGTCGTCGCCCAGCGCCGCACGAGCCCGCCGCAGCGTCTCCCTGCTCAGCTCGGCGGCCTCCTCCAGACGGCCGGTGAGGTTGCGCCCGCCGGCCGCGTTCAGTGCGCAGCCCAGCGTCCACGGGTGGTCGTCGCCGAGCAGGGTGCGCAGACCGGTGAGCGCCTGCTCGAAGAGGACGAGCGCGCCGTCCCTGTTGCCCTCGGCCTGCATGAGGAGGCCGGTGTTGGACTGCATCCCGGTCGGTACGGGGTGGGCCTGGCCGACCAGGGCGCGGTAGGTGTCCTCCGCCTCGGTGAGCAGTTCCCTGGCCTGGCCCAGATCGCCGTGCACGCGCAGGTAGTTGCCGTAGTCGGTGACGAGCATCAGGTTGTTGTGGTGGCCCTTGCCGTACACGCGCTCGTGGCGGGCGAGCAGGTCGGCCATCACCGGACCGACGTCCTCGCCCTTCGTCCCCGCCCTGCGCCTGCACAGGACGAGGTTGTGCTGCGCCCACAGAGTCTGCGGGTGCAGTTCGCCCAGGACCTGGATCTGGGTCCGTACGCCCAACTCCTGGCGGGCCAGGGCGTCGTGGTACCGCCCGAGGAGCCGCAGGTCGCGGGCGCAGGCGTTGACCGAGTGCAGTGTGTCGGGGTGCCGGGCGCGCAGCACCGACTCGCGTTTGCGCAAGGTGTCCAGGTCGATCTCGTACGCCTTGTCGAACTGGCCGAGGAGCCGCAGGGCCACGCCCATCTGGTGCTGGGCCCGGAGGGTGGTCCACTCGTCGGCGCCCAGCAGTTCGCGGCCGACATCGACCACATCGCGCTGGAGCCGGTACGCCTCCGGGTAGCGGCCGAGGAACCGCAGGTCGGAGCTGAGACCGCTGTTGGCGGCCATCAGCCTGACCGGGTCGGGTTCCGGCTGGGCCAGCAGCAGGTCGAGGACCCCGCTGTCCCGGTCGTACGCCTCGTGGAACCGGCCGCTGGCGCGCAGGATCACCGTGGTGCGCGCGGCGAGCTCCAGCATGTACTCGGAGTCGGGGGCGAACAGGTCGACCCACTTGTCCCGAACCCGCCGGGACAGGTCCATGCCGACGGTGTACTCACCGCTCATGTAGCAGTACCGGAGGCAGTTCAGGACGAGCTGGACGGTGCGCGCGTGAGTGCTCTCCAGTGCGCCCGAGTATTCGAGCTGCGGCAGGATCTCGGCGTACCGGGGCCAGTGCCTGCTGTCCGAAGGCTCTCCGGGGTCGCTGCCGACGAGGACCTGGCGGACCACCGTGCGGTGGATCTCGCGGTCGTCTCCCGCGGTGAGCCGGCTGACGATGCCGTGCACGACGCGGTGCATGTGGACGGACTCCTGGCGGGGTCCGGCCTCGCGCCCCTCGGAGACGGAGGGGCTGCGTGAATCCTTGGTGATGACCGAGTAGTTGGCGAGCGTGTCCAGCGCGCGCGGCCAGTCGGGGGTGTTGTCGGCGATCCAGCGCAGCTGCTCCGGGAGGTCCCCCGGGGCCACGCCGCGGACCAGGCCGATGGGGATCCGGCCGGGGGCGAAGCAGGCGCAGAGCTTGAGGAGTTCGAGCGCGCGGGGCTCGGACTCGCGGACCCGGTTGAAGAGCATCGACCAGGAGGTGAGCGAGGAGCTGGGGTAGTCGCCCAGCTCGGACACCTCGTCCAGGGGGTTGATCTCGCCGCTGTGGACCTTTTCGAGGTACTCCGGTACGGGCATCCGCAACTCGCCCAGCAGCGCCGCCGCGTGGGCCATCTGGAGCGGCAGGTCCTGGAACTCGACGGCCACCTCGTCGGCCTCGTCCGCCGTGATGTGCGGGGCCCTGCGCATCAGATAGCCGGTCGACTCGGCGCGGCGGAAGACGGGCACCTCCACGACCTCGCCGACGGTGCGCCAGCCGTGGTTGCGCGAGGTGATCAGCACATGGCCGGTGCCGCCGCGCGGCAGGATGGCGGCGGCCTCCTCCACGTCCTCCCAGCCGTCGAAGATCACCAGCCAGCGGCTGTGCGGATCACCGCGGCGCAGCGCGTCGCGTACCGCGCGGATCCGCTCGCCCGGCTCGGAGCCGCTGCGCAGGCCGAGGGCAGGTGCCAGCTCGCCGAACCGGTCGCGCTGGGTGCCCCGCTGGTCGGAGTTGACCCACCACACGACGTCGTAGTCGGGGCTGAACCGGTGGGCGTACTCGGCGGCGAGCTGGGTCTTGCCGATGCCCGACATGCCGACCAGCGCGCACACGGAGGCGCCGGGCTCGACGTCCGTGAGGGATTCCTGGACGCGGTTGAGCAGATCCTCGCGGCCGGTGAACCGTGCGTTACGGCGCGGCACCTCCCCCCAGACGGCGGGTGGGTCGCTGGGGTAGCGGGAGGGGGAGGGCACCGCGTCGGTGCGGGGCGCCGGTTCGAGGGAGAGGCGCACGAGCAGGCGCCGTTCGGCTTCCTGCTCGCCGATGCCCCACAGGTCGACCGGTTCGAGGACGGCGGTGGCGGGCAGCAGCGCGCGGTTGGTGAGGTTGACGGCGGCGAACCGGTCCGCGTTGGCGGCGACGAAGCCGCGCAGCACGTCGTTCCAGTCGCCCTCGCGGCGCGGTCCGAGCTGGAAGAACCAGTCGCTGAGCACCAGCAGGACCCGGCCTCTGGCCAGCAGCAGGTCGCCGAGCGCGTCCTGCAGCGACTGGTCGCGATCGGGGTCCCAGCGGTGGGACGTGACGCGATGACCGTGGGCTTCGAGCCGACGTGCGATCCAGGTCGCCCACGGCCGGTGATGGCCCGGGAAGGCGACCACGAAATGCTGGGACTCCTGATCCGGGCCGCCGTCCCCCGTCAGGTGCCGCTGAGCGACCATGCGCGCGTCTCCTCAATCATCGAGCTGCGCCGTTCCCTGACGGCGCGTCTGAAATGTTACCGAACGTCACCGTCACCGGACAGGGAATCGGACAGTGCGTACGGGCTGTACGGGCCTCTGCCCAGCGCGGTCAGATGCTGTCTCATCGACTCGGTGAACCGCAGTCCGTCCCGGGTCAGTTGATGGCTGTCCAGCAGGACGGGGAGCGCGTCGGCGACCTGTTCGCGGTACTCCTCGCGGTGCGCGCGGGCCACGTGGCGGGCGGCCGGCGCCGCGTCGGGGCGCTCGGCGACACGTGACCAGAGGTCGGCGAGGGCGAGGTGCGCGTAGGTCCCCTGGAGTACGCCGTCGAGTGGGCGCGGGTCCTTGCGCCAGGGAACGTGGTGGACGGCCGAGCCGTCGGCGTGGTGCAGCGTGACGAGGTCGGCGAGAACGGCGAGCTTGCTGTGGGCGAGTTCGTGCACGAGCACCTCCGCGAACCGCCGTGCGGTATCGGGCAGCGCGGTGTGTACGGCCCAGGGGGCCGCCCTGAGCGTGCCACTGGAGGCTCCGTCGTCGGCCGGCGCCATCGGGACCACGGACCGTACGAGCCGGGTGACTTCGGTGGCGCGCCAGGGGTCGGCGGCGGCCAGGAGGGCGACGGCGGCGCGCCAGCGTGCGAGCCAGGCGGCGCGGTCGGGACGGGGCCCCGCGTCCGGGACGAGGGTGTGTCCGGTGCCGAGGTCGTCGAGCCGGCCGGCGCTGCCCGGCAGCGCGGCCAGGCAGGTCCAGCCAGCCCCCGCTCCCCGGCCGTCGGGCCGCAGGAGCACGGACCGGGCCGCGTTCCCCACGGGGGTGAGCAGCGCGCCGTGCGGGCCGGAGCGGATCCGTACGCGGGGTGCGCGGGCGTCCTGGGCGCCGACGCCGGGCAGGACGAGCCGCCCGCCGTCCGTGGGCAGCACGGTGTCGAGCCGGGCTCCGGTGCGCAGCGCCGTCCCGACGGCGATGCCGCCGAGGGGATGGAGGGCGGCGGCGAGGCCGTCCGGTCCGGGTGCGTTGAGGGCGTCCACGATCCAGCCGCCGACGGCGGGGTAGTCGAGGAGCCGTAGGGCGGCGGCCGGCGCGGGCGACTCGGCCCGCTCCAGGAGGCTCCAGTCCCGGTCGAACCCGGCACGGGCGGCCGGCGGTAACTCGCCTCGTCCGACCCGGGCGAGGAGGGCTTTGAAGAGGACCAGCCGGCGGCTGTGCAGTGCGGCGTGCAGCAGGTCCAGGTCGCGCGAGCGCTGGCGTGTGGTGGCGATCCGCACGAGGGTTTCGGGCGGGACCGTGAAGGCCCCCGGTGCCGGAGCCATTACCTCCGCTCCGCTGCGAGACTGGCCGAATCCCGCCGCCGCGTCCGCCGGTTCACTCCGAGTCTTTCCACATGTCGGTGAACGAGCCGGGACAGCGGAGCACATCCTCGACGGCTGCCGTCAGCGCGGCGTCGTCCAGGCACTGAAGGGTGCGCAGGTCGACGCCGGTGAGATCGGGGAGCACCGGACTGCCCGGAATCCCACCGACCTGCGCCGCGGATCCGGCCACACGTTGCTCCAGCACGCTTGCTCCTCCCCGATGCCCCCGAGGGCGTGTGGTGAAAGTCCCGCCTTGCGATCGCGCACACCAGACGCCGTGAGCACCGCTCTGCGGGGCGGACGGCGCCGGGTTCACGGCACGCCGTGGGAGGCGATGCCGTGAAGTTTCTCCTTCCCGAGGCCCACGATTCGGAAACCCGTTCGCCACGCGGGGAGTTGGGGTTCCGGTCGTGGGACGTAACTTCGCGGACACACCGTGGGGAGCGCATGCCGGGCGCGTCGATGCATGTGCCGGTCGCGCACGCACCCGGCCGCCATGGGCGCGGTTCACCCGCGTTCACCCGCCTGCGGGGCCCTCGCGCCTGCTCGTCCCGGGGCCGCCGGCCAGCGCCGCCGCCCGCTCGCGGGTCGCCCGTGCCTCGTCCGCCGGGACCGCGATGCCCTGCTCCGCCAGGCCCCGCCAGTGCCCGTCCGCCGCCCGGTAGTCGGTCAGGGCCGCGAAGGGGCGGGCCATCCGCTCGTACAGTTCGGCGCGGCCGTGCAGTGCGCGGGCCGCCGTGACCGAGTGCCGTTCGGGGATCTCGCGCAGCGCCCTGCCGTAGGCGGACTCCGCCGAGGCGAAGTGCGTCTGCGGCTGCGGCAGTTCCAGGCGCGCGCCCGCCAGCAGCAGCCAGGAGCGGGCTCGGGTGGCCGGGTCGGCGGCGCGGCGGGCCGACAGCTCCAGCAGATGGCAGCCCTCGTAGACGTCGGGCAGGAAGCCGCCGCCCGCGCTGTCGCCGCGGTAGCGGTCCAGCAGGGCCGTGCCGAGCAGCAGGTGGAGGCGCCAGCGGAGCGGGATCCTGGGAGTGACGTTGGTGAGGGCCTCGCGCAGGATGCCCTCCGCGCGGTTGATGTGACGGGTCTCGGTGAGCAGCATCTCGCCCCATTCGGCGAGGAGTTCGCACCGTTCGTCGGTGTCGCGCGGCGCGCTGCGCTCGGCCTGCCCGTACGCCCTCGCCGCCGCTTCCCAGTCCCGGGCCTCGCGGTGGATCCGCGCCCGCTCGCGCAGGGAGCGCAGCAGCAGTGGTGCGCTGTTCTCGGCCGCCGTCTCGGCCGCCCCGGTCAGTGCGAGGAGTTCGGCGGTGTCGCGCTCCTGTGTCAGTCGCAGGGCCGACACGAGGTCGAGGAGCGCGCCCGCGCGGCGGTGCGGGGGCGCCTCCAACTGGTCCAACAGGTCGAGCGCGGTGCGCAGTTCGCGTACGGCCGCGGTGGCCGGCTCCTGCGGTTCGGGGACGGTACGGGCCAGGTCGAGCAGGACCCGGCCCATCCGCAGCCGGCGTGCCGTCTCGGTGGCGAGGTCGGCCCCGTCGGACATCTCGGCCAGCCCGGCGACCGCCGCGTGCAGCCATCCGGGGTCGCGGTCCTGGCGCCACAGCTCGTGCCGGACATCCGCGCGCGCGACGGCCGTCGCCGGCTCGCGCCCGGTGAGCAGCCGCTCGGCGCGGGTCAGCAGCCCGTGCGCCTCGCCGGGATCGCGCCGCGCCTCCGACGTGTTGGCGCGGGCGAACAGCACCCGCCCCAGCAGATGCCGGGAGCGTCCGTCGTCGTCGGCGGCCAGCGCCTGCTCGGCGAGCGCCTGCGCGTCGACGAGCATCTGCAGGTCGCGGCGGTCGCGCCACAGGCCCAGCAGCCGCTCCACCTCGTCCAGCCTGCCGGGTACCGGCCGTACGGGCCGGTACCAGCGCACCACGCGCGCGGGGACCTGCGCGAACAGTTCCTCGTCGGCCTGCGGCCCCCCGTCGGGGTCCTCCGGCACCACCGGCTCGTCGGTCTCCAGCCCCTGGAGGCGGGCGACGGCCAGCGCCGGGAAGTTGCGCATGCCCTTGCCGAACCGCCGGGTGACGTACTCCGACAGGTATTTGAGGACCAGCTCGGCGGCGCCCTGGTCGAGCATCTCCAGCAGCAGTTCGCGTACGCCGGGCGCGAAGTCGTAGCGCGGCCCCGGCACGTCCGCGGTGTCGGGCAGCCGCTCCAGCAGCCCCCCGAGGAGCACTTCGGCCAGTTGCATGGGTCCGGTGTCGGGCAGCAGCGCTTCCTGCACGAGCTGCATGACGGGCAGGTAGAGCGGTACGGCCGCCAGATGGACGGCCAGTTCGAGCGCGCCCGGCGACGCGCCGGAGCGGAAGTCGCGCAGCCGTGCCTGCGGGGTGCGCGCCCCTCCGTACGGTCCCGAATCGGGCTGCGCCGGATGCCGCGGCAGCACCCAGCCCGCCGCTCCGCGCATCGTACGGGTGCCGGTGCCGCCGAGCAGTTTGGCCCAGCCGCCGAGGACCCGGTCGGTCGGCAGCAGGACGGGCACCGGGCGTGCCCCGGCGGGCGGCGCCGCGCGCCCGTGGGTCTCGTCGGCGACGAACCGCATGCCTCGGCCGGCGCCGGGCTCGTGCACGAGCAGTCCCGGGTCGGCGGGCAGCGCGGTGCGGTCCCACAGCCGGGGCGGCAGGGGCTGCACGACGGCGATCTGGGAGCTCTCGGCCCACCGGTAGAGCATGCGTTGGGCGCCGCCGGACTGCCACAGCGGTCCCACGCAGTCGCTGATGACGAGGGTGAGCCGGCGGCCGGTGACGTCGCGGTGCTGGTCGGCGGGGCGCAGCCGGGTCTGGTTCGGGTCGGGTCCGGTGCCGGCCATCGCGGAGCCGTCCGGTCCCTGGTGCAGGTAGTGCACCTGGACGTCGCGGAACGCGCCGAGCCGTTCGCAGGCCTGGCGGAGCCTTTCGAGGGTCAGCTGCCACACGGAGGCGGTCGGTGAGGCGTCCATCAGGAGCTGGATCTCGGCCTCCCGGTGCACCGCCGGGCGGCGTACGGGACGCAGGAAGCCGTCGACGGCGCTGCGTTCGGCGGTCGCCTCCTCGTCCAGCTCCGCGCCGAGGACCGGGGGGACGGGCGGGCGGTAGCCGCGCAGCGGTCGCAGCGCGCGCTGGAGGCCCAGCAGGCCGGACAGGGCTCCGGTGGCCGGTGCCCGTATCGGGAACGAACGGGTGGGGACGGCCTCCGCGGTCGACGGCGCGTAGATCGAGACGGGCGCGGTCTGTTCGGCGCTGCGGGACGAGGGGTCGGGCCGGGGGCCCGGCTCCTCGGCGGGCGGCTGTACGGCCGGGTCGGGCGCGGTCTGCCTGGTGGTGGGAGGTTCATGGTGCTCCGGACGATCTCCCGTCCGGAGCCGGGGAGCCGTCAGACGCGCCAGCCACACGGCGTCGGCCAGCTCACTGGCGGACACCTCGCGGCCCGCCGCGCGCAGCCGGCCGACCAGCTCCGCGAGCCCGTCGGACCGGCCGGGCGGCGGGCGGGGAGTGTCGCCGGGGGGCGGGTCGGGGGTGGTCACCACGTCACCTCGGACGGTCGAGAGGGCGGAGCAGCATCTCGGCGAGCCTGTTGCGGGTGACCTCTTCGGCGTTGGCGGCGCGCTGGGTCACGTAGAGCGCGTTCAGCAGTTGGTCGGTGGCGACGACCTCGCCGGGTTCGCGCTGGAGGAAGCGCTCGATCAGTTCGGCGCCCTCCTCCAGGGCCTCCTCGCCCAGGTGCGCGGCGACCATCGCGGCGAGCTGTTTCTCGCCGGGCGGTTTGAGGTCGAGCTGGATGCAGCGGCGCAACAGGGCGGCGGGGAAGTCCCGTTCTCCGTTGGAGGTGAGGATGATGAAGGGGAAGGCGGTGCACCGCACCCGGCCGCCCACCACGGTCACCGGTGTGCCGTCGTCGGTGAGGACGTCGGTGGCGGGCTCCCGCTCGGCGCGCCGCTCCAGCTCACGGATGGTGAACTCGCCCTCCTCCAGGACGTTCAGGAGGTCGTTCGGCAGGTCGATGTCGCTCTTGTCGAACTCGTCGATGAGCAGCACCCGGGGAAGCCCGTCGGGCGAGGGCAGCAGCGCCGTACCGAGCGGACCGAGCCTGATGTACGAGCCGATCGGCGTGTGCCGCACCGCGTCGCCGGACACCGCCCGGTCGAGCTGTACGTCCTGGAGCCTGCCGATGGCGTCGTAGTGGTAGAGGCCGTCCTGGAGGGTGGTCCGGCTGACGATGGGCCAGCGCAGCACCCGGCCGAGCCGCAGTTCGTGGGCGACGGCGTGGGCGAGGGTCGACTTGCCGGTGCCGGGGGTGCCGGTGACGAGGAGCGGACGGCGCAGCTGGAGCGCGGCGTTGACGGCCTCGACCTCTTCGGGGCGTGGGTGGAACGACTCCACGAGGCGGCGTTTGACGCCCAGCCGGCGGGCGTTGTCCACCTCTTCGGTGTCCGCCGGCCCGTCCTGCGGTCCGTCGGCGCCGTCGGGGCTCCGCGCGGTGAATTCGCGCCAGGGTGGCGGATCGGGTAATTGCCGCGCACCGTCGTGCGGCAGCCCCGCTCCCCGGTAGATGCGCCAGTCGCTCACTGTGGGCTCCTCATCGCTGTCAGCCCGGCGTGCGCCCGGCATCCTGGACGTCCGTACCCCGCCTGGACGTTCGTACCCCGTCCGCAGCAGGTGGCTTGGGGGCATGTGTCTGTCATAGGGGCGGGAAGTGCAGAGGTTCATCGGGAGCCGGCCTGTGGGGTGGATCGTAGATGAGGACGATGTGCCGTGCCCAGGCTGTGTCCTGATCGTCGCGGTCGGGGTCGGCGCTGATGTTGCGCAGCAGCCGTACGCGCTCGCGCAGCTCGCTCCCGGTGGGGGCCTCGCGCACCAACTGGGCGGCCCTGCGGTGGAATTCGGCGCAGTCGTCGTGTCCGTCCTCGCCGGTGCGGCGGCACAGCACGGCGACATGACCGGCGTGGAAGGCGCGGGTGAGGACGCGTGAGCCGCGCCCCGTGGCCGTACTGGCGCAGTACACGGGCAGGGGAACGCCCGCGAGGCGCGCGGTGCTCACCGACAGCCGTGCGTACGCCGCTTCCTCGCCCTCGGGCGCGGGGGCGGTGTGTCCCGCGTCCGGTACGTCGAGACAGAGCGGTACGGCTTCCAGGGGGCCGTGCTCGGTGGCGCGCCTGGCGCGGTTCCACTCCGGGGTGACGCCGTCGCGCCGGCGCAACTGGTCGCGCAGGGCGACGACTCGGCGCCGTCCGATCGGGAGGGTGTGCACGCTGGGCGGTTCGTCGCCGCGCGGCAGCCGGGAGCGCCATTCGTCGACGGGCTCGTCGAAGAGCGCGCGGGGCAGCAGGAAGTCGACGGCGGCGAGGTACTGCCCGGCGTCGGCGCGGGCCAGTGCCTCGCTCAGTCCCTGGCGTACGGCGACCTCCAGCCCGGTGCGCGGGACGCCCTCCTCGTCGTGCCGGACGGTGGTCGTGCCGCCGTCGGAGTCCAGCAGTTGCACGCGCCAGGGGTGGGTGCCGTAGACCTCGGGCTCGATGACGACGAGCACGTCGTCGTGGGCCGCGTCGCCGGGGCCCGTGTGCGCGACGCCGGTGCCGTCCTCGCGGTCACCGCCGGCGAGGAGCGCCAGGCTCTCCTCGCGGATCACGTCGGTCTCCAGGGCGTTGGCGGCCGTCTCGACCCAGTCGCGGAGCTTCTTGGCGCCCGGGGTGTCGCGGGGCGCGCGCAGGGCGCCGTAGACCATCGCCGCGTACAGGACGACGGCTTCCTGTTCGAGATCCCGTCCCGCCAGGGCCGCTTCGGTGCGCTCGCGCGGGTCGTAGAGGAGGCCGGAGCCCTCGCGCCAGTTGCGCGGGTCGTTGGACTCGATGCGCTGGGGGCTGCGCAGCAGGCGGCGGCTGGTGCCGTTGACCAGGTGCAGCACCTGGCCGGGTCCCGAAGGCGGTTCGACCTCGGCGAACAGCCCGTACAGCTGGGTGCGCGAGCGCGGGTCGAAGCTGTGCGGCCGGCCCTGCCGCACCGCGAGCCGGGTGTGCAGGCGCGGCCAGCAGTCGCCGGAGCCCTCGAAACGCCGCAGATGGTGCCGGTCGTGGGCGGCGACGACCTCCGCCCACATGGCTTCGGCGCCCTGGTCGCACAGGGCGCGCAGCCCGGTGACGGATTCGGCGCGGCCGACGGTGGCGTCGCCCTGACCCTGGCTCCTGACGACGCCGATGACCGATCCGTACCGGGTGTCGACGACGGGCCCGCCCGAACAGCCGCGCAGAACAAGGCCGTTCTGGAGCCACATCGCGTTTCCGCGGCGCCCGCCGGTGGCCATCGCCTTCGTGGAGAGGAACTCCTCGGGGCCGTACGCCCCCGAGGTCTGCGCCCAGCCGTACAGCTCGACCTCGGCCGGGGTGGGCGCCGAACGGTCGCTGAGCCAGAGGCAGTCGGCGAAGTCCGCGCCGGGCACCCGGACGAGCGCGAGGTCGTGACCGGTGACGACATGGGCGATCTCGCCCTCCAGCCGCTCGTCGTCGCAGGTGGTGACGGTGACACCGCCTCCCGGCTCCCGTTCCATCGCACCCACCCTCTTGTCCACGACATGCGCGCAGGTCACGACCCATTCGGGGGCGACGAAGAATCCGCTGCCCCAGAATCCGGCACTGCCTGCGTCATACCCGGCGGCGGCGGGGCCGATGCGGACGACTCCCCGGCTCACGGGGTCTTCGAAGGAGCTCATGCGTCAACACACGGGGAGTACGGAGGCGTTGGAACGGCGCGCGTCCCTCCGCCGGGTGATCCGCAGACCTGAGCGTCGTTCATCCGCACCCCGTTCCCCCGAAGTTGAGGCATGTGGGACGAGGCTAACCGGATGATCCCGGAGTGGGGAGTGGTTCCGGTCCCGGCGAGGCGGGGGGCGGGGAGGCCTGTGGCGGCGGTCCCTGCGCCCCCGGTGGGTCGGGCGGGACAGGTGGGGCGGGCGGGTCTTCGGAGGGCACCGGCCGCTCGCGGCCGGGCTGCCAGGTGAGGGTGACGGAGATGGACGCCTTGGCCTCCCCGTCGGCCAGGACGGCGGCCACCCCCTTGCCCGGCTTCATCGCCAGCTCGATGCCGAACGTCGCGCTGACCTCGCTCGGCCCCGCCGCCCGCGCCGCGTCCATCACGGTGGCGCCGACGGCGGCGATCACCTCGTTGACACGGGTGACCCCCGAGCGGATCCGGTCGGCGGCCCCGACGTCGACGAACGCCGACTCGTCCGGCCGCAGCACACTGACTCTCGCGAGAATGACCTGTCCACCGGGCAGGACCACCTCCTGTACGTCGTTTTCCAACGCCACCCCTCCCCCACTCGGCCGCTCACCGCGCGCCGGGCCGCGATCCACCGCCCGGCTCCGCCATACCTCCCCTCCGTACCAGGTAGTTACGCTGTTCGCATGTACTTCACGGATCGCGGGATCGAGGAACTGCAGAAGCGGCGCGGCGAGGAGGAGGTCACCTTCGAGTGGCTGGCCGAGCAGCTGCGTACGTTCGTCGATCTCAACCCGGACTTCGAGGTTCCGGTGGAGCGCCTGGCCACGTGGCTGGCCCGCCTCGACGACGAGGACGACGACGAATGACGAGCACCCACCGGGTATCGCGATAGGTCTTGACTTCCCCCATCCACGATATATCGTGTCCATCCAGGGACGCGATATATTGCGTCGTGGCCGGCCACAGGGAGTCAGCACCATGGCAGAGTCGACGTGGGAAGTCAGCGAGCCGAAGAAGCTCACTTTCGACGACCCGGTGACGGCGCTCAGCGTACGTATCGTGAACGGCACCGTGAACGTCGTCGGCACCGACGAGAGGGTGCTGGCCGAACAGGGCGGCGCACGCCTGGAGATCTCCGAGATCCAGGGCCCGCCCCTGATCGTGACCCGCACGGGCACCACGCTCACCATCGCCTACGAGGACCTGCCCTGGCAGAACTTCCTCAAGTGGCTCGACCGCAAGGGCCACCGGCGCAGCGCCGTCGTCTCCCTCACGGTCCCGGCGGGGGCGAGCGTCGAGGTCGGCGTCGTCGGGGCGGGCGCCGTGATCTCCGGGATCAAGGGGCGTACGGAGGTACGCGGCGTGAACGGCGACACCACGCTCGTCGGCCTGGCCGGCCGGGTCAGCGCGGAGACCGTCGCCGGCAACGTGGAGGCCCAGGCCGTCACCGGTGACCTGCGCTTCAACTCCGTCTCGGGCGACCTGACCGTCGTGGACTGCGGCGGATCCTCCGTTCGGGCGGACACCGTCAGCGGTGACATGGTCATCGACCTGGAGCCCGCGGGCAGACCCACCGACATCAAGGTCAACACGATCTCCGGCGAGGTGGCGATCCGGCTGCCGCACCCGGCGGACGCGAAGGTCGAGGCGAACACGGCGAGCGGATCGGTCTCCAACGCCTTCGACGATCTGCGGGTCGGCGGCCAGTGGGGCGCGAAGAAGATCACCGGCACGCTCGGGGCGGGTACGGGGCAGCTCAAGGCGATGGCGGTGTCCGGCTCGATCGCCCTGCTGCGGCGGCCACCGGCGGAGGACCCGTACGGCGCGGGCCACCCGGCGCCCGCGGGCGCCGGCACCGCGCCCACGGGCGCCGCCCCCCTGGACGTCGTCGCCGACGACGCGACGCCGGCCGACAAGAAGGAGCTCTGACATGCCCCCGGTCTTCGCCCACGGCCGCCTCCGCCTCTACCTGCTCAAGCTGCTCGACGAGGCGCCGCGCCACGGCTACGAGGTGATCCGCCTGCTGGAGGAGCGCTTCCAGGGCCTGTACGCGCCGTCCGCCGGAACCGTCTACCCGCGGCTGTCCAAGCTGGAGGCGGAGGGCCTGGTCACGCACGCGACCGAGGGGGGCCGCAAGGTCTACTCGATCACCGAGGCGGGCCGCGAGGAATTGGCGGGCCGCAGCGGTGAACTGGCCGATCTGGAGCTGGAGATCCGCGAGTCCGTCTCCGAACTCGCCGCGGAGATCCGTGACGACGTACGGGGCGCGGCGGGCCGGCTCCGCAACGAGATGCGCGCGGCGGCGGCCTCCGCGTCGGCGGGCGCCCCGGCCGGCGGGACCACCGACCGGGAGCAGACGCCGGGGGACGGCGAGTCCTGGCGTGCGGCGAAGGAGGAGCTGCGCCGCGCGAAGCAGGAGTGGAAGGAGCAGGCGCGCCGGGCGAAGGACGAGTCACGCCGGGCGCGTGAGGACGCGCAGCAGGCACGCCGCCAGGCCAAGGAGGCGCAGGAGACGGCGCGCGAGGAGATGCTGCGCATCGCCAAGCAGGTCCAGGACCAGGTGCAGGGTCACTTCTCGCGGGGCGACTGGCCGACGGGGGTACGGGAGGGCCTGTCCGAACTGTCGACGCAACTCGGCGGCCTGGCGAAGGGCACGGCGTGGCCCCCGTACGCCAAACCGGACGCGCCGGACACGGCCGACCCCGCGTGGGCCGAGGACACCCCGCCGACCGGCGACCCGGCCCGCGACCTGGACCGCCTGCTGGACCGCTTCCGCGACGACGTCCGCGACGCGGCGCGGGACCACGGGGTGACGGAGACCCAACTGACGGAGGCGCGCCGCCACTTGTCGACGGCGGCGGCGCACATCGGGGCGCTGCTTCGGGGTCCGAAGCCGTAGGGGCCGCCCCCTGCGGGCGGGCTCCGTCCTCCATCGCCGGACGGGCTTCAAATCCGCCCGCCCGGCGCCGGGGACGGGCGCTCGGGGCGCCCGGTCCGTGGCGCGGACCGGTTGCCGTGGGCCCCTCCGGGGCCATGCCCGGACGGCGTGATTTACGGCGCGTGCAAGGCTCGTTGGTGTATTGGGAGCCCGCATTCTCACGCGCCACAAATCAGCCCGAGTGTCCGGCCACGACCCCTGCGCGTCCCCCTTCCCCGCGCGGGCCGTGGAAGACTCCTGACGTGCCCACCTGGATAACCTCGCGCCGTCTGGGCGCTACCGCCGTCCTGTACGCCGTCTTCGTGGGCGGCTGGCACCTCGGACAGCCGCTGGTCGATGTCGGCTGCTACTCGCCCGAACCGCTGACAGCGATCGAGAGCGACGAGACGATCAACGAGCCCGGGGACGTCGTCGGCGACCTTCGTGCGACGGCCAGGACCGCCGGACAGGTCGCCACCGTCGAGGTCTTCGACACCTCCTCGATCGTGCCGTGCGACGCTACGCCCCGCCCCCGCCTGGTGACCTGGGTGACGGGCGGCTGGCGCTGAGACCCCGCACCCCGACCGGGACCCGACAACCGCAACCGCCCCACCCCCGGAAGGGCCCCGCACCCCGCAACCGCCCCACCCCGGAGGGACCCCGCGACCGCTATCCCCGCTCCCCGAACAGCGCCCGCTCCACCGCCCCGTACGTCCCGCCGTGATCCGCCAGCACGTCCGACACCACGCCCGGCCGGGCCGTCAGCGCCAGCAGGATGTGGCCGTCGGTGATCTCCTTGTCGCCGCGGCCCACCGCGACCCGCAGAGACTGCTCCAGCGTCTTCTTCGCGGCGGGCGTGAACTTCTTGTGGGACGCCCGGCCCCGCTTCGGACGCTTCCCGCCCACCCCCATCGCACCCTCGCCGTGCGCCCCCTCGACCTTCGAGACGATCTGCGCGACGTCGATCCCGATCTCGGCCAGCGCCGCCGTGTCGGCGTGCGACATGCCACCCCGCCGGCGCGCCTCCGCCAGACCCGCCTCCACCGAGTCACGCCGGTCCAGGATGCCGAGCGAGGTGAACGCGAACGCCGATCGCCTCCCCTGCGAGTCGAGCAGCGCGAGCAGCATGTGCTCGTCGGTGATCTCGGGTGAGGCCGTGCGTTCGGCCTGGGCGACCGCGCCCGTCACCACCGCGCGCGCCCCCTTCGTGAACCGTTCGAACATCACTGCCTCCCGTACTTCTTGTGTACCGCCTGCCTGCTGACACCGAGCTGGGCCGCGATCTCCTGCCACGACCAGCCCTGGTTCCGCGCGCTGCGCACCTGGACGGCTTCGAGCTGTTCGAGCAGTCGCCGCAGCGCGGCGACCGCCCTCAGCCCGACCCGTGGGTCGCGGTCGCCCGCCCGTTCGGCGAGATCCGTTGCATCGGTCATGATGTCAATCTACGTTGACACCCCTGTCGTGTCAACCAAAATTGACAAGCGGTGTCAGCCCCGCACCCGCCGCGCCCAGCGCCGCAGTACGGAGCGGCGCCGGCGCGGTGGAGCGGGCCGGCCTCGGTACGGAAGTGATCCGCCCGCCACTTGCGGGTCGTCCGGCGCGGGCAGCGGTATCTGCCGCTCGGCCCGCGCCTGGATCTCGTAGTGCGCGTCGTGCGCGGTCACCCGGAACGCCTCGTCGTACGCGGCCATGGCCGCGGTGATACCCGCCCCCGCCGCGCCCCGGCGCTTGACGAGCGAGGCGAGCCGGCCGAAGAAGGCCATGACCACCGCGAGGCAGCCGACGATCATCAGCGGCGGCAGCAGCGCGTCCACGACAGCCCCCTCAGCGGGTCAGCACGATCTTGCCGAACAGATCGCCCGCGGCCATCCGTTCGAACCCCTCGCGCGCCCGGTCCAGGGGCAGGACGTCGTCGATCACCGGGCGGATGCCCGTCGTCGTGCAGAAGGAGAGCAGATCCTCCAGCTCGTCCTTCGTGCCCATCGTCGAGCCGACGACCTTCAGCTCCAGGAAGAAGATCCGGGTGAGTTCGGCGTGCGCGGGGCGGTCGCCGCTGGTGGCGCCGGAGATCACCAGCGTGCCACCGGGACGCAGGGACTTCACGGAGTGGGACCAGGTCGCGGCGCCGACCGTCTCGATGACCGCGTCCACCCGGTGCGGCAGCCGCGCGCCGGGCTCGAACGCGTCGGCGGCGCCCAGTTCGACCGCGCGCTTGCGCTTCGCCTCGTCGCGGCTGGTGGCGTACACACGGAGGCCGGCCGCCTTGCCGAGGACGATCGCGGCGGTGGCGACACCACCGCCCGCACCCTGGACGAGGACGGAATCCCCGGGCCGTACACCGGCGTTGGTGAACAGCATCCGGTACGCGGTGAGCCAGGACGTCGGCAGACAGGCGGCCTGCTCGAAGGTCAGCCCGGCGGGCTTGGGCAGCAGGTTCCAGGTCGGTACGGAGACCTGCTCGGCGAAGGTGCCCTGGTACCTCTCGGTGAGGAGCGAGCGGGGCTCGCGGGGCCCGACGCCGTGGCCGCTCTGGCCGATGACGGAGTGGATGACGACCTCGTTGCCGCTCTCGTCGATCCCGGCGGCGTCGCAGCCGAGGATCATCGGCAGCTGCTCCTCCTTGAAGCCGACCCCGCGCAGGGTCCAGAGGTCGTGATGGTTGAGTGAGGCGGCCTTGACGGTCACGGTCGACCAGCCGGGGCGCGGCTCGGGAGCCGGGCGTTCGCCCAACTCAAGGCCGTTGAGGGGCTGGTCACTGTCGATGCGGGCTGCGTAGGCGGCGAACATGACCTCGACCCTAGAGCGGAGGCGGGACGCGGGGAACCTCATGGGTGTGTGAGGCGGGTCCCGCCCCCACTCGGTCTCAGTCCCTGCGGTACTGCGCGGGCGAAGACCTCGTCGCCGGGTCCTCGTACGCGCCCGCCGTGCCCCGGTCCACATGGAACGTGGTCAGGGTGGAGACGGCGGAGGCCGGGTCACGGCGGTCGTCGATGACCCGCATATGGGTGCTGAATCGTTCCGGCGTGACCTCGTACACGTCGTAGCCGTACCGGTTCCCCTCGAAGTACTGAAGGTGCGGGTTGGCCGCGCCCATCAGCGGACCGTTCGTGGCGTTCCACTGCGCGTCGTACGCGCTGGAGCTCACCGAGTGCGCGGTGAACTCCGTTCCCACGATGGGCGATTCGGTGTCGTCGTAGTCCGGCCGGATGTCGTCGACGAACGCGGAGTGCCAGTCGCCGGTGAGCACCACGAGGTCTTCCAGCCCGCTGGTACGCACATGCTCCAGCACCTCCTTGCGCTCGCCGAGGAAGCCGTCCCACTGGTCGGTGAACATGAAGCCGCCGCCGGGGCGGCCCCGGAGCTGGCTGAGCATGATCGAGTTGGCCCAGACGTGCCAGCTGTCGGGCGCGCGGTCGACGGTCTTCTTCAGCCAGGCCTTCTGACCGGAGCCGAGGATGGTGCCGTCGGGGAGGTTCTGCGCGGAGCGGTACTGCCGCAGGTCGAGCACGGCCAGCTCCAGCAGGTCGCCCCAGCGGCGTACCCGGTGGATGTCGATGTCCGGCAGGACGGAGTCCCCGGCGCCGCGGTGCGGCAGGTGTTCGTACCACGCCTGGTACGCGGCGGCCCGGCGCCGCATGAAGGGGGCGCCGCCGCCCGTACCGCTGTAGTCGTTGACCACCTCGTGGTCGTCCCAGGTCAGGAACCAGGGGTGCGCGGCGTGCGCGGCGCGCAGCGACGGGTCGCCCTTGTAGAGGGCGTGGCGCATCCGGTAGTCGTGCAGCGTGTGGATCGCCGGACCGTTGTGGTCACGGATGTCGCTGCCCTCGGGGCCGTGCTCGTAGATGTAGTCGCCCAGGTGGATGACGAAGTCGAGGTCCTCGCGGGCTATCCCGCGCAGCGCCGCGTAGTGGCCCTGCGGGTAGTTCTGGCAGTTGGCGGTGGCGAAGCGGGCGGAGCGCACACGGCCGGTGGGTGCGGTACGGGTCCGGCCGAGGCGGCTGGTCCTGCCGAGCGCGGTGAAGGCGTACCAGTACGTCCGGCCAGGACGCAGACCGCCGACCGGCACGTGCACGCTGTGCGCGAGGGTCGCGGAGGCGGGGACGGTGCCGCGCGCGACGACGCGGCGCAGGGCGCGGTCCTCGGCGACGACCCATCGGACGTCGACGACCTCGTCGAGCGGCTGTTCGCCCGGCTCGGCGAAGGGCTCGGGCGCGAGCCGCGTCCAGAGCACGACGCTGGTGGGCTGCGGGTCGCCGGATCCGACGCCGAGCGTGAACGGAGCCTCGTCGTACGCCGATCCGAGCGCCTCCGCCGCCTCTCGGGCCTGCGCGGGCGAGAGCCCCGAGCTCAGGGGCCAGACCACGTTGAGCGCGCCCGCGGCGCCGGCG
The DNA here is from genome assembly GCF_010384365.1 of Streptomyces sp. S4.7. Taxonomy (NCBI): domain Bacteria; kingdom Bacillati; phylum Actinomycetota; class Actinomycetes; order Kitasatosporales; family Streptomycetaceae; genus Streptomyces; species Streptomyces sp. S4.7. The sequence goes on along the minus strand of NZ_CP048397.1, from coordinate 5,167,693 downwards.
GCCTTGAGCAGATCACGTCTGTTGAGGGTCACGAGTGCCTTCCCGATGCCGTCAGGCGGAGTGAGATCTCGTCGGCGTAGCCGTCGTTCGACGTGCCGGCGCCGGTACGGGTGAAGGAGAGCTGTACACGTGCGGACCGGGCGCCCGGCGGCACCGCGGCCTCGGCGCTGCGCTCCAGCAGTGCGGTGGCACGGCCGCGTTCCTCGGCGGTGACGGGGCCGAGGACGGAGAGCGCGAGCGGGGTCCCGGCGCGGTCCCGGAACTCGACGGACAGCCTGACGCCGTCCTCCTGCGCGGCGTACCCGCCGAGCCAGCCGCTCAGCACGTACCGGACGCGGCCGGAGTCGACGGCGCGGTGTCCTGTCGGCCCGCCGGCGGGTACGGGCACTTCCTGAACCAGGCTGGTCACGCCGCTGTTCCCACCGGAGAAGAACCGACGGCCGGCCGCGCCGGGGCCGGGGTCGGCGGGTGTGGGGTAGCCGTCGCCGACGTCGTACCCGATGATCGCGGGCGCCCCCTGGCGCACGACCCAGCCGACGACCTGCCCGACGGGCTCGGCGGTTCCTCCGGCCCCCTGCTCGGCGTCACCGTTGACAAGCAGATTCACAAGCGCCCCCTGTCTGAGGATGGTTGGCGCGAGGATCTCACCAGGCGGGGGTGAATGGCGGGGGTTGTCGGGGTTGCGGTTTCGTCGCCACGGCCGGGTCCATCCGGCGGGGTGGTCAGGGGTTTTGGTTGCGGTTGTCGGTCGTGGGCGGGGTGCGGGGCCTCCGGAGGGGCATGTCCGGACGGCGTGATTTACGGCGCGTGCCCCGTTCGTTGGATCCGCTGACCCGTCTTGTTCACGCGCCACAAATCAGCCTGAGTGTCCGAACACACCCCTCCTGCGACCCCGCCCCCCTCGCGCTGTCACGTGGCGCTGTTCACACCCCACCGGTCCGCGGGTTGGAAGGGGGACGCGCAGGGGTCGTGTCCGGACACTCAGGCTGATTTGTGGCGCGTGAGAAGCCCGGTTCCCCATACACCAACGAGCCTTGCACGCGCCGTAAATCACGCCGTCCGGGCATGACCCCGGAGCGGCACCCGGCCACCACCGCGACCACCCCGAGCCCGGTCGGCGATTGAGGCCAAAACGGCCCGCACGGCGCGGACCCGGCAACCGAAGCCCCGGCCCGCAGGGCCGCCCCCCGCCGGGGACGGCGACCCCGCAGACGAGACCGGCTAGCGCCGCGCAACCCCCTCCGCCCGCGCCGCCGCCGCGACCGCCGACGTCACCGCCGGGGCCACCCGCTCGTCGAACGGCGACGGGATCACGTAGTCCGCCGACAGCTCGTCACCGACCACGTCCGCCAGCGCGAGCGCCGCCGCGATCTTCATGCCCTCCGTGATCCGCGACGCCCGCACCTGGAGCGCGCCCGCGAAGATCCCCGGGAACGCCAGCACGTTGTTGATCTGGTTCGGGTAGTCGCTGCGCCCCGTCGCCACCACCGCCGCGTACTGGTGCGCGATGTCCGGGTGGACCTCCGGGTTCGGGTTGGCCATGGCGAAGACGAACGACTCCGCCGCCATCGACGCGATCGCCGGCTCCGGGACCGTACCGCCCGAGACGCCGATGAAGACGTCCGCGCCCGAGAGCGCCGCCTCCAGCGAGCCGGAGAGACCCGCGCGGTTCGTCAGTCCGGCCAGCTCGCGCTTGACGTCGGTCAGGTCGTCGCGGTCGGGGCTGACGATGCCCTTGCGGTCGGCGACCGCGACGTCGCCGATCCCCGCCTCCAGCAGGAACTTGGCGATGGCGACGCCCGCCGCGCCCGCCCCGGAGATGACGGCGCGCAGGTCCCCGAGCGTGCGCCCGGTGAACTTCGCCGCGTTGCGCAGCGCGGCGAGCGTGACGACGGCCGTGCCGTGCTGGTCGTCGTGGAAGACGGGGATGTCGAGCCGCTCCCGGAGCCTGCGCTCGATCTCGAAGCAGCGGGGCGCCGAGATGTCCTCCAGGTTGACCCCGCCGAAGGACGGCGCGAGCCGCACGACGGTGTCGATGATCTCGTCGGTGTCGGTGGTGGCCAGCGCCAGCGGCACCGCGTCGACGCCGCCGAACTGCTTGAACAGGATCGCCTTGCCCTCCATCACGGGGAGTGACGCCTCCGGTCCGATGTCCCCGAGTCCCAGGACCGCGGTCCCGTCCGTCACGACGGCGACGACCTGCGACTTCCAGGTGTAGTCGTGGACCAGCTCCGGGTTCTCGGCGATCGCCGTGCACACCTTGGCGACACCGGGCGTGTAGGCGAGTGACAGGTCGTCCTTGTCCCGGACGGGCACGGTCGACTGGATGGCCATCTTCCCGCCGCGGTGGAGCGCGAACGCCGGATCGAAGGGCTCGTCGGTCGCGCCTTCGCTGTCGCTCTCACTGCGAGGATTCACGATCTCCGCTGCCATGTTTTTGACCCCTTAAGTCTCTTCATCAGTTGAGGGTGTCCACTCCTGGGTTACGGAGGGGTGGGCGGGCACCGCGTACGAGACCTGTTATCGGCGGTTGGGACGCCGAACAGGAGGATGTGCGTACACGCGGGCGCGCCGCACACGCGCCCTGAGCCCCGGATGAGGGGTGTAGCTGTCCTTCATACCGGACGGGCCGGACGTCCACGTCTCCTTCTACAAGCGGTGACATGACTCATAGCGGAGTTTCGGGACACTTACGCCGCACGACACGAAACCACCCGAAGGGGCAGGACGGGACGGAGATCGTCCGGCCGGAAGAAGGCATTCCCGCAGATGGTCCGGTCTTGATGTGCCGGTCCGCTGGGACACGGGGGTCACCCGTTATCCGATTTTGACATGACGGGGCCCCTGATCGGACCAGTCCGAATGGCAAGATGCCCTAATCAATCACACACGGTCGCGACACTCGATGGCGCGTGCCAACCGCGTGGTAAGTCCCTCGTCCGCCGGAGGATCCTCATCATGACCGCCAGCTTCACCAGTCGTACCACCGCCGGGAAGTCCCGGATCGCCGCGGTCGGCGCGATCGCGGTCGCCGGGTCACTCCTGCTGACCGCCTGCGGCGACCAGACCGACAGCGGGAAGAAGGACTCCCCCGCCACGACGAAGAGCGCCCCGCTGGCCGATCAGCTGCCGAAGGCGATCGCGGACAAGGGCGTCATCCGCGTGGGCTCCGACATCGCGTACCCGCCGGTCGAGTTCAAGGACGACGCGGGCAAGACGATCGGTATCGACCCCGACATCGCCGACGCGCTCGGCAAGCAGCTCGGTGTGAAGTTCGAGTTCCAGAACGGCACCTTCGACACGCTGCTGACGGGTCTGCGTTCCAAGCGCTACGACATAGCCATGTCGGCCATGACCGACACCAAGTCCCGCCAGGACGGTGTGGACTCCGAGACGGGCAAGAAGGTCGGCGAGGGTGTCGACTTCGTCGACTACTTCACCGCCGGTGTCTCGATCTACACCAAGAAGGGCGCCGACAACGGCATCGCCAGCTGGTCGGACCTGTGCGGCAAGAAGATGGTCGTCCAGCGCAGCACCGTCTCGCACGATCTGGCCAAGGCCGAGTCGACGAAGTGCACGGACGGCGACAAGAAGGCCATCGGGATCGAGCCGTTCGACAACGACCAGCAGGCCCAGACCCGCCTGCGCGCCGGTGGCGCCGACGCCGGTTCGTCGGACTTCCCGGTCGCGGCGTACGCGGTGAAGACCTCGGGCGGCGGCAACGACTTCCAGCTCGTCGGTGAGCAGATCGAGGCCGCCCCGTACGGCATCGCGGTCGCCAAGGGCAACGACGAGCTGAGCAAGGCGCTCCAGGCCGCGCTCGACGCGATCATCGAGAACGGCGAGTACGACAAGATCATCGCGAAGTGGGGCGTCGACGCCGGCGCGGTCAAGGAAGCCACGATCAACGCCGGCACCTGATCCGCGCCCGGCTCCGAAAGGCAGCATCCGTGTCTGTTGACATATCGAAGTCGGACGGCCCGTCCGACGCGCCACCGTCGGGACCCGCCGGGCCGGAGGCCATCAGGGCCATCCCGGTCCGGCACTACGGGCGGTACGTGAGCGCGGTCGTCGCTCTCGCCCTGCTCGCGACGATCATCTACGCGTTCTCCCAGGGCAAGATCAACTGGGGCGCCGTACCGGACTACTTCTTCGACGACCGCATCCTCAAGGGTGTCGGCCAGACGATGATCCTCACCGTCCTGTCGATGGCCATCGGCGTGGTCGGCGGCATCGTCCTCGCGGTGATGCGGCTGTCGAAGAACCCGGTGATGTCGTCCATCGCATGGTCGTACATCTGGTTCTTCCGCGGCACGCCGGTGCTCGTCCAGCTCATGGTCTGGTTCAACCTGGGTCTGGTCTTCGAGTACATCAACCTCGGGCCGATCTACAAGGACTACTGGGCCAGCTTCATGACGCCGTTCCTGACGGCGCTGCTCGGCCTCGGTCTCAACGAGGCCGCCTACATGGCGGAGATCTGCCGCGCCGGTCTGCTCTCGGTCGACGAGGGGCAGACGGAGGCGTCGCACGCGCTGGGCATGAGCCACGCCAAGACGCTGCGCCGCGTCGTGATCCCGCAGGCGATGCGGGTGATCGTGCCGCCCACCGGCAACGAAGTCATCAACATGCTGAAGACGACGTCGCTGGTGGCGACCGTGCAGTTCTACGAGTTGCTGAGATACGCGCAGGACATCGGGCAGACGTCCGGCGCCCCCGTCGAGATGCTGTTCCTCGCCGCCGCCTGGTATCTGCTCATGACCTCCGTCCTGAGCGTCGGTCAGTACTACCTGGAGCGGCACTACGCGCGTGGCTCGCTGCGTACCCTGCCGCAGACCCCGTTGCAGAAGATCAGGGCCAATCTGCTGTCCCTGGGCCGCCCGAACGGAGGCACCGCATGACCGCCATCGCGAAGACGACGGACGGTGCGAACGGCGCGAACGCGATGGTGAAGGCCGAGGCCGTACACAAGTCGTTCGGCGCCGCGCACGTACTCAAGGGCATCGACCTGGAGGTCGCGCCGCGCGAGGTCTTCTGTCTGATCGGGCCCTCCGGGTCCGGCAAGTCGACCTTCCTGCGGTGCATCAACCATCTGGAGCAGGTCAACGCCGGGCGGCTGTACGTCGACGGCGAGCTGGTCGGCTACCGCCAGAGGGGCGACAAGCTCTACGAGCTGCGGGACTCCGAAGTGGCCCTGAAGCGCCGGGACATCGGCATGGTCTTCCAGCGCTTCAACCTCTTCCCGCACATGACGGCCGTCGAGAACATCATGGAGGCACCGATGCAGGTGCGCCGTGAGCCGAAGGCCGTCGCCAGGGAACGGGCTATGGGGCTCCTGGACCGGGTGGGGCTCGCGGACAAGGCCAACGGCTATCCGTCCCAGCTCTCCGGCGGACAGCAGCAGCGGGTGGCGATCGCCCGCGCGCTGGCGATGGAGCCGAAGCTGATGCTCTTCGACGAGCCGACGTCGGCGCTCGACCCGGAGCTGGTGGGCGATGTCCTGGACGTGATGCGCGGTCTCGCCGAGGACGGCATGACGATGATCGTCGTGACGCACGAGATGGGCTTCGCGCGCGAGGTCGGCGACGCGCTGGTGTTCATGGACGACGGGATGGTCGTGGAGTCGGGCCATCCGCGCGAGGTCCTGACGAATCCGCAGCACGAGCGGACGAAGTCGTTCCTGTCGAAGGTTCTGTAGCCGCGGCGACGAGGGGTGCCACGGGCCGTCGGGTCCGTGGCACCCCTCGTCCGTGCCGCCTACTTCAGGGCGAGCATCAGCGAGTCCGACGGCGAGGACCAGACCGGGCGCGCCTCGCCGAAGCCCGCGTCGATCAGGGTCTTCGCGTGCCAGGCGACGGAGGGGGTGTCGCCGTCCGCGTGCTCGCCGTAGATCGCGAACCGCTCGGCGGTCGGCCCCGCGAGCTCCGGGTCCTTGGCGGCGAGGTCCCACCAGTCGGCCCAGTCGACGGCGCCCTCCGCCTTGGCGCGGTCCATCTCCCGGTGCCGGTGCGCGCGTTCGGCGGCGTTGATGCGGGGCGTGCCCTCGTCCGTCATGTGGTCGGCGTTCATGAAGACGCCGCCGGGCCTGACGAGGCCGGCGATCTGCCCGTACAGCACGGCCAGCGGTTCGCTGTGCAGCCAGTGCAGCGCGGTGGCGGTGAGGACGGCGTCGTACGACTCGTACGGCAGCTTCGCCGTCCAGTCGGGGTCCTTGAGGTCGGCCCGCACCAGGGTCAGGCGCGTGTCGTCGGCGAAGTAGCCGCCCGCGACGGCGAGCAGCGCGGGGTCGAGGTCGACGCCGGTGCTGGTGGCCGCCGGGAAGCGGTGGAAGAGCCGGTCGGTGATGCTGCCCGTGCCGCAGGCGAGGTCGAGCACCCTCGGTTCGGGTCCCACCAGGGCCTCGACCATGTCGAGCATCACCCGGAAGCGCTCCTCGCGGTCGGGCATGTACCACTCCTGCTGGCGGTCCCAGCTGTCCTGCCAGGCCCGCCAGCGGAGCCGCTCCGGCGTGGGCGCGCCCCTCACAGCGGTCCCCGTGTCCGTCCCCGTGTCCACCATCGAAACCCTCCGCTCCGTAATACCCTGTAGGCAAGAACAGCTATTACGCCGACCCTAGACCGCTGCCGTAAGGACTACAAGTGGAACTGGCCTCTTACTCGGACTACGCCGTACGCCTGGTCAACACCGAGGAACCGGCCCGCGGTACGGACACCCTGACCTCGGTCGAAGCGGTCCGCGCCCTCTTCGGCGCCTCCACCCAGGCGTCGCGCCGCGCGACCGACGCGGACGTCACCCGCTTCCGTTCCGTACGGGGACGGCTGCGCGCGATCTTCGCGGCGGCCGACGGGGACGAGGCCACGCACGCGGTCGACCTGCTCAATTCGCTGCTGCTGGAGTTCCCCGTCAGCCCGCAGATCTCGGGCCACGACTTCCTCGACGACGAGGGGCGTCCTCGCTGGCACATGCATCTGGCCGAGCACTCGTCGAACGCGACCTCCGGGTTCGCGGCGATCGCCGCGATGGGCCTGGCGTTCCATCTGACGGAGTACGGGGTGGACCGGCTCGGCCTGTGCCAGGCCGCGCCCTGCCGCAACGCCTACCTCGACACGTCGACCAACCGCTCGCGCCGCTACTGTTCGGACCGCTGCGCGACACGCGCCAACGTCGCCGCCTACCGGGCCCGCAAACGCCTGGAGACGGAGCGGTCGGACAGCACGGGCCGCAGCGCGGAGAAGGCCCACGCGAACGCGCCGGCCACCGACCGCTGATCCTCGGCGCGCGGCCGGTAACGGGCCCGCACCCGGCCGAGCAGCAGTTCGCCGGGGACGGCCCCGAACACCCGGCTGTCCCCCTCGGCGCCCGGATTGTCCCCGAGCACCCACCATCCGCCGTCGCGTCGCTCGACCAGCCGCTTCACGATGAGCAGATCCTGCTGGAGCGGATGTTTCAGTACGGCGATGTCCCCGACCCTCACGGGTGCGTGGTAGTGCACCAGCAGTTGGTCCCCTTGTTTCAGGGTGGGATACATGGACGGTCCCGACACCTCCGCGATCCCCAACAGCGCTCTCGGCTCGCGCCCGTGCTCCGTCATCCGGCACCTCCCGGTCCCACGGTACGTTCCGCCGCCGGTCCCGATCCGACCCCGGACTTTTGTCCTAAGCCCTAGGGGGCACTCGCGAAATCCGGCCTCTCACGGAGTAATGTCCCACCTGAGAAGACGATCACGAGGAAGGACAGCTCCATGCTTTCCCGCCTGTTTGCACCCAAGGTGAAGGTCAGCGCTCACTGCGACCTCCCCTGCGGCGTGTACGACCCCGCCCAGGCCCGCATCGAAGCCGAGTCGGTCAAGGCCGTCCAGGAAAAGATGGCGGGCAACGACGACGCGCACTTCCAGGCCCGCGCCACGGTCATCAAGGAACAGCGCGCCGAACTCGCCAAGCACCATGTCTCGGTGCTGTGGAGCGACTACTTCAAGCCCCCGCACTTCGAGAAGTACCCGGAGCTGCACCAGCTGGTCAACGACGCCCTGAAGGCGCTGTCGGCCGCGAAGGGCTCGACGGACCCGGCGACGGGCCAGAAGGCCCTGGACTACATCGCCCAGATCGACAAGATCTTCTGGGAGACCAAGAAGGCCTGACCCCTGGCTGGGCCCCCTGACCTGCACTTTCGCCGGTCATCATGCCTGCCGTTCCGCACCCGTTCCGCGGACGCCGAGAGTGGCGTCCATGCCGGAGCGGGTGCGGTCTTCTTTTCGGGGGCGACGACGGGGAGAAAATGTGTGCGGAGCGCGCATAGCCGGGGGAGGGCAGGGCACACGTCGCGTCGGCGAGCCCCCCGCTCGCCGATCCGGGAGGGAATCAACATCATGTCCATGTCCACCCAGTTCACGAGAACCGCCGAACCTCTGACGGGGCCACGGGTCGGGGAGCTTCCGTGGATCGAGGACGCGGGTCAGGTCGCGCCCAGGGACGCGCGTGAGTTGTCGAAGGTGTTCTTCCAGCAGTTGCAGGTCCTCGAAGAGGGCACGCACGAGTACCAGTACGCGCGCAACACACTGATCGAGATGAACCTGTCGCTGGTCAGGTTCGCCGCCCAGCGGTTCCGTAACCGGGACGACCAGCTGGAGGACATCGTCCAGGTCGGGACGATCGGTCTGATCAAGGCCATCGACCGGTTCGAGCTGTCGCGCGAGGTGGAGTTCACCTCGTTCGCCGTGCCGTACATCGTCGGTGAGATCAAGCGCTTCTTCCGTGACACCAGTTGGGCCGTGCATGTGCCGCGCCGGCTCCAGGAGTTGCGGATACAGCTCGCGCGGGCCAAGGACCAGCTCGCCGTGCGGCTCGACCGGGAGCCGACGGTGAGGGAGTTGGCCGAGCATCTGAAGCTGAGCGAGGAGGAGATCATCGAAGGGCTGATCGCCGCCAACGGGTACAACTCCGACTCGCTCGACCTGCCCGCCGATTCCGGCACGGGCGCCCCCGGCAGGAGCGGTGCGTCCGTCGCCGACTTCGTCGGCGCGTGCGACCCCGCCATGGAGCTGGTCGAGGACTTCCACAGCCTGGCGCCGCTGTTGAGCACACTGGACGAGCGGGAGCGCCAGATCCTTGAGCTGCGCTACGGGCAGGAACTGACCCAGTCCCAGATCGGCGAGCGCTTCGGCGTCTCGCAGATGCAGATCTCCAGAATCCTGGCCCGGACCCTGGCCAAGCTCCGGGACGGCATGCTCGCCGACGGCTGAGCGAGCCACCCGAGCCCACCCGAGCCACCCGAGCCGCTGCGGACCGCTGTGGACCACGCCGGACCGCTGCGGACCGCACAAGCCGCGTCGACGCCGCCGTCCGCGCCCCCGGACCGGCGGCGTCGGCGTCCCGGCGTCAACCGGCCGGAAGTGCGAGGTCCTCGGCTTCGGCGACCTCGGCCACCGCCGTGATCTCCACCAGTTGCCCGGTGTAGCCGAGGCACCCGACTCCGAGCAGTGTGGACGTGTGCGGCCCGGTGGTGAGACCCGAGGCGTGGACGACGTCCCAGACCCGGCTCAGGTCCGCCGGGTCCGACGACACCACGTACACGTCGGTGGTCACCACCCGGTCCAGATCGCTGCCGACGGCGCGCAGCGCGGTCTCGAGATTCGCCAGGACCTGTTCGGTCTGGGCCGCGAAGTCGCCCGGCCCGACGAGTGTGCCGTCCTTGTCGAGCGGTACGGAGCCCGCCAGGAACGCCAGGCGCCGGTCGGTCTCGACGACCGCCGCGTGCGCGTAGCCGGGCGGCGGGAAGAGGGCGGGGACAACTCTGCGCCGCACCATGCGGTCGCTCCTTTGCCTGTTGGTGGGTCTGCGAGGCATCGGGGCACCGGCGCGGAGAAGGCGCGCGGTCACACCCACGTGCCATTGTCGGCGCGACGGGCCGGCACGTCACCGGAGTTTCCGCCGGGCGCCGTACGGGCCGCCCCGCCCCGAACGACCACCACCGCGAGCAGCGCGACGGCGAGGCCGGCGGCCGTGCTCGGGCCGAAGGGTTCGCCGAACATGATCGCTCCCCAGACCGCCGTGACGGGCGCCATGAGGAACATCAGGGTGTTCACCCGCATCACCCCGGAGCGGCGCAGGACCAGCCAGTAGAGGCCGTATCCGCCGAACGTCGCCAGGACCACCAGCCAGCCGACGGCCACCCAGAAGGACGTCTCGGCGGGCGGCACCGCGGCGCCCGCCGCCGCCGCGAGGGCGGTGAAGACGACGGCGCTCGTACCGCAGTGGATCGTCATCGCCACGGAGGGCGCGACCACCGTGCGGGAGCGGCTCTCCAGGAAGGTGGCGGCCACCAGCGACAGCATGCCGAGGAACGGCACCCCGTACGCCCACGGCTCGACGCCCTGCGCGGCCGCCGCGTCCGCCGACGTCACGACGAGCACGCCCGTCACCCCCAGGCACAGGCCCAGCCACTGGCGCCCGGAGACGTGACTCCGCAGCAGGGGTCCGGCCAGCGCGCCCGCGACGAGCGGCTGCGTCCCGTCGATCAGGGCGGTGGTGCCGCTGGAGACGCCGAGCTGGATCGCGTAGTAGACGGTGAGGAGGTAGCCGCTCTGGGACAGCGCGCCGATCACGCACTGGCGCAGCACGTCGCGCGCCGTCAGCCCGCGCCAGGCGGCGCGGGCGCGGGTGACGGCGACCGCCCCCAGGACCAGCGCCAGGGGCAGGAACCGCCACATCAGGACCGTGACGGCGTCGGCGCTGCCGGCGCCGAGCTTCGCGCCGATGAAGCCGGAGCTCCAGCAGAGGACGAACGCGACGGCGAGGAGGAGGTTCATGGCAGGACACCGCCCTTGGGCGAGGAGACAGGTATACCGATCTGTTTACTCACCTCCTTCACTATACAGAGCGGTATACTTTTCACCATGAGCCGGATCACGAGCAGCACCCCCGAGCAGCCGACGCCGGCGCGCGGGACGAGAAGGCCGCAACCACCCCACCGGATCGTCCTGACCCCCGGCGCGCGCCGCGCCCTGGACGCGGCGTCGCGGCTCTTCTACGAACGCGGCATCCACGCCGTCGGCGTCGACCTCATCGCCGCCGAGGCGGGGGTCACCAAGAAGACGCTCTACGACCGGTTCGGCTCGAAGGAGCAGATCGTCGTCGAGTACCTGGCCGGCCGCGACGAGCGCTGGCGCGCCTTCCTGGACGAGCGGCTGGCCGCCGCTCCCCCGTCACCCGCCGAGCATGTCCTCGCGGTCTTCGCGGCCTCGCGGGACTGGGTGGCCGAGAACGGCTCGCGTGGGTGCAGCATGGTCAACGCCCATGCGGAGATCGACGATCCGGAGCATCCGGCGTACGCGGTCATCACCGGCCAGAAGGCGTGGATGCTGGAGCTGTTCACCACGCTCGCCCGGGAGGTCACGGCGCCGGGCGAGGCCATCGGGTCCGAGGCGGCCGACCGCCTCGCCCGTACGCTCATGCTCCTGCACGAGGGCGCGCTCGTCGCTCACGGCCTCGGGATCTTCCCCGACGCCGTCGGATTCGCCCGCGACCAGGCGCGTTCCGTGCTCGCGCCGTACTCATGACGGCCGGCCGAGCTCCCCGACCCGCCCCGGCCCCACCGCCCCGGCATCGTCCAGGCCCGGTCCCCCAGCAACGTGAGCGACGCGGGCAGCAGCACGCCCCGCACGACGGTGGCGTCGATGAGGATCGCCACCGCCATCCCCGTGCCGAGCATCTTGTACTCGATCGAGGACAGCGTCGTGAAGACCGAGAAGACGCCGACCATGATGGCGGCCGCGCCGGTCACGACACCCGCGCTGGCGGCGATGCCGCCGACGATCGCCTCGTGCGAGGCGTCGCGGCCCCCCGGTGAACCGGTCCACCGCTCGCGGATCCGGCTCAGGATGAAGATGTGGTAGTCCATGCTCAGCCCGAAGAGAATGATGAACATGAAAAGCGGCAGCCAACTCACCACTCCCCCATAGGCGTTGAAGTCGAGCAGTGACTCCAGCCGGCCGCCCTGGAAGACCGCGACGAGCACCCCGTACGCCGCGCCGATCGACAGCAGGTTCAGCGCGATCGACACCAGCGGCAGGGCGAGCGAGCGGAAGGCGACGGCCAGCAGGACGAAGGCCAGGACGAGAACGAAGGCGAAGACCAGCGGCGTCCGCGCGTTCACCTGCCGGGTGAAGTCGTACGGCATGGCGGTCCGGCCCGCGACCGCGACCTCGACCCGGTCCACGCCCTCCACGGCCCCCACGGTCGCGGGCAGCGCCCTCTCCCGCAGGAACTCCAGGGCCTGTTCGGACCGCGGGTCCGTACCGGCCCCCGCCAACGGCACCCGTATCACCAGCACCTCGCCGACCGGCACCATCGTGATCGGCTCGCGCAGCGCCCCGTCGCTCCGCGCGGCCTGCTCGTGCAGCCGGTCGGCCGCCGCCCGTATCTCCGGGCCGTCGGCCGACACCACCACGCGAGCGGGCGTGGTCACGCCGGGGAAGACCTGCTGCATCCGGGCGCCCGCGTCCGCGGCGGCCGAGACGCCGCGCGGCAGGCTCTGGATCTGGGTGGCGTCCTGGAGGTGCATCCCGAACGCCGGAAGGGCCATGACCGCGAGGAGGAGCGCCGCGACGCCGCCGGTGAGCAGTGGACGGCGTACGACGTGGCCCGCCACGGCCGTCCAGAGGCGGGAGCGGCCCGCCGCCGTACGCCGCCGTCCCAGCCACGGGATCCTGCCCAAATCGACGCGGTCGCCCAGCGCGGCCACCAGCGCGGGCAGCGCCGTCACCGATCCGAGCACCGCCAGAGCGACCACCAGGACGGTCCCGAGCGTCAGCCCCTTGAACACGTCGACGCCTGTGAACAGCAGGCCGGTCATGCACACCATGACCGTCAGACCGGACACCAGGACGGCGTGGCCGGAGGTGCGCGACGCGATCCGCAGCGCCTCCTGGACGGGGTGCCCCGCCGCGCGCTCCTCGCGGATCCGGCGCAGATGGAACAGCGAGTAGTCGATGCCCACGGCCATGCCGATGAGCAGCACGATCGCGGACGCGGCGCTGTTGAAGGGCACCCACCGGCCGAGCGTGTCCAGCAGGCCGAACGCGGCGGCGACGGCGGTCGCCGACAGCAGCAGAGGGATCCCGGCGGCCGCCAGTGAGCCGAAGACGACGAGCAGGATCACGACGGTGAGGGGCAGCGAGGTGGTCTCGGCGCGCCTCATGTCGCTCTTGATCACGTCATCGACCGCCGACGCGAGGCTGGAGTCGCCGGCCTGGTCGACGCGCGCCCCGGGGTGCTGCCGCGTCACCTTCTCCACTGCGGCGTCCGCGGCCTGTCTGTGGGCGCCGAACTCGGCGTCGGGACCGGCGATCTCGAAGGTCACGAGGTCGGCCATGCCGTCCCCGGACACCCAGCGCCCGCCGTGGGCGCCGAGCGGAGACCCCACGTCCCGTACGGCGTCGGGCACCGCGCGCAGCGCCGCGACCAGGTCCTTCGTGGCGGCGCGCCGGGTCGCGGGGGCGGCGCCGGCGCCGGCCCGGATCATCACGTTCTCGCGTATCGAGTCACCGGCGTCCTGCGCGGAGACCATCCGCTGGCCCCGGCCCGCCTCACCGGGGTCGGTGGCCCTGGCCTCTTCACCGGGGAACAGGGAGCCGGACATGACGGCGATCACGACCAGGAGCAACCACGCGGCGATGGCCGCCGTACGGTTTCTGGCGGACCAGCCGGCGACGGACTCGACGAGTCCGGCGCGCTCTGACTTGATTCGGCGCAGCATGAGCTGCTCTCCTTCTTCCGGAGGGTCGTATCCGTGGAGCTCGCCGCGAGGCGAGGTGGATCGTCCTTCTGTGCCCGGGTCGTCGAGTTGCCGCTCGACGGCCCGGGGTTGTGTTCTGCCCGGTTGCCGGGCTACTCGACGTCCTTGAGGATCCGTTCCAGCGATCCGGTGCGGCTCTGGAGATCGGTGAGCTGCCGGCCGAGGTCGGCGAGCTGCTTCTCCGTACGCCGCTGACCCTCCACCGCCTGGGCGGCGAGCTGGCGGTACTCGTTCTCGTCGGCCCTGACCTCCCTGGCCCGGCGGCCAACGGTGAAGTGCCACAGGGTGAGCGTCACCACGATCAGCAGGATCGCGAACAGGCCTATCGCTCCGATGACTTCCTGCCACGCTTGCTCGTCGTCCATCAAGTGGCCCCCTTCTCGTCTCTCTCGTCCTTCTGACTGCTCCGACTGCTCCGACTGCTCTGACTGCTCTGACTGCTCAGCGTCTGCACGGCGGTGACGATGTCCTGCGGCGTCAGAACGACCGCGAACGCGTTCACCTCGTAGAACTTCATGGCCTTCCCGTCCTCCGACAGCTCCAGCCGCGAGGTCACCAGACCGGCGGCTTCGAGCTTCTTGAGATGGACCTGGAGCAGCGCCCTGCTGATGTCCAGCTCCCTGGCCAGCCGGCTCACGTAGTTCCGTCCCCCGGCGAGCGCCGCGACGACGCGCAGCCGGTGGGGGTTGGACAACGTCGCCAGTACGCGCACCAGTTCGTCGCCCGTGGGCACGGGTGGGCTCATCGCGGCCTCCTGCACATGCAAAGAAAAGTTAGCAGGTGCCTACGTGAATTACTAACCTCACACTCGGGGGGGTGTCCTGAAACCTCAGGCAGCGGGCGCGTGCAGCAGGGGGCTCTTGTTGCGCGTCAGCCACTGGCGGTACACGCCGGCCTGCAACGCCGCCTCTCGGTAGGCCGCCTCCAGGTCCGCGTAGACCTCGGCGCCGCCGGGACCGTCACCGTCACCGTCACCGGCGCGGTCCGCGTCCGGGCTCGTACCCGAACTCGCGATGCCCGCGCCCTCGTACGCTCCCGGCCGCGAGAACAGCAGCAGCCGCACCCCCAGCGGGTCGTCGCGCAGCGGACGCACCACCATGTCCTCGCGCGGGACCGAGGTGGGCTGGCAGGGCGCTATGGCCTCGCCCACGGCGATCAGCGACGAGGCGGTGAGGTAATCCCCGTGCAGAACGGGCGGGTTGAGCCCGGCATCGCTCAGTACGCGGCGCAGGCCGTCCCATTCGCCGTCCACGGTCGGGTCGATCATCCACCGGTCGCTCGCCAGATCGGCCAGCTCGACGACCGGCCGGCCGGCCGCCGGATGGTCCCGGGCCAGCGAGATGAACTGCGGCTCCCGTTCGACCAGTACGCGCCGGTCGAGCCCCGGCGGCACGCGCAGCTGGCAGCCCTCGACCTCGTGCACGAACGCCACGTCCAGCCCGCCCCCGGCCACCTCCCGCAGCAGCGCGTTCGCCGAGACGTCCATCTGGAGCGAGATGTCCGTGCCCGGCAGCCGCTCGCGCAGCCTGCGCAGCCAGCCCGCGAGCGCGCGGCTCGCCGTCGAGCCGATCCGCAACCGGGGCCCGGCGGACCGGTCGGCCGCCGCCCGTGCCTCGCTGACGAGCACGGCCATCCCCGCGATCAGCGGACGCGCCCGGCTGAGCACGGAGTGACCGAGCAGGGTGGGCCGGCAGCCGGTGCGTTCACGGGAGAACAGCTCGGCGCCCAGCGAGTTCTCGATCCGTCGCAGCTGCGTCGTCAGGGACGGCTGGCTCATACCGAGCTGCCGGGCCGCTTTGTGCAGACTTCCCGCGTCGGCTATGGCGCACAGCGCGCGCAGATGCCTGACCTCCAGCTCCATGTACCGAAGAGTAGGCCTGCCGTTTGCTCCACGCCAGGGACCCAAAGGGCGCTAATTGGCTGTCATGCACGGGAAATTGGGTGAGCGTCCGCCGGGGCGATACTCCCGTGCTATCGCCCTTCGGCATCATCCGCCACGGCGCCGCGGGGCACGACACTCATCCCTACCGAACCCGTTCATCGGACGAGTAGGAGCCCCCCACATGAGATACCCCAAGACGGCCGTCTCCGCGATCTGCGGAATCTCGCTCGCCTTCGCGACCGCTCTCACCGCCGCCCCCGTCGCCGCCGCTGCCCCCACCAGCGACGCGCCCACCACCTCGTACGCCGCGTACGAGGGCTCTGCGGCGGACACGGCCGCGACCAAGGCCTTCTACCAGGCCGTCATGAAGTCGGTCGCCGAGAAGCGTGCCGCCAACCCCGGCGCGCTCGCGGTCACCGTCGTCTACGACGCCTCCGGCGCACCGTCGTTCGCCGGGCAGATAGCCAGCAGCACCCAGATCTGGAACAGCGCGGTCTCCAACGTGCAGCTCCAGCAGGGCAGCAACGCCGACTTCACCTACGAAGAGGGCAACGACCCGCGTGGCTCGTACGCGAGCACCGACGGGCACGGCCGTGGCTACATCTTCCTGGACTACGCGCAGAACCAGCAGTACGACTCCCTGCGCGTGACCGCCCACGAGACCGGGCACGTGCTCGGCCTGCCGGACAACTACACGGCCCCGTGCAGCAAGCTGATGTCGGGCGGCGGCCCCGGCCCGTCCTGCACCAACTCGCAGCCGGACGCGGCTGAGCGCAGCGAGGTCAACAGCCTCTGGGCGAACGGCTTCACGGCCGCGCTGGCCAAGGCATCTTGATCCGTCGCTGATCCGTCGCGATCAGCCGCCGGTCCCACAGCCGGTCGTCGGATCGCGAACCCCCCACCGGATCAGGCGCCAAAATCGGGCGTGCCGGTACTCACTGGTCGAGTACCGGCACGCCCGTGCCGCGTTCGCCGTCCGCCGAGCCGGGCAGCCGGTGGCAGGCGCCGTGCGCCTGCCGGGTCGGTTCGGACCTCCGAGGATGCCGGGCGTGGAGGTCAGGCGTTCACCAGGATCCTGCCCTCGAATTCCGTGTCGTCGGGCAACTGTCGCTTGATCCGGTCGAGGGCGTCACGGAACCCTCCTCCGACGATGCCCGACTCGTAGGCCGCTCCGCCGCAGCGCAGCGTGAGGCTCAGCTCGGCGCGCCCCGAAGGCGTGCCGGCCGGACGCTCACCGAGCGTCAGCAGGCAACTGAGCGTGGCCTGTTGAACCGTGCCGCCCGCACTGACGGGCATGGGTATGTCCCACTCCAGCACACACGACGACAACACCCCTCCCGCCTCCGTGGGTTCGAGCACGGAGAAATCGGCCCCCTCGTAAGCAACTCCCCTTATATGGGTGCGGACTTGCCGCCCGTCCGCGCTGATCGCGATGGGCTCCGCACCACGGCGGTCCCGGTACCAGCCCGCCCATGACTCCGTCGACTCCGCTGTCATGCGCGGACTGTAGCGGTACGGGACGCTCCGCCGCCGCGTGGGTCACCGCTTCACCGCTTCACGGCTCCCCACACCCGCCGCCGGGTGTCTTCACCGCTTGCGGCCGTACGTCCTGACGACCACTCCGTTGCCGAAGGCGCGGTGGGATTCCAGCTCGAACTCGGTGAGGGCGAACTCCGTGCCGAACATGGGCATTCCGGAGCCGAGGATGAGCGGATACGCCTTGACAACCAGTTCGTCCACCTCCTCGATCAGCTGGGCGGCGAGATTCGCGCCGCCGCAGAGATAGATCCCGAGACCGTCCTCCCGCTTCAACTCCCTTATTCTCGCGTCGAGATCGCCGGAGACGATCTCCACGGCCGGGTCGGGGCTCGCGAGGGTCCGCGACGCCACGAGCTGGCGCATGTGCGCGTACGGACTGGTGACACCGTCCTTCAGCGCCAGGTCGTAGCTGCGCCGGCCCTGGATGACGGTGTCGAACTGCTTGTTCTCCAGGTGGTCGAGACCGAGCGGACGGCGGCCGTGCGTCGGCAGGGTCTCCGGATACTCGCTCTTGAGGAAGTCGAGGAACTCCTCGTCCACGAAGCGGGTGAAGAAAGCAGCCTCACCACTGGGGTCGCCGATGAAACCGTCGATCGACGCGGCGACGAAATAGCTGAGCTTGCGCAAGCCTGTCCTCTTTTGCGATGGGCGACAGAAGATGCCAATGGCCGCCGCCCGGAGCACATCCGGGGTGCGCGGCCTTTACCACTCCATCCATAGTGCTTCACCTGTAGTGGTTACGCAAGGTCTTTTGCCTGCCCCCGATCGCGGCCCGCGCGCCGGCCTACCGCGTGCGGCGCGTGACGTACTCGGCGAGGGCCAGAAGATCACCCGCCCTTGTCAGATCCGGGACGGCTCCGGCCAGTTGCTGGACCGCCCGGGACATCCGGTCCGCCGCCTGCTCCTGCGCCCAGTCACGTCCGCCGGCCCGCTCGACCGCCGAAGCCGCGCGCGCCACGGCCGCCTCGTCCATCGGCCGCAGATAGAGATCCGCCAGCTCCTCGGCGGCCGGATGGCCCGAGACCAGCGCGGCGACAACCGGCAGCGACTTCTTGTGGGCGACCAGATCCGCACCGGCCGGCTTGCCCGTACGGTCGGGGTCACCCCAGATCCCGATCAGATCGTCGATGAGCTGGAAGGCCAGCCCGGCCTCGCGCCCGAAGGCGTCGAGCGCCGCGACCTCCTCGTCGCCGGAGTCCGCGTACAGCGCGCCGAGGGCGCACGAAGTGCCCAGCAGCGCACCGGTCTTGGCCATCGCCATCGTCAGACACTCGTCCAGCGAGACGTCGTTCGGCCCGCGCAGCTCCAGCGCGCAGTCCGCCTGCTGTCCGGCGCACAGCTCGATGACGCAGTCGGTGAGCCGCACGGCCGCCGGGGACGAGGCCGGATGGCGGTCCTCGGCCAGCAGCCGCATCGCCAGCGCCTGGAGGGCGTCGCCGGCGATGATCGCGTCGGTGGTGCCGAAGACCGTCCAGGCCGTGGGCCGGTGTCTTCGCGTCGGGTCCTCGTCGATGACGTCGTCGTGCAGCAGGGTGAAGTTGTGCGCCAGCTCCACGGCGACCGCCGCCGGTACGGCACGGTGCGGCTCTCCGCCGAGTGCCTGTGCTGCCGCGAGTACCAGGGCGGGCCTGATCGCCTTCCCCGCACCGCCCGCCACGGGTGAGCCGTCGGCCCGCTCCCAGCCGAAGTGATATCTCGCGACACGGCGTACGGCCGGGGGCAACGACTCGACGGCCGCGCGCAGTTCGGGTTGGACGACGCTACGGCTGCGCTCCAGGAGCGCCACGGCCTCATGGCCATCGGTGGCGGCATCCGTGCTGGTCATGGTCACGGTCACTTCCTCTGCGGCGGGCTGGGGAACCGGTGGACGACAGGCGCGTACCGGGTGGGGCCCGGCCGCCGTACGGACGGACGGCCCCCACCCGGAGACGTCGCTCAGGTCACGTCACCGCCAGCGGCTCACTTCCACGTTCTCCAGGACGCCGAGGGCGTCCGGCACGAGAATCGCCGCCGAGTAGTAGGCGGTGACCAGGTACGAGATGATCGCCTGCTCGTCGATGCCCATGAACCGGACCGACATGCTGGGCTCGATCTCGTCCGGGATGCCGCTCTGCTGGAGCCCGATGACGCCCTGCTCGCTCTCGCCCGTACGCATACAGATGATCGAGGTCGTCCGGGCGTCCGAGACCGGGATCTTGTTGCAGGGGAAGATCGGCACACCGCGCCAGGCCGGCACATGGTGGCCCCCGACCTCCACCGTGGCCGGATTGAGCCCCCGCTTGTTGCACTCACGGCCGAAGGCGGCGATGGCCCGCGGGTGCGCGAGGAACATCTTCGAACCGCGGCGGCGGGACAGCAGCTCGTCCATGTCGTCGGGGGTCGGAGCGCCGTCGTGCGGCTGGAGCCGCTGGCCGTAGTCGCAGTTGTTCAGCAGGCCGAACTCGCGGTTGTTCACCAGCTCGTGCTCCTGGCGCTCGCGCAGCGCCTCGACCGTGAGCCGCAACTGCTGCTCGGTCTGGTTCATCGGCTGGTTGTAGAGGTCGGCGACCCTGCTGTGGACCTTCAGTACGGTCTGCGCGACGCTCAGCTCGTACTCCCGCGGCGCCCCCTCGTAGTCCACGAACGTATGGGGCACCACCGCCTCGCCGACATGGCCGGCGGACAGCTCGATCGCCGCCTCGCCGTACTTGTTGGTCCGCTGCGCGGGAATGGACGCCAGCGCGTCCAGATGGCCCCGCAGCGACTGCGCCCGCTCCGCGAGGTTCAGCACGTCCTGCCGGCTCAGCACCAGCACGGTGCACGCCGTGGCCGCGCGTGCCGTGTACTGCCAGGTGGCCTCCTCGTCCACCAGCGCCTGATCCCCGAAGTACGCCCCGTCGGCGAGGACTTCGAGCACCGTCTCGTCCCCGTAGGGCCCCTCGCCGACCTTCTCCACCTTGCCGTGCGCCAGCAGGTACACCCGGTCCGCCGGGCCACCGGCCGCGGCCACGGTCTGGCCCGGGGCGAACTCCTGCTGCTCGCAGCGGTTCGCCAGTTCGGCCAGCACCTCCTCGTCCTCGAAGTCACGGAACGCCGGCAGCTCACCCAGCTCCGCCGGAATGACCTCCACCCGGTCGCCCGTCTGCACGAACGTCACACGCCCGTCGCCGACCGAATAGCTGAGCCGACGGTTGACCCGGTACGTACCGCCCTGCACCTGCACCCAGGGCAGCATCCGCAGCAGCCACCGCGAGGTGATCTCCTGCATCTGTGGCGCCGACTTCGTGGTGGTCGCCAGGTTCCGCGCCGCGGCCGTTCCCAGACTCTGCTGGGAAGGGGGCTCCACCGTACGGACCTCGTCACCAACCGACATGAATCTCCCTCTCGATCATGGGCTGACCTGCGTGAAAAGCTTTGCATCACGTGTAGTTGTCGCGCCATCACACAAATGAGTGGGACTGGATCTCCGCAGTCGGGGCACGTTTACGGCTTCTGTCATCCACGGCTCACGCTCGGCCGAAAGTGACCGGATCGGCTCGTACGGCGTGCGAATCGATGGTCCACTCCGTCGTGTCCGGGTAAGAGGCCAGCGAAGAGAACCGATGCACAACGCTCCACATCCACCGGTCAGGAGGCGGCCATGGCCACACCCATGTCTGCGAGCAGCTTCATCCGTGCGCTGAAGAACGAGGGTCTGACGGTCGTCGAGGTCGGCGACTGGCGTACGCACAACCGCAACCACGTGGGGCCCTGGGGCCCGGTCCACGGCGTGATGATGCACCACACGGTCACCAAGGGCACCGCGAACACCGTCCGCATCTGCCGTGACGGGTACGCGGGGCTGCCGGGGCCGCTGTGCCACGGCGTCATCTCCAAGGACGGCAGAGTCCATCTCGTCGGCTACGGCCGGGCCAACCACGCGGGCAGCGGCGACGACGACGTCCTGCGCGCGGTGATCGCCGAGAAGACCCTGCCGCCGGACAACGAGGCCAACACCGACGGCAACAGACACTTCTACGGCTTCGAGTGCGAGAACCTGGGCGACGGCAAGGACCCGTGGCCGGCGGTCCAGGTGGAAGCCATGGAGGCCGCGGCCGCCGCCGTCTGCCGCGTCCACAACTGGAACGGTCCCTCGGTCATCGGCCACCTGGAGTGGCAGCCGGGCAAGATCGACCCGCGCGGCGTCTCGATGGGGGGCCTGCGGCGGCGCATCGACGAACGTCTGAAGTAGAGCGGCCGGGCCGGCCGGCATTCACCGGCGCGACAATGGACGGGTGACTCCGGAAGCGCTCGACCTCGCCGCCCTGCGGCCACGGCTGCCGTCACCCCTGCGGACCGTCGAGGACGAGCGCTTCACCCGCCGCGGCGTACGGCTGCTGCTCAAGCGGGACGACCTGATCCACACCGCCCTGCCGGGCAACAAGTGGCGGAAGCTCGAACCCAACCTGCGGGCCGCCTCCGGCGGCGGTCACCTCGCCCTGCTCACCTTCGGAGGCGCGTACTCCAACCATCTGCGCGCCACCGCCGCCGCGGGCCGGCTGCTCGGCTTCGCGACGGTCGGCGTCGTACGGGGCGACGAGCTGGCCACCCGCCCCCTGAACCCGTCACTCGCCGCGTGCGCCGCCGACGGCATGCGGCTGCGCTTCCTCGACCGGGCGACCTATCGCCGTAAGACCGAGCCCTCCGTACTGAGGGAGATCCTGGAGACGGCCGCCAACGGGCTCGCGGTGCCCCGCGAGCGTGTCTACGTCGTCCCGGAGGGCGGCAGCAACTCCCTTGCCGCGCGGGGCTGTACGGCCCTCGGGCGGGAGCTGCGCGGGGCGGCCGACGTGGTGGGTGTCGCCTGCGGCACCGGCGGCACCCTCGCGGGCCTGGCCGCCGGTCTCGCCCCGGGGCAGCGCGCCGTCGGCTTCCCCGTGCTGAAGGGCGGCTTCCTGGCCGGGGAGGTCCGCGCCCTCCAGCTGGCCGCCTTCGGCGGCCCCCGGGGCGACTGGAGTCTGGACGAGCGCTTCCACGGCGGCGGCTACGCCCGTACGACACCCGCCGCCGACGACTTCGCCGACGACTTCGAGGACCGGCACGGGCTCCCGGTCGAGCGCCTCTACGTGGCGAAGATGCTCCACGGGCTGACCACCCTCGCCGAGGAGGGCGCCTTCCCGCCCGGCAGCACGGTCGCCGCCGTCGTCACCGGCCGCCCTCCGGACCCGGCCGAAGGCGACGGCGGCGACTGCGGTCAGCCGGTCTCCTCGCGGTAGGCCACGGCCTCCTCCAGATCCAGCCTGCGCAGCAGCGTCCGCAGCATCTCGTCATCGATCCGCCGCTCGTCGCGCAGCGTCACGAAAACGTCCCGTTCGACGCCGATCATCTCCCTGGACAGCCGCTGATAGGTGCGGTCGGCGGATTCGCCGGTCAGTTCGTTGACCGTGCCGAGCCGCTCCCACACCGAGTTCCGCCGCCGCTCCAGGACGTTGCGGAGCCGGTCCGCCAACGGTTCGGCCAGGGCGTTGCGTTCGTCGGCGAGCAGTTCGTCGAGCCGTTGTTCCGCCGCCACCGACGCCCGGCTCTGCGCCTGCGCCTCGGCCAGCGTCTCGGCGTAGCTGTCGCGCCCCGGCAGCTTCAGCAGCCGGATCAGCGTCGGCAGCGTGAGGCCCTGGACGACCAGGGTGGCGATGACGGTGGTGAACGTCAGGAAGAGGACGAGATTGCGGGTCGGGAAGGCGTCGCCGTCGTGCGTGGTCAGCGGGATGGAGAAGGCGATGGCCAGCGACACCACACCGCGCATGCCGGCCCAGCCGACGACCAGCGGCGCCTTCCAGTTCGTGTCCGGTTCTCGCTCCCTGATCCGCTTCGACAGCAGGCGCGGCACGAAGGTGGCCGGGAAGACCCAGATGTAGCGGACCACGACGACGGTGACGAACACCCCGACGGCGTAACCGGCGACCTCCATTCCCCCGTAGGAGCCGAGCCCCTTCAGTACATAGGGGAGCTGGAGCCCGATCAGGGCGAAGACCACGGACTCCAGGAGGAAGGACACCATCTTCCACACGGCCTGCTCCTGGAGCCGGGTCGCGAAGTCGACCTGCCAGGACCGGTGTCCGAGGTAGAGCCCGACCACGACGACGGCCAGCACCCCCGAGGCACCCACCTGTTCGGCCGCCGCGTAGGCGACGAACGGGATGAGCAGCGAGAGGGTGTTCAGGAGGAGCGCCTCCCGCAGATGCGTGCGGAGCCAGTGGAGCGGCACCATCAGCACGAGGCCCATTCCGATGCCTCCCAGGGAGGCCAGCGCGAACTCGCCGATCCCGCCGGCCCAGCTCGCGCCTTCCCCGACGGCCGCCGCGAGCGCCACCTTGAACGCGGTGATCGCGGTCGCGTCGTTCACCAGCGACTCACCCTGGAGGATGGTCGTGATCCGGCTGGGCAGCCCCAGTTTGCGGGCGATCGCGGTGGCGGCGACCGCATCCGGCGGCGCGATGACGGCGCCGAGCACCAGGGCGGCGGTCAGCGACATCTCGGGGATGAACAGATAGGCGAGATAGCCGACGACGAGCGTCGCGAAGAGGACGTATCCCACGGAGAGCAGGCCGACGGCCCGCACATTGGCCCGCAGGTCCAGATAGGAGCTCTCCACGGCGGCCGTGTGCAGCAGGGGCGGCAGCAGCAGGGGAAGGACGATGTGCGGGTCGAGTACGTAGCTGGGCACGCCCGGCACGTACGCTGCGCCGAGTCCAGCCGTGACAAGGAGCAGCGGGGCCGGAACGGGCGTCCTTCGGCCCGCTGCGGCGATCACCGCGCTTCCCGCCACCAGGGCGATCAGCTGCAACGGGTCCATCCCACGTCCTCCCCTAGCGTCGTAATCTGGCCATCATGAGTGAGTGCCAGCACGTTGCCGACCTCCCACGCCCCGAACCCGAGCCGCTGAGCGGGACCTGCCTGGAGTGCGAGGCTTCGGGCAGCCACCACGTACAGCTTCGGCTCTGTCTGGTCTGCGGCCATGTCGGGTGCTGCGACTCGTCACCGCACCGGCACGCCTCACGTCATTTCAGGGATACGGGGCACCCCGTGATGCGTAGCTTCGAGCCCGGTGAGACGTGGCGTTGGTGCTTCCCCGACGGTTCGATCGTCTGAGCCCTGGGTACGTCAACCCTCCGCCGGTTCTTCGTAATTGGTTCCCGCACACCTCTAGCCACTGTCCGTGCTCATATGCCTACTATGAGTAATCGACCGGTCGGTGCCGGCCCGGGGGTCCCTGCGACACGGGACCATGGATCGCGATAGCGTCGCCAGTCCAGACCGGCTCCGTGCCGACCACGTAACGCGAGCTCCGGGGTTTCCCTTCCCGGAGCCCTTGAGAAGCTTGTGCCACCTTGGAGGTGAGGGTGTCCCAGATCGCAGGCGAGCCCGGGACCCAGGACTTCGTGGAAGTCCGGCTGCCCGCTGCGGGTGCCTACCTGTCCGTGCTCCGTACGGCTACGGCCGGCCTGGCAGCACGCTTGGACTTCACCCTCGACGAGATCGAGGACCTGCGCATCGCGGTCGACGAGGCCTGCGCGATCCTGCTCCAACAGGCCGTACCGGGCTCCGTCCTCAGCTGTGTGTTCCGGCTCATCGACGACTCCCTCGAAGTGACCGTCTCGGCGCCGACGACGGACGGGCGCGCGCCGGAGCGTGACACGTTCGCGTGGACCGTGCTCTCGGCGCTCGCGGGCAAGGTCGACGCGACGGTCGCCGACGACCGCACGGTCGCCATCAGCCTGTACAAACAACGCGGCGCGGGACCCGGGCCGGCGTGAGGAACGGGGACGGTCCGGTGCGTGACGAGGAGCGGGTCCCACAGGATCCGCGCGAAGGGCATGAGGTTCCGGCGGATCCGGCGCTCATGCCGTCGGGCATTCCGGAGCAACAGGCCCGGCCCCATCCGGTGGACGGGCTTGACGGCCGGACGGCCGGGGCGGAGCAGGCGCAGGCAGAGCGGGCGGCCACGATGAGCGAGCACAGGCAACACGACCCACATGACCGCAGCGGGGCGCGGGCGATGTTCATCGAGCTGCGCAAGCTGCCGGAGGACTCTCCCGAACGGGCGCTGCTGCGCAATCAGCTGGTGCGGATGCATCTGCCGCTCGTGGAGCATCTGGCCCGCCGGTTCCGCAACCGCGGCGAGCCGCTGGACGATCTGACGCAGGTCGCGACGATCGGCCTGATCAAGTCGGTGGACCGGTTCGATCCGGAGCGAGGTGTCGAGTTCTCGACGTACGCCACTCCCACGGTCGTCGGCGAGATCAAGCGGCACTTCCGTGACAAGGGCTGGGCGGTGCGGGTGCCGCGCCGTCTCCAGGAGTTGCGGCTGTCGCTGACGACGGCTACGGCCGAACTCTCGCAGCAGCACGGCCGTTCGCCGACGGTGCACGAGCTGGCGGAGCGTCTCGGCATCTCCGAGGAAGAGGTCCTCGAAGGGCTGGAGTCGGCCAACGCGTACAGCACGCTGTCGCTGGACGTCCCGGACACGGACGACGAGTCCCCGGCGGTGGCGGACACGCTCGGCTCGGAGGACGAGGCGCTGGAGAGCGTCGAGTACCGCGAGTCGCTGAAGCCCCTGCTGGAGGATCTGCCGCCGCGGGAGAAGCGGATTCTGCTGCTGCGCTTCTTCGGCAACATGACGCAGTCGCAGATCGCGCAGGAGGTCGGCATCTCCCAGATGCACGTCTCGCGGCTGCTGGCACGGACGCTGGCGCAGCTGCGCGAGAAGCTGCTCGTGGAGGAGTGACGGGCCCTCGGGCCGCGGCCGGGGCGGTCTCACCGCCCGCCCGGTGGATGGTTCGCCCTCAGTCGCCGGACGGGCTCATTTCGACCCCGTCCGACGATTGAGGACACCCCCGGCCACGGCCTGGGGAGTCCGGAATGCGGCGCCGTCCGCCCGCGGGGCGGGGCCCGCGGCGGCCGGTTCGGTGCATCGCAAGGCGGAGGACCGGTCGCTACCGGCCGTACTCGGCCGACTCCGACAACGCGGCGATGTGCCGTGCCAGGCGCCGTCGGCCAGGCGGGACTTTCCGGACACGGCCTACGCGCTGTCCCGGCCCCGGATGCCGAGTGCTTCGGTGGTCGTCGGGTTGACCAGCAGGACCAGCGCCGTCCCGGCCACCACCGCGAGCGCGATCCCGGCCGGGATCAGCGGGCCGCTGGAGCGCAGCAGCGTCCAGGCGACGGGCAGCGCCATGATCTGGGTGACGAGCGCGGGGCCGCGGCTCCAGGCGCGGCGCAGCAGCAGTCCGCGGGCGGCGAGCAGCGGGATGACGGCGAGGGCGATGAGGGTGATGCCGCCCATCTCGGCCTGCTGCGGGCTGTCGGGCCGCCCGAGGAGACCCATCGCGAGCATGTACACGCCACCGACGACGAGCGCGAGGGCTTCGAGGCCCGCGCAGGCCGCCGCCGCGGTCAGTCGCCCTGGGCGCGGGCTCGGGTCGGTGGTGTTCCGCTCACTGCTGCTCACCCCAGCAGGGTAGCGGCCGGTCCCCGGTGACCGGCGGGCCCCCGGAGGGGGCACGGCCCGCCCGGGGAGGGGGCAGGCGTCCGTGGCCGGTAATCTCCTCCGTATGCGCGCACTCCTTGTGGTCAATCCGGCAGCAACCACCACCAGTGCCCGCACACGCGACGTACTCATCCACGCGCTGGCCAGCGAGATGAAGCTGGAGGCGGTGACGACCGAGTACCGGGGGCACGCCCGGGATCTGGGACGGCGCGCGGCGGACTCCGAGGACATCGAGATGGTCGTCGCACTCGGCGGTGACGGCACGGTCAACGAGGTCGTCAACGGCCTTCTGCACGGCGGTCCGGACCCCGACCGGCTGCCACGGCTGGCTGTCGTGCCGGGCGGTTCGACGAATGTCTTCGCGCGTGCGCTCGGGCTGCCGAATGACGCCGTGGAGGCGACCGGCGCCATTCTGGACGCGCTGAGTAACCGGAGCGAACGCACTGTCGGTCTGGGACTGGCGGCCGGTACTCCGGGTACGGACGACGAATCGGTTCCCGCACGCTGGTTCACTTTCTGCGCGGGTCTGGGATTCGACGCCGGAGTGGTCGGCCGAGTCGAACAACACCGGGAGCGCGGTAAGCGATCGACGCACGCGCTCTATGTGCGCCAGGTGGTAAGGCAGTTCATCGACGAGCCTCATCGCCGGCGCGGCATGATCACCCTTGAGCGCCCCGGCGAGAAGCCGGTCACGGACCTCGTGCTGTCCATAGTCTGCAACACGGCTCCCTACTCCTACCTGGGCAATCGTCCGCTGTACGCGTCGCCGGGCGCCTCGTTCGACACCGCTCTGGACGTGCTCGGACTGAGCAAGCTGTCGACTCCCGCGGTGGCTCGTTATGCGACGCAGTTGCTCAATTCGACCCCCGATCGGGGTCCGCACGGCAGGCACGCGGTTTCCCTGCACGACCTGACCGACTTCACCTTGCAATCGAAGGTCCCACTGCCCTTCCAGATGGACGGCGACCACCTGGGACTGCGAACTAGCGTGACGTTCACAGGCGTACGCCGTGCACTGCGTGTGATTGTGTGAGTGGAAGTGGGGAAAGTCCTTTCACTCGAACGTTTAGGCTGGCATCCACCCCATGGAAGTACGGCTGTGACCGAGTCGACACCGAGGAATCAAAAAAAACTTTCCTGAAGGGGTTGTATCCGCAGCCGAGGTTTGCGAATCTCTACATGGCGCTCGGGACGGCCCGCATCACCGGCCTCCGCTGAGCGCCAGAACCCCCTCCTCAAACCAGGACCACACCAGTTCATCTGGGAGTCGGCCCTTCCCTTGTCGGGGGATTCGTGAAAGCGTTCACATTCACAAGCATTCCGCACGTAACACCAAGAGAGGTAGCAGCCATGGACTGGCGTCACAACGCCGTTTGCCGCGAGGAAGACCCGGAGCTCTTCTTCCCCATCGGCAACACCGGTCCTGCGCTGCTGCAGATCGAGGAAGCCAAGGCCGTCTGCCGTCGCTGCCCCGTCATGGAGCAGTGCCTGCAGTGGGCGCTCGAGTCCGGCCAGGACTCGGGTGTCTGGGGTGGCCTCAGCGAGGACGAGCGCCGCGCCATGAAGCGTCGTGCCGCTCGCAACCGGGCGCGTAACGCGACCGCCTGAGCCCCCGCCACAGACCTTGAGCACGGCGGCGCGTACAGCGTGTACGTATAACCCCGCCCCCGAGCCGCAGCGCGCAGTACCCCCCGATGCGCAAACGTCATAGAGCTTGAGGCCGAGCCCCGGACCGTCACCACGGTCCGGGGCTCGTTGCTGTGCGGGCCACGGTGAGAATGCTGTGAAGAAGAGTCGGCCGGTGCGGAGCGGACGGCCCGAAGGACGGGCCGGCTCCGGTTACTTGTGCGGCTCGACCGGGATGTCGAGGATCACCCGAGTGCCCCGTTCCTGGCCCGGAAGCATGTCGAAACCGCCGCCCAACTCCCCTTCCACCAGGGTTCGTACGATCTGCAGACCCAGATTGCCGGCCCGTCGCGGGTCGAAGCCCTCGGGCAGTCCGCGCCCGTCGTCCTGGACGGTGATGAGCAGCCGGGCATCCGAACGGCCTTCGTCGGCGGGGCGTTTGGGCAAGGTCCCGCCGCTTCGGACGGCGTGCACCTCGACCGTGCCGCGCTCCCCCGTCGCGAAGGCGTGCTCCAGCGCGTTCTGCAGGATCTCGGTGAGGACCATGGACAGGGGCGTCGCCACCTCCGCGTCCAGAATCCCGAACCGGCCCGTCCGGCGGACCGTCTTGCCGGGTGAGATCTCCGACACCATCGCGAGCACCCGGTCGGCGATCTCGTCGAACTCGACCCGTTCGTCCAGATTCTGAGAAAGCGTCTCATGGACGATGGCGATGGAACCGACCCTGCGCACCGCCTCGTTGAGGGCTTCGCGGCCCTGCTCCGAGTCCATCCGGCGGGCCTGGAGCCTGAGCAGCGCGGCGACCGTCTGGAGGTTGTTCTTCACCCGGTGGTGGATCTCCCGGATCGTGGCGTCCTTCGTTATCAACTCGCGCTCACGTCGCCGCAGTTCGGTGACGTCACGGAGCAGGATCAGCGAGCCGATCCGGGTGCCCTTCGGCTTGAGCGGGATGGCCCGCAGCTGGATGACGCCGCCGCTGCTCTCGATCTCCGTCTCCCGCGGGGCGTATCCGCTGGCCAGTTTGACCATGGCCTCGTCCACCGGGCCGCGCGCCGGGGCCAGTTCGTCGGTCGTCTGCCCGAGATGGTGTCCCACCAGGTCGGACGCCAGTCCCAGCCGGTGATACGCCGAGAGGGCGTTGGGGCTCGCGTACTGGACGACGCCGTCGACGTCGAGCCGGATCAGACCGTCGCCGACCCGCGGTGAGGCGTCCATGTCGACCTGCTGGCCGGGGAAGGGAAACGATCCGGCGGCGATCATCTGGGCGAGGTCGGAGGCGGACTGGAGGTAGGTCAGCTCCAGCCGGCTGGGGGTGCGGACCGTGAGCAGATTGGTGTTGCGCGCGATCACGCCGAGCACGCGGCCCTCCCGGCGTACGGGGATGGACTCGACCCGCACCGGGACCTCCTCACGCCACTCCGGGTCCCCCTCCCGCACGATCCGGCCCTCGTCCAGCGCGGCGTCCAGGAGCGGTCTGCGGCCCCGGGGGACGAGATGGCCGACCATGTCGTCCTGGTAGGACGTGGGGCCGGTGTTGGGCCGCATCTGGGCCACGGAGACGTAGCGGGCGCCGTCGCGGGTGGGGACCCACAGGACGAGGTCCGCGAAGGACAGGTCGGAGAGCAGCTGCCACTCCGAGACCAGCAGATGGAGCCATTCGAGGTCGGACTCGGTGAGGGCGGTGTGCTGGCGTACGAGGTCGTTCATGGAGGGCACACAGGGGAGCGTACCCGCGAGGTGAACCGGGACGGTCGGTGCGACGTGGTGGCGGGTGGGGCCGGAAAATGCCCTCTCCGATCCATGGACATATGAGAATGGTCTAGTCCACAATGCTTGGGTAAAGCTTCCGCCCTCCCCGCACAGGAGGACGGAACGAGGTAACCGGCGCTCTCTGCCCTGACTGCGTCGATACCTCCTCACGGCCCTCGCGGCCGTAGCAACTCCGGGCTGCGGTGCCGGACGGGCTGAGGGTCCCGTCCTGGCGCCGCGGCCCGTGGGTGTCTCCGGGGCCACCGGCGGGGCCGGGCGCGGGGCGGCGGACTCAGTGGGTCTCGGTGACCTTGGCCAGCGCGCGCGGCGCGTCCGGGTCCTGGCCGCGGGCCAGGGTGATCTCGTACGCCAGCCGCTGGAGCGGCAGGATCTCCAGGACCGGCTGGACCTCCTCGGCGACGCCCTCCGTGGGAAGCGCGAATCCCGCCGACGCGGCTGCGGCCTCGCGCTCCGGTCCGACCACGCACAGGTCCGCGCCCCGGCCGCGCAGCCGCTCCAGGACCGGCTGGAGCGCTTCGCCGCCCCGGCCGTCGGTGACCACGGCGATGACCGGCGAGATGTTGTCGACCATGGCGAGCGGGCCGTGCAGCAGGTCCGCGCCGGAGTAGGCGAGCGCGGGGATGTAGCTCGTCTCCATGAGCTTGAGCGCCGCCTCCTTGGCCGTCGGGTAGCCGTAGCCGCGCGAGGTGATGACCATCCGCTCGGCGAACCGGTAGCGGGAGGCCAGCGTGCGCACCTCGTCCGCGCGGGCCAGGATCCGCCCGGCCAGGTCCGGCAGGACGTTCGCGGCTTCCCCGGCGCCGCCGCCCAGGCCCTCGGCGAGGAGGTAGAGCGAGAGCAGGGACGCCGTGTACGTCTTCGTCGCTGGCAGGGCCTTCTCCGGGCCCGCGAGGACGTCGATGTGGAACTCGGAGACGGCGGCCAGCGACGAGTCCGGGTTGTTGGTCACCGCGAGCGTGATCGCCCCCGCCTCGCGGGCGGCCCGCGTCGAGGCGAGGAGGTCGGGCGAGCCGCCCGACTGGCTGACGGTGATCACCAGTACGTCGCGCAGGTCCGGCCGGGCGCCGAAGGCGGTCGTCGTGGACATGGAGGCCAGCCCGCAGGGCATGCCCCGGCGGATCTCCAGCAGGTACTTGGCGTAGAGCGCGGCGTGGTCGGAGGTGCCGCGAGCGGTGAGCAGGACGAAGCGCGGACCGCGCGCCGCGATGCGGGCGGCCACGTCCCGGATGCGCGGCGCGCCCTCTTCGAGGATGCGGCGCAGCATCGCCGGCTGCTCGGCCATCTCGGCGGCCATCAGCCGGCCGGGCGGTTCGGTGTGCGTGAGCTGTGCGGCCTCTTGGGAAGGGTTCGTCGCGGACATGCCGGGGTGCCTCCACATCGCTGGAGATGACCGGGGGACGGCGCCCACGGGGCCCGCACAAGTCGACCACGGGAACGTCCGCCTTCGCCAGCGGAAGGGCCCGCCCCGCCGCCGGGCGCTCTGCTAGATTGGTCTATACCACGAGACTCAGAGGACTCTTACCAGATCGGCAGGCCCAGCGTGGAAGTTGTCATCGTCCAGGACGCCAAGGCGGGCGGCGAGCTCATAGCGGAGAGCATCGCGGGCCTGCTGCGCCGGAAGCGCGACGCCCTGCTCGGGGTGGCCACCGGATCGACCCCGCTGCCCGTCTACCAGGCGCTGACCGCCAAGGTGCGCGCCGGCGAGGTGGACGCCTCGGGCGCCCGCATCGCGCAGCTGGACGAGTACGTCGGCCTGCCGGCCGGGCACCCGGAGTCGTACCGCTCGGTGGTCCTGCGTGAGGTCGTCGAACCGCTCGGGCTCACCGAGGACGCGTTCATGGGGCCGGACGGCGCCGCCGAGGACGTACAGGCGGCGTGCGAGGCCTACGACCGGGCGCTGGCCGAATCCGGTGGCGTGGACCTCCAGTTGCTCGGCATCGGTACCGACGGGCACATCGGCTTCAACGAGCCGTGCTCGTCGCTCGCCTCGCGCACCCGCATCAAGACGCTCACGCGGCAGACCCGGCAGGACAACGCCCGGTTCTTCGACAGCCCGGACGAGGTCCCGCACCACGTCATCACCCAGGGCATCGGCACCATCCTGGAGGCCCGGCACCTGGTGCTGCTGGCCACGGGCGAGGGCAAGGCCGAGGCGGTGGCGCAGACCGTGGAGGGGCCGGTGGCCGCCGTCGTACCCGCCTCCGCGCTGCAACTGCACCCGCACGCCACGGTGGTGGTCGACGAGGCCGCCGCCTCCAAGCTGAAGCTGGCGGAGTACTTCCGCGCCACCTACGCCGCCAAGCCGGACTGGCAGGGCATCTGACGGGCCCTCCCCGGAACACCCGGGGGAAAACGCCGGAGGGGCCGCACCACGCGGCCCCTCCGGCGTTCGCGTACTCGCGTCCTGCTCAGGCTCCCCGGCCCGTCAGCGCCTCCGCCGCCGCCCGGCCGCAGACGCGCGCGGCGCCGTACGTGGCGATGTGCGGGCTTCCCGTGGGCTCGGCGTGGTTGACACCCATCTCCACGACGGCGGTGTCCGGACGGGCGGCGAGGATGCCGTCGAGGACGGCCGCCATCCAGGGGTGCCGGTGGATGTCGCGGACGACGGCGACGATCCTGCGCCGTCCCGCCGCGGCCAGCACCTCGGCCGCGGTGTTCTCGCCACCGTAGGTGCCGGTCCCCGTGCCGGGCAGCAGCGCCGTCAGCTCGGCCGCGACGCCCCAGGGGGTCTCGTCGCCGACGGCGATGTTCGCCACGGGCGCGAAGGAGGCGACGTACGGCGCCTCCTGAAGAGGTTCGACCGTGCCGGTCACCCGCAGGGCGCGGCGCGCGGCGACCAGTCCGATGCCGGACCCGGCGCCGTTGCCGGTGCCGCCGATGCCGGGCGCGATCCCCTCCTGTACGGCCGCGCCCGGCCCCGAAGCCCCCCGCGCCCGGAGCGTCCAGTCGGCGAGGGCGCGTACCCGCGCCGCCGCGTCGGCCAGTCGCTCCTCGGGCAGTTCGCCTTCCCGCACCGCGTCGACCAAAGCATCGCGCAGTCGCAGGACGGTCTCCTCGTCGGCCAGGCCGCCGCCGACGCAGATCGCGTCGACGCCCGCGGCGATCGCGAGGACGGAGCCGCGCTCGATGCCGTACGTCGACGCGATGGCCTGCATCTCTATGCCGTCGGTGACGATCAGCCCGTCGAAGCCCAGCTCCTCCCGGAGCAGACCGGTGACGATCTGCGGGCTGAGAGTCGCGGGGCGGTTCGGGTCCAGCGCGGAGAGCAGGATATGCGCGCTCATCACCGATTTGGAACCCGCGGCGATCGCCGAGCGGAAAGGCGCCAGTTCACGGGCGTGGAGTGTGTCGAAGTCCACGTCGATGCGGGGCAGCGCGTGGTGGGAGTCGACGGCCGTGTCGCCGTGCCCGGGGAAGTGCTTGGTGCAGGCGGCGACCCCGGCGGACTGGAGACCTTCCACATAGGCGGCCGTGTGGCGGGACACGAGCGCCGGGTCGGCGCCGAAGGACCGGACGCCGATGACGGGGTTGTCGACGTCGGAGTTGACGTCGGCGGACGGCGCCCAGTTGAGGTTGACGCCGCACGCGGCGAGCCGGCCGCCCAGTTCCCGCGCCACGGCGCGCGTGAGGTCCACGTCGTCGACGGAGCCGAGCGCGTAGTTGCCGGGGAAGGACGAGCCGTCGCGCACTTCGAGACGGGTGACGTCCCCGCCCTCCTCGTCGATGGCGACGAGGACGTCGTCCCGCTCGGCCCTCAGCTGCGCGGTGAGCGCGGTCAGTTGGGCCGGCGAGGTGATGTTGCGGCCGAAGAGGCCGACGGAGGCCAGACCCTCGCCGATGCGCCGCAGCAGCCAGTCCGGCGCCGTGGTGCCCCGGAAGCCGGGCTGGAGGACGGCGAGGGCGTCGCGGGTCAGGGTGTCGGAGCTGTGGGTGAGAGTGGTCATACGGCGCTATCCCTTTACTGCGCCGGATGTCAGACCGGTCGCCATCTTCTTCTGAATGATCATGAAGAACACCACCACGGGCAGCGCGATCAGGGTCGAGGACGCCATCAGCGCCCCGTAGTCGGTGCCCCGCTCGGTGGTGAAGGTCATCAGCCACACGTTGAGCGTGTACTTGGAGTTGTCGTTGATCAGGATGTACGCGAAGAGGTACTCGTTCCACGCGTTGACCAGCGCGAAGATCGACGCCGCCGCCAGGCCGGGGGCCAGCAGCGGGAAGATCACCCGCCGGAAGGCGCCCATCCGCGTACAGCCGTCGACCATCGCCGACTCCTCCAGCTCCACCGGGATGTTCACGACGAAGCCGCGGATCATGATGATCGCGAACGGCAGCGTGGAGACCAGGTAGACGATGATCAGGCCCCAGTACTCGTCCAGGCCCCCCATCGCGTTGAGCTGCGCGTAGATCGGGATGAGCATCGCCGTGGGCGGCAGCATCTGTACGAGGATCAGCACCATCAGCAGCGCGCGGCGGCCGAAGAACCGGAACCGGCCGATGGCGAGCGCCGCCAGCGTCGCGATGATCATGCCGCCGACGACCGCGGTGACCGAGACGATCAGGCTGGACTGGACGGCGGTGGAGAAGTTCGGCTGGTCGACCGCGCGGGCGAAGTTGTCGAAGGTGAGCGACGACGGCCACAGCGTCTGGTCGTAGGAGCGGATCTCGTGGTTGGGCCGCAGTGAGCTGATGACCAGCCAGTACACCGGGAACGCCATGACGACGGCGAACAGCAGACCGAGCACGTCGTAGAGGCCGCGGCTCTTCTTGCGGTCCGGGCGCAGCTTCTGCGGGGCGACCGCCGGGGGCGTGGCCGGAACGGGCGCGGGCGCGGTGGAGGTTGAGGTGCTCATTCGACCTCTCCTGTCTTCATCAGCTGACGCAGGTAGAACACGGCCACGCCGGAGAGCAGCAGGACGGTGATCAGGGCGATCGCGGTGCCCTGGCTGAAGGAGGTGGACTCGAAGGCCTTGGAGAAGGAGTAGAGGCCGAGGGTCTCGTACTCCGGTTCGGGCTTGTTGCCGCGCAGCAGCCAGATCTGGCCGAACACGTTGAAGTCCCAGATCACCGAGAGCGTGGTGACCATGACGAAGACCGGGCGGATGACGGGCCAGGTCACGTAGTGGAAGATGCCGCGGACGTTGGCGCCGTCGAGGGCCGCCGCCTCCTCCAGTTCCCGGGGGACCTGGGTGAGGGCCGCGTACAGGGTGATCACGACGAACGGTACGGCGCCCCAGACGACCAGCAGGGTGATGATCGCGAAGCCCTGCCAGGGGTCGAGGAACCAGTTGTGGCCGAGGAACTCCTCGCCGACGACCTTGGCTATCAGGGTGTTCAGCAGGCCGTAGTCGGAGTCCGACAGCCAGCGGAAGATCGAGGCGGCGACCATCAGGGGCATCGACCAGGCGGCGATCAGCGCCGCCGTCAGGGTCAGGCGCACCCAGGTGGACAGCCGGGTCATCATCATGGCGACCAGCAGGCCGATGGCCATGGTGAGGCCGACACAGACGGCCATGAACAGGACGGTGCGGCCGGTGACGGACCAGAATTCGCTGTCACCGAGGATGTTGGTGAACTGCTCGAAGCCGACCCAGGGGGGCGATTCCCCCGTCCACAGCTCACGCCGGCCCATGTCCTGGAAGGACATGATCACGGTCTTGGTGAGCGGGAAGGCGTAGACGGCGGCGATGGCGACGATCGCCGGGAGGATCAGCAGGAACGGGAGGAGTTCGCCCTTCTTGCGGCGTCTCTTCCCGGTCGTCCCGGCCGTCCCGTTCCCGGGGGTGGGCCGGCCGTCTGTCCCTTTCGGGTCACGCGGTACCGGGGGCGCCGGTGGTCCGGCGGCCTCCTGCGTGTCGGCAGCAGTCACGTGACTGACCTTCCGTTTCGTTCTCCGCACCGAATCCGCGCCCGAAAGGGCGGGGAGCGGCGGCCCGGTGGTGACCGGCCCCCCGCCCCCGCCCCCGCCGACGGGCCTCCGGGGGCGGGGCGCCGGAGGCCCTGGCGTTCAGGACCCTTGGGGTCGGGGACTCGTGTGGCTCAGGCCCCGGCCCTGGGACTCCTGGGTCAGGACTCTTCGTTGATCAGTTCGTTGATCTTCGCGTCGGCTTCCTTCGTGGCGTCGGCCACGGAGTCACCCTTGAGGATCGACAGGAGCAAGTTCTCCAGGACCTCCTCCTTCTCGATGGAGGTCCAGCCGGGCGCGATCGGGGTGAACCACGCGTCGGGTACGGCGTTGGCGATCGGAGCGGTCTCCGGCTTCGCCTTCAGCGGCTCCAGCTGCTTCTCGTTGTTCGGGAGGATGTTCTTGCCGGCGAGAACCTCCATGGACTTCTCGCTGGTGAACATCGAGACCCAGTCCTCGGCCAGGTCCTGGACCTTGGACTTCTCTGTGATCGCCAGGTCGGAGCCGCCGATGAAGGAGGGCAGCGCCTTGCCGTTCGGGCCGGGCATTCCGGCGGTGAGGATCTTGCCCTCCAGCTTCGGGTTGCCGTTGTTCTTGCCGTCGATGACGGAGCCCGACTCCCAGCCGTTGCCGTAGATGAGGGCCGCCTTCTCGTTGGCCATCACGTTGGCGTGGTCCTGCTCGTCCTTCGTCTGGTCGGCCTTGTTGTACTTCTTGACCAGGTCGATGAAGTGCTGGATGCCCTTCTGCGCCTCGGGGGTGGAGAGCGAGGCCTTCCACTCCTTCGCACCCTCGTCGTACGTCGCGATCGCGCCGTCGTACGCGGCGACGTAGGACATGGCGGCGTACCAGTAACGGCCCGGCAGGTAAAGGCTGGAGGAGCGCTTGTCCTTCTTGCTGTTCGCCGTGGCGATCTTGTCCATCGCCGCGAGCATCTCGTCCTCGGTCTCCGGCAGCGTGTCGAGGCCGGCGCTCTTCTTGAGCATGTCCGTGTTGTAGATGGCCACGCGCGCACCGGCGTAGTAGGGCACGCAGTACTGCTTGCCCTCGAAGGTGCAGGTGTCCTTCAGTCCCTGGATCCAGGTGTCCGAGTTGTCGTACTTCTTGGGATCGACCTCGGCCACCGCGCCGTTGAGGATGTACTGCATCGTCTCGGTGTTGCCGAGCTCGACGACGTCCGGGAACTTGTCGCCACCGAGGGCGGTGTCGAGCTTCTTGGCCTTGTCCGCCCACTGCTGGTACTGGACATTGACCTTGACGTTCGGGTACTTCTCCTTGAACTGCGCGTTGACATCCTTGACCAGTTCCGGCCAGGTGCTCTGCGCGTCCACCATCAGCCAGACGGTGACTGTGTCCTTACGGTCCTTCGGATCCCTCGCCGAACCGCTGTCGTCCGATCCACACGCCGCGACCGAGAACATCATGCCCGCGACGCCGATCGCCGCGATGAGCTTGCGCTTCACGCCACCCTCCTCAGGGATTCCTGCAACCCCCTCCCCACCGCGAAGACTTACGACGAGTACCACCGGGGCTGGGACCTGGTCCTTAATGGTTTAGACCAGTACGGGGAGCTTGGCCTAGACCTTTAGGGGTGTCAAGGGTGTATAAGAGGGCTGTCGTGTCCGTTATCGGACCGACACCTGGATCGGGGAGACGACCCGCGACCGGACCGTGCCACCATGTGAGCCGCAACAGACGGAGGAGCCGGTGACGGCAGCAGCGCAGGAGTCGGGAAGGCAGACCATGGCCACGGACGGGGGCGGCACCGAGACCGAGAACGGGGCGGCGACCCGTACCGCACGCGTGCCCAAGTACTACCGGCTGAAGCGGCATTTGCTCGACATGACGGAGACGCTGCCACCGGGCACGCCCGTACCGCCGGAGCGCACCCTGGCGGCCGAGTTCGACACCTCGCGCACCACCGTGCGCCAGGCGCTCCAGGAACTGGTCGTCGAGGGCCGGCTGGAGCGCATCCAGGGCAAGGGCACGTTCGTGGCCAAGCCCAAGGTGTCACAGGCGCTCCAGCTCACCTCGTACACCGAGGACATGCGCGCGCAGGGCCTGGAGCCGACCTCGCAACTGCTGGACATCGGCTACGTCACCGCCGACGACACGCTGGCCGGACTGCTCGACATCACCGCCGGCGGCCGCGTGCTGCGCATCGAACGGCTGCGGCTGGCGAGCGGCGAGCCGATGGCCATCGAGACCACACACCTTTCGGCCAAACGCTTTCCCGCGCTGCGCCGTTCACTCGTCAAGTACACCTCCCTCTACACGGCGCTGGCCGAGGTGTACGGCGTGCACCTGGCGGAGGCCGAGGAGACGATCGAGACGTCGCTGGCGACGCCGCGCGAGGCGGGGCTCCTGGGGACCGATGTGGGCCTGCCGATGCTGATGCTCTCGCGGCACTCGATCGACACCGCCGGGGAGCCCGTGGAGTGGGTCCGCTCGGTGTACCGGGGCGACCGGTACAAGTTCGTGGCGCGGCTGCGCAGACCGACGGACTGACACCGGCCGGCCGACCGCCGATATCGGCGGAAGCCCACGTCAAAGGGCATGTTCGGGAACCGACGCCGGAGTACGGAACGCGCACCGTTGCCGTACCGATATGCGGACGGGGGGTGACGCGTGCCGAAAAGGTCCCCTAGATTTCCTGCGAGTTTCAGCAGGTCATCCAGTGAGGGGACGACTCGCCATGCCAGAGCCGGCACAGCCAAGTTCCGCACCGAAATCCTCCGGGCGTCTCACGCCGAAGTCGATCGTCATATGGGCGCTCGTCGCTCTGGTGGGCGCGGTCGGCTGGGGTGTCCTCGCGCTGTCGCGCGGTGAGGAGATCTCCGCGGCCTGGATGCTGGCCGCGGCACTCGGTTCATACGCGATCGCCTACCGCTTCTACTCCAGATTCATCGCCCGGCGGGTCCTGAAGGTCGACAGGACACGTGCCACGCCCGCCGAACGGCTCGACAACGGGGTCGACTTCCACCCCACCGACCGTCGCGTGCTCTTCGGCCACCACTTCGCGGCCGTCGCGGGCGCGGGACCGCTCGTCGGACCGGTGCTGGCCGCGCAGATGGGCTATCTGCCGGGCACCATCTGGATCGTCGCGGGTGTCATCTTCGCGGGCGCGGTCCAGGACATGGTCACGCTGTTCTTCTCCACGCGCCGCGACGGCCGTTCGCTCGGCCAGATCGCCCGTGACGAGATAGGCCCGTTCGGCGGCGCCGCCGCGCTCATCGCGGTCTTCCTCATCATGATCATCCTGCTGGCGGTGCTGGCGCTGGTCATCGTCAACGCGCTCGCCGACTCGCCGTGGGGCGTCTTCTCCATCGCGATGACCATCCCGATCGCGCTCTTCATGGGCGTGTATCTGCGGGTGATGCGGCCGGGCAAGGTCAGTGAGGTCTCGCTCGTCGGTGTGACGCTGCTGCTGCTCGCGATCGTGGCCGGCGGCTGGGTCGCCGAGTCCTCGCTCGCCGACACCTTCACGCTGGAGGCCGGCACGCTCGTCATCTGGATGATCGTGTACGGCTTCCTGGCGTCCGTACTGCCGGTCTGGATGCTGCTGGCGCCGCGCGACTACCTGTCGACCTTCATGAAGGTCGGCACGATCGCGCTGCTGGCGATCGGTGTGGTCGTCGCCATGCCGACGATGAAGATGGACGCGGTCACCGAGTTCGCGAGCCGCGGTGACGGTCCGGTCTTCGCCGGATCGATGTTCCCGTTCGTCTTCATCACCATCGCGTGCGGCGCGCTGTCCGGTTTCCACTCACTCATCTCCTCGGGCACCACGCCGAAGATGGTGCAGAAGGAGACCCAGATCCGGATGATCGGGTACGGCGCGATGCTCACCGAGTCGTTCGTCGCCATCATGGCGATGATCACGGCGTGCATCATCGACCCGGGTCTCTACTTCGCGGTCAACTCCCCCGCCGGAGTCATCGGCGGCACGGTCGAATCCGCCTCCCAGGCGGTCGCCAACCTCGGCTTCACGATCTCGCCCGACCAGCTCGCCCAGGCGGCGAAGGACGTCGAGGAGTCGAGCCTGCTGTCCCGCACCGGCGGCGCGCCGACCTTCGCGCTCGGAATGGCGGACATCTTCTCGTCCGTCATCGGCGGCGCGGGGATGAAGGCGTTCTGGTACCACTTCGCGATCATGTTCGAGGCGCTGTTCATCCTGACGACGGTGGACGCCGGGACGCGCGTCGGGCGCTTCATGCTCCAGGACATGCTCGGCAACGTGTACAAGCCGATGCGCCAGGTCAGCTGGAAGCCGGGCGTCTGGTTCGCCAGCGCCGTGGTCGTCGGCGCGTGGGGCTACTTCCTCTGGGTCGGCGTGCACGACCCGCTCGGTGGCATCAACCAGCTCTTCCCGCTGTTCGGCATCGCGAACCAGCTCCTGGCGGCGGTGGCGCTCGCCGTGTGCACGACGCTGCTGGTGAAGTCCGGACGGCTCAAATGGGCCTGGGTGACGGCGGTTCCGCTGGCCTGGGACGCGGCGGTCACGCTCACCGCGAGCTGGCAGAAGATCTTCTCCGACGACCCGAAGGTCGGCTTCTTCAAGCAGCGCGAGGTCTACCAGACGGGCATCGACAACGGCGAGGTGCTCCCGCCGGCGAAGACGATGGACGACATGCACACGGTCGTCACCAACTCGACGGTGGACGGCGTGCTCTGCGCGCTCTTCGCTATCCTGATCATCGTGGTCATCGCGGACGCCGGACGGGTCTGCTACAAGGCGATCCGCCACCCGGAGAGCGTGAAGCTCTCGGAGACGCCGTACGTGAAGTCGGAACTGGTCGCACCCGCGGGCATGTTCGCGACGAAGGAGGAGAAGGCGGAACTGGCGGCGGCGGAGACGAAGGCGTCCGCCGGGGCGGGTGCCGGGACGGGTTCGTCATGACCTCCGCGGCGAAGGTGCGCCACGCGGTGGGCCGGATCCGCTGGTACGTACGGGAGTTGACGGGCGAGTCGGCGTACGACCACTACGTGGCCCACACCCGCGCCTGCGACCCGACGGCGCAGCCCTTGACGCGCCGCGCCTTCGAACGCGAGCGGATGGACGCGCGCGAGGCGGACCCGAGGGAAGGGTTCCGCTGCTGCTGAGCGGTTCGGAGGGCCGCCGTTCCCCTGCGGGGAGCGGCGGCCCTCCGTCGTGCGGGGGGCGTCAGTGCACCCAGTCCTTGAGCTGCTCGGTCTCCAGTGCGATGTCCACCGGACCGGGCAGGACCACTGTCTTGCCGAACGGCACGGTGCGGGCGCTTTCGTACCGCACGCCGTCCGGCTCGCTGTAGACCGTCACCTCGCAGGTGTCCCGGTCGATCAGCAGATAGACGGGGATGCCGGTCTCCGCGTAGGCGCGGGGCTTCTCCACCCGGTCGCGCGCGTCGGTGTCGGAGTCGTACGACGTGACCTCGACGGCCATCAGGACGGGGCCGGGGTCGGCCCACTCGCCTTGGCCGACGAACGCGTCATTGGACGCCAGCGAGGCATCCGGCCTGGCCCGACCGTGGCGGTAGGCCTGCACCTTCAGCCCTTGGTCCGGATGCAGGAACAGCTCCGGCCGCGACTGCATACAGATGCGGAGCAGCCATTGGATGATGCGCCCGTGATCCCCGTCCGGCACTGCTTTGCTCCTGAGCTTCCCGTCGATCAGTTCCAGACGCACGCGCTCGGTCGTGCGGGCCAGTATCCGGGAGACCTCATCGAACTCATCGGCATAGACGTGAACTCGGTCGGTGGTCACGGTCATGGGCCCTCCCTACTTCACTCCGCACCTGGCATCGACAGCCGCGCACCATGCAACCGTGCACAGTGCTGCCCACGATAGCGGCGACCTGTGTCAAGGCGCGTCGTACCTCCGCGGGCCGCTGCCATGCATCGCTCCCCACGGTCGAAGAGGCCCGACACAACATGTGGGGGGTTCCATCGTCAACGAGCCCCACATGTATGCTCAAGTCTGCTGTCGCCGCAGGAGAATCCGGTGGAAATCCGGAACTGTCCCGCAACGGTGTGCTGTGGTGCGCTTTGCCGCGCCCGTGAGTCCGAGCACCTGCCGACGGCGCACCCGGCTCGACCGATCCGGGTGCCGAGACGTCCGGGCCCCGAGGCAGGGCCGGTGGACGCCGCGCCGCGCGCTGCCCGTCTCCGGGACGGCGTACGCGGGCGTGCGCCGCCGTGCCCTCCCCGAGGCCCAGAGCCGAGCGAGGGAGAGCACCACGTGACCATCGCGCCAGCCGATCCGGCTTCAGCGATCTCCGAGCGGGTAGGGGAGACGGCCGTAGGGGCCGGCGGACCGGCCGACGGACCAGGGACGGGCC
The DNA here is from genome assembly GCF_010384365.1 of Streptomyces sp. S4.7. Lineage (NCBI taxonomy): Bacteria > Bacillati > Actinomycetota > Actinomycetes > Kitasatosporales > Streptomycetaceae > Streptomyces > Streptomyces sp. S4.7. The sequence continues at coordinate 5,125,361 of NZ_CP048397.1, read as the reverse complement.
TACTGCGGCTCCTCACCGACCTCACCGCCGACCTCGCCGACACCGACCCGGGCAGGGTCGCCGCCGCCGCGCTCCGTGGCCGCAGCGCCGCCTCGGACGAGGCCGAACTGCGCGAACTCGCCACCGAGGCCGCCGCCGGACTCATCTCCGAGGACCCCGCGTACTCCCGTCTCGCCGCCCGGCTGCTCACCCGCACCATCGCGGACGAGGCCGCCGGCCAGGGCGCCGTCTCGTTCTCCTCCTCGGTCGCCGTGGGCCACGCGGAGGGCCTGATCGCCGACCGTACGGCCGCGTTCGTCACCCGCCACGCCCCCCGCCTCGACGCGCTGATCGACCCCGCCGCCGACGACCGCTTCGGCTACTTCGGTCTGCGCACCCTCTTCAGCCGCTATCTGCTCCGGCACCCGATCACCCGCGATGTCATCGAGACGCCGCAGTACTTCATGCTGCGCGTCGCGTCCGGGCTGGCCAAGGACGACTCCCCGGCCGCCATGGACGAAGTCGCCGCGCTGTACGGCCTGATGAGCCGGCTCGACTACCTCCCCTCCTCCCCCACGCTCTTCAACTCCGGCACCCGGCACCCCCAGATGTCGTCCTGCTATCTGCTGGACTCCCCGCTGGACGAGCTGGACTCCATCTACGACCGCTACCACCAGGTGGCCCGCCTCTCGAAGCACGCGGGCGGCATCGGCCTCTCGTACTCCCGCATCCGCGCCCGCGGTTCGCTGATCCGCGGCACGAACGGGCACTCCAACGGCATCGTGCCGTTCCTGCGGACGCTCGACTCCTCCGTCGCCGCGGTCAACCAGGGCGGCCGGCGCAAGGGCGCGGCCTGCGTCTACCTGGAGACGTGGCACGCGGACATCGAGGAGTTCCTGGAGCTGCGCGACAACACCGGCGAGGAGGCGCGCCGTACGCACAATCTGAACCTCGCGCACTGGATCCCCGACGAGTTCATGCGCCGGGTCGACGCGGACGGCGACTGGTCGTTGTTCTCCCCCGCCGACGTGCCCGAGCTGGTCGACCTGTGGGGCGACGACTTCGACGCGGCGTACCGGGCGGCCGAGGCGGCCGGCAAGGCCCGCAGGACCATCCCGGCGCGTGAGCTGTACGGCCGCATGATGCGTACGCTGGCGCAGACCGGCAACGGCTGGATGACCTTCAAGGACGCGTCGAACCGTACGGCGAACCAGACCGCCGAGCCCGGCGCCGTCGTGCACTCCTCGAACCTCTGCACCGAGATCCTGGAGGTCACCGACGACGGCGAGACGGCCGTCTGCAACCTCGGCTCGGTCAACATCGGCGCGTTCGTGACCGAGAGCGGCGAGCTGGACTGGGAGCGGCTGGACGACAGCGTCCGTACCGCCGTGACCTTCCTCGACCGGGTCGTGGACATCAACTTCTACCCGACCGAGCAGGCCGGCCGCTCCAACGCCAAGTGGCGCCCGGTGGGCCTGGGTGTGATGGGCCTCCAGGACGTCTTCTTCAAGAAGCGGCTGCCGTTCGACTCCGCCGAGGCCGCGGCGCTCTCCACCCGTATCGCCGAGCGGATCATGCTCGCCGCCTACGAGGCGTCCTGTGACCTCGCCGAGCGCGAGGGCCCGCTGCCGGCCTGGTCGAGGACCCGCGCCGCGCGCGGCGTGCTGCACCCGGACCACTACGACGTCACGCTCAACTGGCCCGAGCGGTGGGAAGCCCTGCGGGCGCGCGTCGCGAAGACCGGTATGCGCAACTCGCTGCTGCTCGCCATCGCGCCGACGGCCACCATCGCCTCGATCGCGGGCGTCTACGAGTGCATCGAGCCGCAGGTCTCCAACCTCTTCAAGCGCGAGACGCTGTCGGGCGAGTTCCTCCAGGTCAACGCCTACCTGGTGGCCGAACTGAAGAAGCTCGGCGTGTGGGACGCCCAGTCCCGTGAGGCGCTGCGCGAGTCCAACGGCTCGGTGGCGGGCTTCGGCTGGATCCCGGCCGAGGTGCGCGAGCTGTACCGCACGGCGTGGGAGATCCCGCAGCGCGGCCTGATCGACATGGCGGCGGCGCGTACGCCGTTCCTCGACCAGAGCCAGTCGCTGAACCTGTTCCTGGAGACGCCGACCATCGGGAAGCTCAGCTCGATGTACGCGTACGCCTGGAAGAAGGGCCTCAAGACCACGTACTACCTGCGGTCGCGCCCGGCGACGCGGATCGCCCGTGCCGCGAAGTCGCAGCCGGTCACCGCCGCCGTGCCCGCACCCGCACAGATGGCGCCGGACGCCGACGCCATCGCCTGCTCCCTGGAAAACCCCGAGTCCTGCGAGGCCTGCCAGTGATGACCACCCCTGCCGTAGAGAAGAACCTGCTCGACCCGGGCTTCGAACTGACCCTGCGCCCCATGCGTTACCCGGACTTCTACGAGCGCTACCGCGACGCGATCAAGAACACCTGGACGGTGGAGGAGGTCGACCTCCACTCCGACGTCGCCGACCTCGGCAAGCTCACCCCAGGTGAGCAGCACATGATCGGCCGGCTGGTCGCGTTCTTCGCGACGGGCGACTCGATCGTCTCGAACAATCTGGTGCTGACGCTCTACAAGCACATCAACTCCCCCGAGGCGCGGCTCTACCTCTCACGCCAGCTCTTCGAGGAGGCCGTGCACGTCCAGTTCTACTTGACGCTGCTCGACACCTACCTTCCTGACCCGGCGGACCGAGCGGCGGCGTTCGACGCGGTCGAGGAGATCCCGTCGATCCGCGAGAAGGCGCAGTTCTGCTTCAAGTGGATGGACTCGGTCGAGAAGATCGACCGCCTGGAGTCCCGGGCCGACCGGCGCCGCTTCCTGCTGAACCTGATCTGCTTCGCGGCCTGCATCGAGGGCCTGTTCTTCTACGGAGCGTTCGCGTACGTCTACTGGTTCCGCTCGCGCGGCCTGCTGCACGGGCTGGCCACCGGCACCAACTGGGTCTTCCGCGACGAGACGATGCACATGAACTTCGCCTTCGAGGTCGTGGACACCGTCCGTAAGGAGGAGCCGGAACTCTTCGACGACGAGCTCCTTCAGCAGGTCACCGACATGCTGAAGGAGGCGGTCGAGGCGGAGCTCCAGTTCGGCCGCGACCTGTGCGGCGATGGTCTGCCGGGCATGAACACGGAGTCGATGCGCGAATACCTCCAGTGCGTCGCGGACCAGCGCCTCCAGCGCCTGGGCTTCGCGCCGGTGTACGGCTCGGAGAACCCGTTCTCGTATCTGGAGCTGCAAGGCGTCCAGGAACTGACGAACTTCTTCGAACGCCGCCCGTCGGCGTACCAGGTGGCGGTGGAGGGCACGGTCGGCTTCGACGACGACTTCTAAGAAGGCGTGACTGCCCGAGCCCCGTGGCGGGTGCCGCGGGGCTCGGGCACGATGACCCCATGTTTCACACTCCCCTCCCCGCGGGTGAGGGCCTTCAACTCCGCGAATGGACCGAGGCCGACGCCCCCGCCCTGTCCGCCCTCTTCGACGAGCCCGAGATGGACCGCTGGACGCCGCTGCGGGCACCGTTCGACGAGACGGCGGCACGTGCGTACGTGATCCGCGCCCACGAACGGCGGGCGGCGGGCCAGGCGCTCCAGCTCGCCATCACGACGGACGGGCACACTCCCATGGGCGAGGTGCTGCTGTTCGTCGCGGCGGGGGACGGATCCGAGGTCGAACTCGCCTACGGAATCGGCGCGCTCCACCGCCGCCGGGGCCTGGCGTCCCGAGCGGTACGCCTGATGCTCCCGCACGCGTTCCACGACGCGAGAGTCCGCCGTGCGCTGCTCCGGATAGAACCGGACAACGCGGCGAGCGCGGCGGTGGCGCGCAAGACGGGATTCCAACTCACGGACGAGCCACCGGTGATCCGTGAGAACGAGCCGCGAAGCGTGACGCTCCAGACGTGGGAACTGCGGAGGGGCGCCCCGTACTGACCCCGGTTGTACGGCTCGCGGACCGTGACCGGGGTTGTACGCCCCGCGTTGGATGGTGAACTACATTCGCACATCGGTACGTTGGGGTGTGAGGCGTATGGGAACCAGCCGCGGTCAGAAAAGGCAGGGGACACCGGTCGACAATCGTCCGGGCATCTGGGTCGGCTACGGGAAGTTGGTCAAGCTCTACCGCGAGCGGCTGGGGATGACCCAACAGGAACTCTCGGACGCGCTGGGCTACTCCGTGGAGTTGGTCGCCTCGGTCGAGCGGGGCCGCAGACCGGCGAAGAGGGCGTTCACCGAGGGCGCGGAGGCGACGCTGAACGCGGGCGGGGCGCTGGCCGTCCTGCAGGACGACGTCGACCTCGCGAAACTTCCCGCGTTCTTCCAGGACTTCGCGCAGATCGAGACGGAAGCTGTGAGCCGGTTCTCGTCCGATCCGCTGCTCGTCCCTGGCTTGCTCCAGACCGAGGAGTACGCGAAAGCGGTGGTTTCGGCCCACTGCCCGCCGCTCAGCGAGGAAGTCATTGACCAACGTGTCGAAGCCAGGCTCAACCGGCAGAAGCTGCTCACGAGGACACCGCTGGTGGAGACATGCTTCGTCATCGGCGAACAGGCCCTGACCAACACGGTGGGCACCGCCGACGTAATGAAGAACCAGCTTCACCACCTTCTGAACCAGGGCGCGTTGCGCAATGTGTCGATCCAGGTCATGCCTGCGGATCGCGGTATTCACCCGGGGCTCGACGGCTCCATGGTCATTCTGGAGACCCTGGAGCATCGCCGAGTCGGTTACATCGAATCCCAGGAAGTGGGATTCGTGATCACCAATCCCACAACTGTCAGTGCCTTCGGGTTGCGTCATGGCAAGCTGCGTATGCAGGCTCTGAACATCGAGCAGTCTGCACGGCTTATCAAGCGCTTGGCAGGAGAGGCATGAACGCTGAACAGGCCACGGCCGGACCCGCCCGGCTGACATGGTTCAAGAGCAGCTACAGCGGCTCGGCCGGCGGCGACTGCGTAGAGATTGCCCTCGCCCCCACCACGGTCCACATCCGCGACTCCAAGACGGCTCCCGGCCCCGTCCTGCACGTCTCCAACAACCCGTGGCGCACGTTCCTCTCCTTCGCCGGCTCCTGAATCCGGACATAGCCTGTCCCGCATGAGCACCATGGGGGTTCGTGCGGGTGAGCGGTTGGTGGTTGCGGCGGTTGCCGTGGGGGTTGTCGGGGCCGGGCTCGGGATACGGGTTGTCGCCGGAGGAGACGTCGCAAAGTACGGCGGGGTCGCGCTGTATGCCGTCCTCGTGTACGTCCTCGTCGTCCTGGCCGCTCCCCGTGTGCGGCCCGTCGTCGCGGGCGCCGGCGCGTTCGGGTTCAGTTGCGCCGTCGAGTTGCTTCAGCTCAGCGGGGTGACCGAAGGGCCGGCCGAGCGGAGCGTGATCGTGCGGCTCGTGCTCGGCTCGACCTTCAATACGCCTGACCTGCTGTGGTACGCGATCGGTGCAGCGGTGGCCGCGTCGGCGCATACGTGGGTGGGCGGCCGACGGGCGGCTCGGGGGCGCCGTCCAGGTGCTCCGCGCGCCGCAGTTGGCGGTCGATGGCGCGGTCCCTGATGTACCCGATGAGACCGGGAAGGGCGAGAAGGCCGAAAAGGGCAAGTACGACGAGGTAACCACCGATTGCGTTCATGCCTCCACTGTCGTCGTTCCGCACCGGAAAGAGCAGTGGCAGGACTGTCATGAACCATCGAATTACTGCCACACTGCATCCATGCTGAGAAACGTGGCGGTCGTCCTGCTCGACGGAGTGCACCCTTTCGAGCTCGGCGTGCTCTGCGAGGTGTTCGGCCTCGACCGCAGCGCGCAGGGGCTGCCCGTCTACGACTTCGCCGTCGTCTCCGCCGAGGGTCCCGTCCTGCGTACGCACGCCGGGTTCACCATCTCCGCGCTCCAGGGGCTCGACCGGCTGGAGGAGGCCGATCTGATCTGCGTACCGGCCGGGGACACCTACGTCGTCCGGGACTACCCGCCCGAGCTGCTGGACGCGCTGCGCCGGGCCGTGGACCGGGGCGCGCGGGTGCTCAGTGTCTGCGCGGGCGTGTTCACCCTCGGCGCCGCCGGGCTGCTCGACGGGCGCCGCTGCGCCACCCACTGGATGCACTCCGCCGAGCTGGCGGAGGCGTACCCGCTGGCCGACGTGCAGCCCGACGTGCTGTACGTCGACGACGGACCGGTCGTCACCTCCGCCGGTACGGCCGCCGGCATCGACGCCTGCCTCCATGTCGTACGCCAGGAGCACGGCCCCGAGGTCGCCAACGCGATCGCCCGCCGCATGGTGGTTCCGCCGCACCGCGACGGCGGGCAGGCGCAGTTCATCGAGCGCCCGCTGCCCACCGCGTGCGACACGGTGGGCGGGGTCCTCGCCTGGATGGAGCGGCACCTGGACAGCGAGATGACCGTCGAACAGCTCGCGGAGCGCGCCCACATGTCACCCCGCACCTTCGCGCGCCGTTTCCAGCAGGAGACGGGCACCACCCCGTACCGCTGGCTGCTGCGCCAACGCGTCCTGCTGGCACAGGAGTTGCTGGAGGGGACGGACGAGACGGTGGACGCGATCGCCGGCCGGTCGGGCTTCGGCAACGCGGCGGGGCTGCGGCACCACTTCCTGCGCACGCTCGGGACGACCCCGAACGTCTACCGGCGCACGTTCCGGGGCCCCACGCGCGTCGCGTGAGGCCCCGGTGCGAGGAGGCGTCAGAGGATCAGAGGGACAGATCCCGCGGACGGATCCCGTGAATCAGATCCCGCAGCTCGGCGCCGACCAGAAGCGGCCCGAGCGGTGGTCCACGTGCGCGTGGTCGTTGTGACCGGGGTAGCCCGGGCCGAGGATGCCGTTGAAGCCGTGGTTCCGCGCGTTCTGGGCCAGCGCGCACAGCGTGTGCGGTCCGGACCCGATGTCGGCGGCGTCACCGTACAGATGGCGGCTGTTGCTGGCCCCGCCGACCGCGTTGTTGCACGCCTGCGAGCGGAATCCGCTGGTGACACGGAGCGGCTGGTCGCCCATCGCGTGCCGCATCGCCTCCAGCTTCCACATGGTGCGCAGGGCGTTGGACTTGGCCGTCGCCGCGCTCACCGCGCCGCCCGACCAGTCGGAGTTGCAGTTGTTGAGCTCGGCGTAGGTGAAGTGGATCGGCGTGCAGTCGTCGTCCTGGAGCTGGTAGATCTTGTTGAAGGTGTCGGGGCCGGCGACGCCGTCGGCGGCGAGTCCGTACGCGGACTGGAAGCGCTTGACCGCGGCGGCCGTCGCCGGTCCGTACGCGCCGTCGATGGCGAGTACGGCGCCGTTGCCCGCGTGGCCGGCCACGCGGATCTGGAGCTGGGTCACAGCGGCGCCGCTGGACCCCTGGGAGAGGGTGCCGGACCACGTGTAGCAGCCGTCGGCCTGAGCGGTGCCGGCGGTGACCACCGCGCCCGCCCAAGCGAACGACAGGGTCATGACCATGCTGAGCAGAAGTCTTGAGGTACGTCGGAGCATCGGGTCTCCAGACTCGAGGCGAGATGTACGGCAGAGAGTGGCGCAAGGGTCGACGCGCGTCAACCCGCCCCCGAGCAGGGCCATTTGTCGAACCAATGGCGACGGGGCCACGCTCCACCTCCTGCTCCCGCGCGATGACATCGGCCCCGTTTCCGGATGTCCGGAAACGGGGCCGTTGAGTCGTCAGGTACGGAGGGTCGGCCGACATCCGGTCGGCGACGCCGGGCCGATCGCCGGGTCCGGAGCCCGGACCGGGCGCCGGACCGGGCGATCGGACGGTCAGGCGTTCGGCACCGTCTCGTAGCGCGGCGTGCCCTCTTCCATCTGCCGCAGCGCGTCCTTGCGGTCGCGCTTCGAGAGCCGGTCGATGTACAGGTATCCGTACAGATGGTCCGTCTCGTGCTGAAGGCAGCGCGCGAAGTAGCCCGTGCCGCGCACCTTGATCGGCTTGCCGTTGACGTCCTGGCCCCGGACCACCGCGTAGTCGGGCCGCGCCAGCTCCGCGTACGCGGTCGGGACGGACAGGCAGCCCTCGTTGCCGTCCTCCAGGTTGCGCGCCTCGGGAGGGAGTTCGTCCAGCACGGGGTTGCACACGACGCCGACGTGCCGCACGCCGTCGTCGTCCGGGCAGTCGTAGACGAAGACCTTCAGGTCCACGCCGATCTGGTTGGCGGCCAGGCCCACGCCCTCCGCCGTCCGCTGGCTGGCGAACATGTCGTCGACGAGTTCGGCGAGCTTGCCGTCGAACTCGGTGACGTCCTTGCACTCCTTGTGCAGGACCGGATTGCCGACGACGGTGATCGGGCGCGACGTGCCGCGCTCGCGGTACGCCAGCTCACGCGCCTGCGCGTCCTGGGTGTCGGCGACGAACCCCTCGTCGTCCACGATGCCCTCGCCGCCCGCGACGAACCCGTCCCCCCGCTCCGCCTGGGAGGCCCCGCCCTCGGTCTTCTGGTCCGTCTCCTGCTGCGCCATGTCCGCAGTACGCCTTCCTCGGTACCCGCTGCTGCCTGTACACCGCTGCCTGCGCGATGTGCCCGTACAGCCTACGGCCCGCCGTGGCGCTGTCCGCAGCCCTGCCCGGGATCCGGCCCGCCCAAGGCCCCTCAAGGCCCGCCCAGGGCGTGTCCAGGGCCGTGCGTCAGCAGACCTCTTCGAGGTCCCGCCACTCACGCGTGTCCGGGCTGTCGGCCACCCAGCCGTCGAGCAGGCCCTTGACCAGTCCGGGCGGAGCGGCTATCCCGCACTCGCGCTCGGGCACCCACAGCTCGCCCTCCGTACGATGCCCGAGCGGCCCCGGATGTCCGGGCTCGCTGTGGTCGTGCGGATCGAGATGTTCGCCGTCGCCCTCGGCGCTCGGCATCCGGCTCTCCGAGCAGGCCCGGCAGAGCAGCCGTACGGAGGACGACCAGTCCTCGGCGGCGAAGCCCGCGTCGGCCGCCAGCCGCTCCAGGGCGTCCCGGTCGGATTCGGTCGCCGCTTCCAGGAGCACCACCCAGGTCGGCACGGGCGACGGGGCCCACAGCTCGATCTCGTCGAAGACCGGGAAGGCCCGCGCGGCGCCGCTCGACCCCGCGGCGGTCGTACGCTCGCCGTTCGGCACGCCGTCGTGCAGGACGACCTCGCCCCAGCGGCGGCCCGACGACGGCAGCGGGATGGACAGGATCTCGATCCGGGCCGGGTCGAGCCTGCGGCCCCAGACGACCTCGGCCTCGCCCTCGGGCGAGAGCCGGACGGCCGCGCTGCCCAGCTCCATGCCGACGGGCTCGCCGGTCGCGGCGGCCGTGTACTGATTGCCGGGCACCTTGAGGCCGTACGCCTGCCAGGCCCGCCGCGCCAGCGGCCAGTCCTGGAGCGCGGTGGCCGCGATCCCGACGTTCCACCAATCGGGTGCCCCGGCCTCCTTGTCGAGCAGCGCGACGGCGCGCAGCCCGGCGGCCCGCGCCTGCTCCCAGTCGTGCCGGAACTTGTGCAGCAGAGCCAGGTTGAACCAGGACTCGGAGAGCCAGGGCTCCAGATCCGCCGCGCGCGTGAGCAGCGCACCCGCGTCCTCGTACCGTCCGTCGCCGATCAGCGTGAACGCGCGGTCGGTGGCCTGCCGCCACGAGGCGGAGGGTCGATGCCGTACCTTCCCGAAGATCTTCACGATTCCCGCCTGCCGGTCGCTCGGGTCTGTGCCCCCGTACACCCTCTTGGACTCCTCTTCGCATCCAACCATGCCCGGTCGGACGCTCGCTCCTTACCCATGGGTTACCCAGCCCGACCAGGGGTCAGACCACCACGTGACAGGACGCGTGCCAGGGATTCCACGACCTCTGGCTGGTAGTCGTGGCCGGTTCCGAGGCGTAGCCGCTCCAGTGCGCTGAGCGGCCCGGTCGCCCCTCCGCCGTCGGCACCCGCGGTGGCGAGATCGTCGTACGCGTTGACGGTGCGGACGATCCGGGCCGGCAGAGACTGTTCGCGGTACGGATCGGCCTGCCGTTCCACGACGACGGCGACCGCCGAGGGGACCCCGGTGCGGCGTACGACGGCGCCGCCGAGCAGCGCGATCCGCCGCTGCTCGGTGATCGGCAGCAGGGCGGTCGCGCCGTCGGGCACCGGGTCGACGAGCGAGAGCTGGCCGATGTCGTGCATCAGCGCGGCGTGTTCCAGGACGGTCAGCTCCGTCCCGGAGAGCCCCAGCTCACGGCCGACCGCGCGGCTCAGCTCGGCGACCCTGCGGGCGTGACCCTGCCGGGTGTAGCCCGCGATCTCGGTGGCGCGGGCGAGCGAGGCGATGGTCTGCCGGTAAGTCGTACGGACCGCGACGTACCGGCGGAAGGACAGCTGGGTCAGCAGCAGCGGCACGCAGAGGACGGGCAGCGCCCACAGCCCCGCGACGGCGACGCCGAGCGCCATCACCGCGCCGGTCGCGCAGACGGCCGAGCCGATGCCGATCAGTGCGCGCAGTTCGTCGCGCAGGAGCGGGCCGTACGGATGGCGGGTGCGGGCGCGCAGCGTCAGCGCGGAGATGACCGCGTCGCACAGGGCGGTGAGAATCAGCAGGAGGAGGAGCAGAAGGGCGTAGTACGGGCCCTCGCCGACGCGCCTTCCCAACTCGCCCGAGGCGACGAGCGGCTGGAAACAGAGGGCGGCGAAGCCGACGGTGAGCACACGGCGGGCCACGTGGTCGAGCGAGGGGCCGCGCCCGAGGGCGACATGCGGTACGGCGCCGAGGAGGACCGCCGCGACGACGACGGCGACGGTCTGGAGCACACCGTGCTCGACCGGCCGCCCCGCGCTCTGCCCGAGCAGGGCGTACGCGAGGGCCCCGGCGTACGCGAGGGGCGCGGGCTCGCGTTCACCGGGGAGGGCGCCCTGGCGGACGAGTTCCCCGAGGGTGATGAGCACACCGAAGGCGAGCGCGTTCCGGGGCTCGACGACACCGTGCCACAGCGTCCACCCGAGCCCGGCCCCCGCGAGCCCGAGCGCGGCACCACGCACGGCGACGACGGTGGGGGAGAGCCGGCACGGCGGAGCGTGCGGGGCGCTCACGGGCGCCTGCTGGGGGTTTCGCAGGCGCGGATGCCGTAAGCGCCGGTACGGGAAGCGGCGGCCGGGGCCACCGGCCGGCGGGCCCTCGCGCCGCACGAGGCCCCCCGAGCCCCACGCCGGGGGCCGCCGGAGCCATCGCCCGGCAACCGGGCCCACCCGGCGCTCACAGCTGCCCGCTCGGGAACGCCGCAGGCACGCGCACGCCCTGCCGTAAGCACCTCCGCGGGAACGGCCGCCGGGGCCGCCCGCCGTCCGGTCCCCCGGCGTTCACGCGCGACCGCCGGGGACCCGGGCGCGGGCCTTGCCGCCGGCGGCACGGCCCCCACGGTCTCGCGCCGCGGGGGCCGTGACGAGGAGCGGTCGGGGTCGCCCCGCCGCCGGCCCGCGCCGCCTTCACGCGCCACCGCCGGGAGCGCCCGGTGTCGTCGGTCTCGTCGGGGTCGTCGGGGTCGTGCGCGGGCCGTCCGGGTGGCGTGTGGGTGGGACATCTTTTCGGGGGGCTGCGACCGCGCGCTCAGGTGCCGGAAGACGCGCCCCGGCGCGCACGGCGGGCTCGGGCGGGCGCCGTGGCACGGGGCACTGCTCGTCCGACGTCACCGCCGTCTGCCAGCCGTGGCGGTCCAGCGCCCGTACGAGCGCCCGCACCATCCTGGGGTCGAACTGGGAGCCCGCGCAGCGCCGCAGCTCCGCCACCGCCACCGGCACCGGCCGCGCCCGGCGGTAGGAGCGGGTCGAGGTCATCGCGTCGAAGGCGTCCGCGACGGCGACGACCCGTGCGAACTCCGGGATCTCGGCGCCCGCCAGTCCGTACGGATAGCCGCTGCCGTCGAGCCTTTCGTGGTGGTGCAGGATCGCCGACCGGGCCTCGCCGAGGAAGTCGATGCCGCGCACGATCTCGTGGCCGTACTCGGGGTGCAGCTCGATGACGCGCCGCTCCTCCGGGGTCAGCGGCCCGTCCTTGCGCAGCACGCGCGTGGGGACGCCTAGCTTGCCCACGTCGTGCAGGATCCCGGCGAACCGGAGGACCTCCAGGCGTTCGCCGTCCATCCCCAGCTCCCCGGCGATCATCGCCGACGCGCGCCCCACGCGTTCGCTGTGGCCGCGCGTGTACCGGTCCTTGAGGTCGACGGCCTGCACGAGTGCCCTGATGGTCGCCTGGTGGGCCGCGCGCTCACGGTGGTACTGCGCGAAGACCCAGCAGGAGATGTACATCGGCAGCAGTACGAAGAGCGCGGAGAGCGGCCCGTACGGGCTGCGCCAGAGGACGGCCATCATCAGCCCGGCCAGCGCGTGCGCGCCGTACGGCGCGAGCGAGCGCGGCAGCAGGCCGCGCCAGGCCGTGCGGACGGGGCGCCGTTCGGCGGTGACGAGGATGCCGCCGTCGAGCGCGCTCAGGACCACGCAGAGGGCGAGCGCCCCGGCCCCGGCGGGCAGCAGGACGTACGGGAAGTCGGGGACGCCGTGGCCGGGGGCGGCGGCGGTGCCGCCCAGCGCGGCCGGTCCTCCGAGGAGCCGGTGGGCCTGGGCGGCGCCCCAGACGGCGATGGCGAGCTGCGCCGCGCGCCACACCCGGCGGACCCCGGCCGGCCGGCGCGTCACCTGGCCGGCCAGCGCTCCGGGGACGGCCACGAGCGCGGCGGCCGCGGGCGGCAGCAGGTACGCGGCGGTGAGCAGCACGGGGAAGAACGATCCGGCGGCGACGGGTACCGAGCCGCGCACCGATCTCCCGGCGAAGCGGCAGCGGGCGGGCGTCTCGCAGAGCGCGTACAGCGCGCCGAGCAGCAGGACGGCGGGCCACAGGCTCGCCGTCCCCGCCACGGGGCCCAGCAGTCGTAGCCCGGGCAGCGCGAACGCGGGAAGCACACACGTGAGGGCGCCCAGCGCGGCGCAGCAGATGTACGCGCGTGCCGCTACCGGAATGGCGTTCACCCCGCTCTCACCCCGCACCCGCCCCCTGTGCCACCGGCCCGAAAGGAAGGGCCAGGCTAGCCAGTTGGGCGTCGCCCCACCGGTGTGCGGCGGTGATTAGCACCATCGGGTGATACGTGGGGAAATACACGCGGGGCGCGCCGCGATGTGCGCGGCGCGCCCCGTAGGCGTGTGGTGCTGCGGTTGCCGACTACTCGCCGGCGGCCGCCGTCCGGTCGGTGTCGACGGCCGTCACGTCCCGCTCGGGCACGGTGTGGCCCGCCCGGATGAGGTCGATCCGCCCCATGACCTTGGCCCGCAGGTCGGTGGGCACGTCGTCCTGCCCGCAGCACCGCTTGACCAGCTTCTTCACGGCCTGTTCGAGTCCGTACTTCTCCAGACACGGTGAGCACTCGTCGAAGTGCTCCTCGAACTTGGTGCGGTCCTTGT